>JAKEFM010000204.1 GCA_022616055.1 Planctomycetota bacterium
CCGGCGCCGCAGAGCTTCCTCATCGTGCCGCTCGCCGGCGCGTTCTTCATCGACCTCATGAACGCCTTCTTCCTGACGGTCACCCTGTCGCTCCCCTTCATGGGAGGCTGAACGTGAGTTCCCGCCTCCCGACGACGCTCGTGACCCTGGGCCTGCTTGCGCTCGCCGGCTGCGCGCGCGGGCCGGACGTCGACGCCCTGCGGAAGGACGCCGCCGACCGTCTGGCGCAGGCGCTGCCGAACGGCACCCTCGAGGTGGCCGGATTCGCGCGGCGCGGCTCCCAGACGGACACCAAGGCCCCCGCGGGCGAGTCGCGCTGCATCGTCTACTTCGACGCCGACCTCAAGCTCACGCGGGAGTTCCAGTTCGGCGCCTGGGACGGACCGGGCGTCGCCGGCCTCGTGTCGGCGATGGGGGCGGGCTCCAAGGGGATCGTGGGGATCACCTCCGGCGGCAACCGGGCGGGAGACGTGCTGCAGGTGCACGGGACGTCGGTCTACCGGCGAGAGGAGGGCCGCTGGGAGCCCGTCGCCACGGGCGCCTACCGCCCGACCGAGGCGCCCTCCTACGCCACGGGTTCGCCCCAGGCCGGCACAACGGCGATCCTCGAGGCGATGCGCAAGGTCATCGAGGCCATCGAGCAGCGCGCCTCGCCCGCGCAGCGCGAGGTGATCGAACAGGAGCTCACCGCTGCGCATGCCACGGTCCGCGCACGGCTCGCGCGTCTCGAGCAGGGGTATGCCGTCGCCGCCGGTCCCGAGCGCGGCCAGTACCTGCGTCTGGTGCAGGCGCTCTCCGGTGGGACGACCACGCGCGTCGTTGCGCTGATCACGCGGGGAGGCGAGGAGAACCTGCACCTCCTGCGCGCGGGGAAGGTCTCGCTCGCCCTCGCGCAGGGCGACGCCGCCCTGGCCGCCTACGAGGGGAAGGGCCCCTTCGCCCGGGAGGGTCCGAACCCGGCGCTGCGCGCCATCGGGAGCCTGTATCCCGAGCCCCTCCACGTCCTCGTGCGAGCCGACAGCTCGTTCGCTTCGATCGAGGACCTCCGGGGACGGCGGGTCGCGGTCGGGCTACCGGGGTCGGCCTCGCGCATGACCGCGCTGGCGACGCTCGCGGCGCACGGCCTCGGAGCGCCGGATTTCCAGTCGCTGGAGCTGCGGCCCGGCGACGGGCTCGTCGCGTTGCGAGAGGGGCGGGCCGACGCCCTGCTCCAGGTGATCGGACTGCCGGCCGACGCCGTGCGCGACGCGCTCGCGGCCGTACCGCTGCGCCTGCTGCCGCTCTCCGAGGCCGCCGTGGCCGCCCTGGCAGCCTCCGGCGCGGGCTACTTCGCCTTGACGATCCCTGGCGGCGCCTACGCGGGGCAGACGCAGGCGGTGCGGACGATCGCCACCGCCGCGATCCTCCTCGCGGGATCCGACCTCTCGGACATCGAGATCGGGGCCATCACGCGCTACGTGTTCGAGACGGGGCGCGATTTCGCCGCGCGCGGAAGCGCGCAGGGAGTCCAGGTCTCGCCGGCCAATGCGCGCCTGGGCCTCTCGGTGCCCCTGCACACCGCGGCGGAGCGGGTGCTCCAGGAACTCAAGTAGCCCGTCCTCCTTCCCGGCGGACTCGCTAGGCGGGCGGCGGCGGCTGGCGGTAGAGCGCGCTCGTCTGCCAGTTGAACCGGATCGCCAGAAGCCGCAACGCGAACACGACGACGACGGTGAGGATCCCGGACTGCCTCGGCGACCACCAGCCCGCCCGAAGGAGGGCGAGGAAGAAGCAGCATCCCCCGATGGCGAACAGGGCGTAGAACTGCCCGGGCTTGAACAGCAGCGGCTCCTCGCGCACGAGGATGTCGCGCAGGAGCCCTCCGCCCACCACGGTGATCGTCCCCCCCAGGATCGCGGCGGGGGGGCTGAGGCCCGCCTGCAGGGAGCGCTCCACGCCGAGCACGGCGAAGGCCCCCAACCCGAGGGCGTCGACCACGGCGATCGCGCGCCCGACCCGTTCGATGTGCCGGTGGAGGAACAACGTCACGACGGCGGCGGCCACGATGAGGAGGAGGAGGTACGTGTCGGTGAGGATCGAGGGCGGCCCCTTGGAGATCAGGATCCCGTCGCGGATCAGCCCGCCGCCTCCCGCGGTGATCATCGCGAGGAAGATGACGCCGATGATGTCGTAGCCGCGGCGGAGTCCCGCCAGGGCTCCCGTGACCCCGAAGGTGAAGTGCGCGACGAGGCTGAAGGTGACGGGGAGCTCGAACTGCTCCACCTCCGGGGGAAACGCGCCCATCGGCATCGCGGCATCCTACGCAGCACGGGAGGCACCACGAACGTGCCCGCTCGCCGCGGCGGCTACGGGGCGGGGGGCCGTCGCAGCCGCTCGAGCTCCGCGAGCCGCTCCGCGAGGCGTTTCTCGAGGCCGCGGTCGGAGGGCTCGTAGTAGCGCCGGCCCTTCAGGTTCCCGGGCATGCACTCCATCCCCGTCACGGCGTCCTCGAAGTCGTGGGCGTAGGCGTACCCTTTCCCGTACCCGACCTGCTTCATCAGCCCGGTCACCGGGTTGCGCAGGTGCATCGGCACCGGCTCCGCGTAGGTCTGCTCGACGTCCTTCACCGCCTCGCCGTAGGCGAGGGTGAGCCGGTTCGACTTCGGCGCGAGGGCGAGGTAGACGGCCGCCTGCGCGAGGGCGAGCTTCCCCTCCGGATCGCCGAGGAACTCGAAGGCGCGGACGGCGTCGAGGGCCACCCGCAGGGCGCCCGGGTCGGCGAGGCCGACGTCCTCCGAGGCGACGCGCACCATGCGGCGAGCGACGTACAGGGGGTCCTCCCCCGCCTCGAGCATCCGGGCGAGCCAGTAGAGGGCGGCGTCGGGCTCGGAGTTGCGGAGCGACTTGTGGAGGGCGGAGACGAGGTTGAAGTGCTCCTCGCCGGCCCGGTCGTAGAGGAGCGCCTTCTTCTGGAGCGCCTCCTCGACGATCGCCGGAGTGAGGCGGCGGACGCCCGAGGGGTCTGGCACGGCGAGGGCGTGGGCGAGCTCGAGAACGTTGAGGGCGCGGCGGGCGTCCCCGGAGGAGAAGTGGGCGATCCGCTCGAGGACCCCCTCCTCCGGTTCGGCGGGGGAGCGACCGAGCCCGCGCTCCGGATCGCGCAGCGCTCGGCGGAGGACCTCGAGGATCGCCTCGACCGGGAGGGGCTGGAGGACGAGGACCCGGGAGCGGGAGAGGAGCGGGCCGATCACCTCGAAGGAGGGGTTCTCCGTCGTCGCGCCGACGAGGACGATGTCCCCCCGCTCGACGAAGGGGAGGAAGGCGTCCTGCTGGGCCTTGTTGAAGCGGTGGATCTCGTCGATGAAGAGGACGGTGCGCCCTCCCCCCGACCGGCGGACCTTCTCCGCCTCGGCCATCACCTTCCGGATCTCGGCGATCCCGGAGAGCACCGCGGAGAAGGGAACGAAGCGGGCCTTGGTCGCCCGGGCGAGGATCCAGGCGAGGGTGGTCTTCCCCGTCCCGGGCGGGCCCCACAGGACGACGGAGCGAAGGTCGTCCTTCTCGATCGCCTGCCGCAGGACCTTCCCGGGCCCGACGAGGTGTTCCTGCCCCACGAACTCCTCGAGGGTCCGCGGCCGGATCCGCTCGGCGAGCGGCGCGTCGCGCCGGGCCTCGGGGTCGCGGGACCTCGGCTCCTCCTCGAAGAGCCGGCCGGTCATCGCGGCGTCCCCGCGGAGGCCTCTTCCCGGCGGCGCGCCACCTCGAAGGCGAGGATCGCCGCAGCCGCCGCGACGTTGAGCGACTCGACGCGCCCCCGGAGCGGGATCCGGACCGCAGGGCGCGCGGCGCCCCGCAGCTCCGCCGGGAGTCCCTGACCCTCGCTCCCGAGGAGGAGGGCGATGGGCCCGGAGAGGTCGGCCCGGCGATAGTCCTCTCCGCCATGGGGATCGGCGGCGAGGAGGCGGAGACCGCGGCGACCGACGAGGGCGAGCGCCTCTCTCGTCGAGAGCCCGGCGAGCGCCGGGAGCCGGAAGATCGAGCCGGCGCTCGCGCGCGCGCACCGGTCCTGGAAGGGCCAGGCGCAGCCCGTCGTCGCGAGGAACCCGGTCGCGCCCGCCGCCTCGGCCACGCGCAGGAGCGCCCCGAGGTTCCCCGGATCCTGCACGCCCGCCGCGAGGAGGAGGAGAGGCTCCCGCCCCGGGGGGAAGAGGTCCTCCTCCTTCCAGTCGGGGGCGGGGGCGATCGCGACCACGCCCTGGTGCGTGCTCGCCTCGCTCGCCGCCCCGACCACCTCTTCGGTCGCGGCGAACGGCGGGGGGGTCGAACGATTCAGGCGCTCGAGGAGGGTGCGGCCCCGCTCGGTCGCAGCGAGGCGGGGGGAGACGAGGACGGTCGAGGGTCGGAGGCCCGCCCCGAGCGCTTCCTCGAGGAGCCGGACCCCCTCGAGGACCATCTCCCCCCGCTCCCGCCCTTCGCGCACCCGACGGAAGCGGCGGACCAGGGGGTTGCGGACCGAGGCGATCCGCTCGCCGGGACGGGGCATCGTCGGGGATGATAAGGCCCGGCGATGCTCCACGAAGGTCGGGTCATCCAGGTCGACGCGAAGGTCTGCCACGTCGAGGTCGAGGGGCGGATCCTCCCCTGCGTCCCCCGCGGCCACCACTTCGAGCACCGCCGCGAGGAGCGCCGGCCGTTCGCCGTGGGAGACCTCGTCCGAGTCGACCTCTCGGATGTCCCCGGCGCGATCGAGGAGCGGCAGGAGCGACGCACGGTCCTCTTCCGCGCGAGCGCGGGGGAGGGACGGCGGGCCCAGGTCCTCGTCGCGAACGCGGACCAGGTCCTCGTCGTCGCCTCGATCCGGGATCCGGCCTTCTCCCCGTCCCACCCCGACCGGGTCCTCGCGGCCGCCGAGCACGGCGACCTCGAGGGGATCGTGTGCGTGAACAAGGTCGACCTCGCCCGGAAGGGGGAGGCGGAGGAGGCGGCCGGGATCTACCGGCGGGCGGGTTACCCCGCCCTCCTCACGTCCGGGCTCCGCGGCGACGGGCTGGCGGAGCTCCGGGCCGCGCTCGAGGGGAAGGTGACCGTGCTCGCCGGTTCGTCCGGTGTCGGGAAGTCGACCCTCCTCAACGCCCTCGCCCCCGGGCTCGACCTGCGCGTCGCGCCCGTGTCCGAGAGGACCGGGGAAGGCCGGCACACGACGACCGGCGTCCGGATGGTGCGGCTCCCCTTCGGCGCCCTCGTCGTCGACACGCCCGGCATCCGGAACTTCGCCCTCTGGCGGGTCGAGGCTGCGGACGTCCGGCTCCTCTTCCGCGGGATGCGCGGGCTCGAGCGCCGCTGCCGGTTCCCCTCCTGCCTCCACTGCGAGGAACCCGGCTGCGCGGTGCGGTCGGCCGTGAAGCGGGGGAAGGTCGCGCCCTCGCGTTACGCCTCCTACCTGGAGGTGCTCGACGAATGCCAGCGCGAGCGCAAGGAGTCCGCCTCCGAGGGGCGCCGGGAGGGGAGGGCGCGGACGCCGCGCCAGCCCCGCGCCCCGATCGAGGACGAGGATGCCTCCGAGGCCGGAGCGAGGCGCGGGCCGAGGGAGCGACGCTAGAAGGCGAGCTGCGCCTGCAGGCGCAGGACGCGGTCGAGCTCGTCCTGGTTGCCGAGGACGTCGATGCTCCGGTGGGTGACGTCGGCCTGGATCTTGAGGTCGTGCTTGCGAAAGTAGCGGCTGAACGCGAGCTGGTACTCCCGCTGCTGGCGCGTGTCTCCGACGACGAGGATGTCGTTGTCGAAGGACGCTCCGGCGATCCGGCCCGCGACCTCCCAGCCCTCCGCGAGGAGGTAGCCCGCCTGCACGTAGGCCCCCTCGTCCTCCGCCGTCGGACCTCCCTCGACGTCCGCGCGCTGGAGGAAGAGCTCTCCCTGCACCGAGAGCCCGCCGGTCAGGAGGATCCCGTCGAGCCCGAAGGAGTCCACGTCCGCGTCGGGGGTGCCGCGGGTCGGGTTGTGCATCGCGTTCACGCCGACCCCGAGGAGGACCTCCTGCGACCGGTCGAGGTCCCCCTCGGAGTAGGGGACCGCCCCGAAGGGATTGACGGCGGCGCGACCCGCCCAGCGGACTGCGTTGTCGTCGTTCGTGTTCACGTTCTGGCCGTCGCCGTTGAACGCGCCGAAGGCGTACTCGAACACCCCGTTCTCCATCGTCCCGTGGAGCATCGCTCCCGGCTCGCGGCCGGGGGCGAAGACATCCGACACGAAGGAGCGGTCGACGAACTGCTGGCGGAACGCGGAGGTCAGCTCCTGGCGACCGTAGGGGACCTTGAACTGGCCGCCGCGGAGCTGGAGCGCCTTGTCGAAGGCGTAGTTCAGGTACCCGTCGCGGAGACTGGAGGAGCCTCCGCGGAGGTCCACGGAGAGCTTGTACGTGACGTCCTTCCCGTAGGCGTTCCCCTCGAACTCGGCGCGGGCCCGATGGACGTCGAACTCCGTCGCGTTGTTCCCGGTCCCGTCGTCGTCCCGGTCGGTGTAGCTCCCCCGGATCTGGAGCTTCCCGCCGATCCTCATGCTGAAGTCCCCGTCCGCCGTCTCGAGGATGAACCCCTTGCGGTAGGTGGCCCTGACCTCGGGGGCCTCCCCCTGGACGGCTCGGCCCGCGACCGCCTCCAGAGCGCGGATCTCCCTGTCCAGCCCCTCCCGCTTCGCGGCCTCCTCCGCCTTCATCCGCGCCGCGAGGTCGAGGAGCTCCCTCCGGGTGGCCTCGTCGACGATGCCCCGCTCCTTGAGGATCTCCACCAGGCGCTCCTCGAAGGTCTTCTCCGGGGGGGGCCCCTGGGATGGGGTCGAGGTCGCGAGGGCCACGAAGAGGAGGGGGAGGAGGAGGGAGGGTCTGAGGGTCATTCCGGTCGCCTGGGGGGGCTGCGTGGGGGGAAATCGACAGGATTCCGACCACAAGATCAAGGGCCAAGTGGCCGGGGTGCGTCAATGAATAGGGGGTCTTCCGAGGGACCCGAGCGAGGAGCCGGCTCTCCGGCCGGTCGATCGCCAGGGTGGAGCCGGATCGTTCGGACCGATTCCCCCGGTTCCGGGCGAACTTGCGGATCTACCCAACGGGTCCCGGCACGGCCGGGCGCTGGCCGCGGACCCCTGGTCCGTGGACCTCCCACGGAGCCGGGACCTGGCAAGGAAACGCCCGAAGAGAGAGGCCGTCATGGTGCCGCGTTCCCTCCGCGTCACCCCCGTCGACGTCGGCTTGGCGCTCCTGCTGCTGGCGGGGCCAGCCTCGGCGATCCCCTCGCCGGACGTCGTCGTCAGCTTCTTCAGCAACGCCGCCCACCTCCTCGCCCTGGGAGGGGCCTACCTCGGAGGGCGCACCCTCCTGCGGAGGTCCCGGACTCTGGGGGAGGGCGCGGCTCCGGCCGCCCGCCCGCGGTTCCTCGCCGTCCTGGGCCTCGCCCTCGCGGCCTCCGCGGTCGCGAACTTCCTCCAGTACCGGGCCTCCACCGACGAGAAGAACCGCCGCCTCACGCTCAACCTCGTCCGCACCTCGAAGCAGGCCGGCCGGCTGATCAAGGACGAGAACCTCAAGACCCTCGACTTCAGCGAGCAGAACCTCCACCCGCACGGCCTCGACAACGGGGCCGTCGTCGCGCTCCTCGGTCAGCCGGAGTGCCCCTCCGTCCTCGACGTCCGCGAGGACGAGGAGCACGCGCAGGCCCGGCTGACGGGCTCGGGGCACGTCCGCTACCCCGACGTCCTCGCCCACCCCGAGAACTACCTCAAGCCGGGCGTCCGCACGATCCTCTTCTGCTGGTCGGGGAACCGGTCCGCCGAGCTCGTCGAGGCGCTCCGTCCGAAGGGGTGGGACGTCGTCTTCGTGCGCGGCGGCTACGAGAAGTGGCGGGCCGACGGACGGCCGCTCGAGGGATGGGGGGCCACGCACGGCGACCCGCGCGACATCCCCGACTACCCCAACCGGACGCGGCTCCTCGACACGGACGACGTCCTCGCCGCGATCCGGAAGGGGAAGGTCGTCTTCCTCGACAACCGCTACGACACGGAGTTCAACGCCGAGCACCTCCCCAACTCGGTCCAGATCTGCATCCGGGCGCTCCCGAGCGCGGAGCTCGACCGGAGGTTCCGGGAGCTGCCGAAGGAGCCCGCCTACGTCGGGGTCGTCTACGACAAGCGGAGCGGCTTCTTCGCGACCGTCGTCGGCTCGAAGCTCGCCAAGCTCGGCCTGAACTACCTCGGCCGCTACACGGTCCCCCACGAGTTCCCCCCCGACGCCGAGAGCCTCGTCAGGAGCGAGGCGACGCTCGCGGCGGGATCGAGCTTCGGCCTCCTCGCTCCCCTCTGCGGCCCGCTGCGCGGTCTCGTCCTCTGGCTCGGCAACCGCCTCGGGTCGATCGCGGTCGGCCTCCTCGCCGCCGTCGTCGTGCTGCGCCTCCTCCTCCTCCCGCTCTCCGCCGCCGCGCAGCGGTCGACCTTCCGGATGAGCGGGGTCGCCGAGGAGGTCCGCAAGATCAAGTCGCGCTTCGCCGCCGATCCGACCGGGCGCCGCCACGCGCTCCGCGCCGTCTACCGCCGCGCGGAGGTGCGCCCCCTCCTCGCCCTCCTCGCCCTCGGCGCCCAGCTCCTCGTCCTGATGGGGCTCTTCCGCGTCGTGGCGGGGCTCGAGGAGTTCCAGGGGCTTCCCCTCGTCCGCGGGTGGATCGACGACCTCTCCGTCCCCGATCCCTGGCTCCTCCTTCCGGCCGCGGTCGGCCTCTCGACCGCCGCGATGATGGCGATCGGCGCCGAGGGAGGCCGCGGGGCCCGGCGGATCGTGCCCGTCGTCACGGGGCTCGCCCTCGCCGCGCTCGTCTCGCCCTTCCGGGCGGCGATCTCCCTCTATCTCGCCTTCAGCGTCGGCCTCGCGGCCCTGGAGAAGACGCTCGTCCTGCGGAGCGAGAGGCGCCGGGCCCGGCGGGCCGCCGGCCTACCCGCCCCGTGGGGGGATGGCCTCCACCCGCTCGCGGCGGCCGTCCGGCCGGAGGGGATCGGCGCGAAGGCCCGCAATCTCGCCCGCCTCCGGGACGAGGGCTTCCCCGTCCCCGACGGCTTCGTCGTCGCCCCCTCCTTCTTCGGGCCGCTCAACGGGTCCCCCTGGACGCCGACGGAGGGGCAGCGCGCCTCGCTCGCGCGCGCCTTCCGCGCCCTCGGCGCGCAGCGGGTCGCCGTCCGCTCCAGCGCGCTGCGGGAGGACGGCGCCTCCGCCTCCTACGCCGGGATCTTCGAGAGCGTCCTCGACGTCGACGGGGAGCGCCTGCCGGAGGCGGTCGGCCTCGTCCTCGACTCGTTCCGCTCGGAGCGGGCGAAGGCGTACGGAGAAGCCTCCCCCCCCTGCGTGCTCGTCCAGCGGATGGTGGAGCCGCAGTGGGCGGGGGTCGTGTTCACGACCCACCCCCTCGACGCAGGCTCGGTCCTGGTCGAGGCCGTCCGCGGGCGAGGGGAGGACCTCGTGCAGGGACGCCTGAACCCCGAGCGCGTCGTCCTCGACCGGGAGACGCTCGCCGTGGAGTCGGGGAAGGCGGAGTTCCCCGCGCAGGAGGTCGGCCGGCTCGCGCTCCGGGTCGAGGCCTTCTTCGGGCGGCCCCAGGACATCGAGTGGGCGATCGCCGACGGGCGGGTCCACCTCCTGCAGTCGCGCGACATCACCTGCCCGCCGGGCGTCGCCGAGGTGCGCGCCCTGCGCGAGCGGGAGCGGCGACGGCTCCAGGCGCGCGCGGCGGGGCTCCCCGCCGGGGAGCCCCTGTGGAAGTCGACGGCCCTCACGGAGGACCTCCCCCGACCCACGGAACTTTCGCTCTCCCTGATGCGGGCGTTGTGGGGCCTTGGAGGGGCGGTCGAGGCGGCGTGCCGCCGGCTCGGCCTGCCCTACGACGCCCGCGTCCATCCCGAGGAGGTCGTCGAGACCGTCTTCGGGAGGCTCTACGTCAACGGCGCGGCCGAGGCCCGGCTCTTCCCCCGCCGCGCCCGCCTCTTCTCGGCGTGGCGGATCGAGCGCGAGCGCCGCGTCCTCGAGGGGCGCTTCCGCCAGGCGGTCGCGCCCCGGATCGAGCGCTTCGTCCGCGAGGAGTTCGTCCTCGACCTCGGGCGCATGGACGACGCCTCCCTCTTCGAGGCGGTCCGCCGGCGCTGGCGGACGCTCGTCGCGGACCACTACGTCGAGGCCGAGGTCGTGAACGTCCTCGCGGACTGGAGCCACCGGGTCCTCGAGAAGGACCTCGCCGGCACGGACCTGCGCCCCGCCGACTTCCTCGTGGGGAAGGCGCCCGGGGCCTCCGCGCGGGCGAACGCCCTCCTCCTCGAGGTCGCCCAGGGGAACGCCCCGCTCGCCGCCTACCTCGCGGCCTTCGGCCACCGCGCCGAGGTCGACTTCGAGCTCGCCTCCCCCCGCTTCGTCGAGGTCCCCGAGAAGATCGAGCGGCTGCTCGAGGCCCTCCGGGGGATGAAGGGGAACGGGTCCCCCGGCCGGAACGGGAACGGCCGCGCGCCGGCCTCGCCGGCCCGGGCGGCGGCGAACGGGACGGAGGGGCTCGACGCGCGCGCCGCCGCCTTCGTCGACGCGCTGCCGCGGGTGCGGCGCCGCCTCTTCGCGGAGAAGGTCGCCTTCCTGCGCGCCTACGAGACGCTGAAGGAGGACGCGAAGGATCTCTGCGTCCGCGAGATCGCGCTCCTGCGCGAGGCGTTCCTCGAGATCGGCCGGCGCCGGGGGCTCGACGGGGAGGTCTTCCACCTCTCCTTCGAGGAGGTCCTCTCGCTCGAGGACCCCTCCGTGCGCCCCGACGCCCGCGCGAGCGTCCGGCGCGCCCGCCGGGACGCCTTCGAGGGGCTCGACCTCCCCCCGACGGTGTGCCCGCGCGACCTCGATTCCATCGCTTCCGAGAACATCGGGGGTCCCGCGAGCGAGGGAAGCCCTCACGGGCAGCTCGCGGGACTCGCCGTTTCCAGGGGCCGGAGCGCGCGCGGACGCGCCCGCGTCGTTCGCTCGCTCGAGGACCTCGGCGCGTTCCGTCCCGGCGAGATCCTCGTCGCCCCCTACACCGAGCCCGCCTGGAGCGTCGTCTTCCCCCGCGCGGGCGGGGTCGTGACCGAGGTCGGGGGGACGCTCTGCCACACGGCGATCCTCGCCCGGGAGTACGGACTCACCGCCGTCGTCGGCGTCGACGGGGCGACCCGCGCCATCCACACCGGCGACCTCGTCCGGATCGATCCGGACGGATCCGTCGTGATCGAGGAGGGGGCCCCCCCCTCCGGACCCGTCCCGCCGGCCCCGCCCGACGCCCCGGGCGTCGGCGCGTAGCCGACCGAGCGGTCAGGCGGGGGGCCGGACCTCCTCACCTCCCGCCTCCGCGCCGCGGAGGGCCGCGAGGAGGCTCGGCTCCGCCCCGGCGGGCTCCGCCCGGGAAGCGGGGACGGCCGCCGGAAGGAGCGGCTCCGCGGGCGCCGCCGGGATCTGGAAGGTGAACGTGCTCCCCCGATTGGTGACGCTCCGCACGCCGATCCTCCCCCCGAGCCGCTCGACGATCGCCCGGGAGATGGAGAGTCCGAGTCCGGTCCCCCTCGGCTTCGCGACGAGGGGGTCGCCGATCTGCGTGAAGCGCTCGAACACCCTCGGGAGGTCCTCCGCGGCGATCCCGACTCCGGTGTCCCGGACCTCGACCACGCACCAGAGGCGGTCCCCCTCCGGGCCGGCCTCGGTCTCCCCGCGCGTCTCGACCGTCACCTTTCCGCCCGGGGGGGTGAACTTGACCGCGTTCGAGACGAGGTTGACGACGACCTGCACGACGCGCTGCCGGTCGGCGAACATCAGCGGCGTCTGCGGGGCGCACTCCACGCGCAGCTGCACCTTCGCCTTGTCCGCGACGGCGTGGAAGTTCGATCCGACCTCCTTCGCGAGGCCGATCGCGTCGACCCGCTCGAGACGGAACCGGACGGCGCCCCCCTCGAGGCGCGAGATGTCGAGGATGTCGTTCACGAGCTCGGACATCCGGGCCGATTCCCGGTGGATGATCTCGAGGAACTCCTTTTGGATCTGGAGGTCCTCGGGGGGAGAGGAGAGGAGGATCTCCGTGAAGGCGAGGATCGAGGAGAGGGGGGTGCGCAGCTCGTGGGACACGGAGGCGATGAACTCGTCCTTCATCGACGCCTGCTCGAGCTCGAGGGTCACGTCCCGCAGGACCGCCACGGAGCGGATCCGCCCCTGCCCTCCGCCCGCCACGCGCCCCAGGCTCCAGCGTACGGTGCGGCGGCCGACCTGGGTCGTGAAGGTCCGGGAGGGCTTCCCCTCCCCGGGGAACGCGGAGGCGCTCCCCTTCCCCTTCTCGTCGGACGGGATCGGGAGGAACTCCTGGATCGACCGGCCGAGGATCCCCTCGGGCGGCCCGAGGACCCCCGCGATCGCCCCGTTCGCGAGCACGACCTTGCCTTCGTCGTCGGCGACGAGGACCCCCTCGCCGAGCGACTGGAGGATCGACTCGAGCTGGAGGTAGGCGGCCCGGACCGTGTCGAACTGGGTCCGCAACGCCCGGTCGCGCTCCTCGACCGCCCCGCGCGCGCTCGAGAGGGCCCCCGCGAGCACGGCGAACTCCGCCTTGCGGGCGAGGTCGATCGGGGGCGGATCCTCCCCGGCTCCGAACGCGCGGGCGTAGGCGGTGAGCTCCCGGATCGGCAGGAGGATCAGCCGCCGGAGCGTCCCGAGGAGCCAGAGCACCACGAGCCCTGTGAGCCCCCCGGTCACTCCCATCACCCAGACGCTCGCCCGTCCCAGGAATCCGTCGATGCGCGCCGTGCGATAGGCGATCGTGAGACGGCCCAGGTCGCGCGTCCGCTTGTCGTCGATCCGCGCCGTGAGGGCGCGCTGCACCCACACCTCGCCCGAGAGGACCTGGGGACCGAGGAGCGTGCCGGCGACGAGGCGCCCCTCCCGTCCGATGAGCTCGATCGCCCGGATGTCCGGATCCCCCTTCAGGATCCCGGCGACCGCGCGCTGCACCTCGGGCCAGTCGTTCGAGAGCATCTTGTCCTGGGCGAACTTCTCGAACTGGTTGGCGAGCCCTTCCCCGGTCCGGACGAGCTGGTCGCGGAGGAGCCCGCGCGCCTCCCGCAGGAGAAAGAATCCGGCCGCCAGGATGAAGGGGACGATCCCCGCGACGAGGAGGACGAGCCTCGCCGGGAGCGACATCCCGCGCGCCGAGCGGTCCGACGCCCGGAGGATCTCTCCTCCCCGAAAGGTCACTTTCCGGGGGGGGCGGCGGGCGCCGGGTCCTCGGTCTCGGGACCGAGGAACCGGGCGAACTGCTCGTACTCGACCGGGTCCTTCGCGGCGCTGTATCCGCTCAGCTTCGCCTCGATCCCGGTCAGGATGGCGCGGTGCTCGGGACGGGCGATGTCGAGGGCGAGGAGCGCCTTGCGCACGGCCTCGATCTTCCCCGTCTCGAGCCCGTACCGGGCGTAGATCGGCTTCGAGGGAGAGGGCTCCGTGAGCGCGAGGATCCGCAGCCCCTTGTCCTTGTACTTCTCCGCCGTCGGGGCCTTGCAGGCGCCGGCGTCGAACTCCCCGTTGAGGACGGCGAGGGCGACGTCGTCGTGACTCTTGAGGTGGACGGAGGAGGGGGACACGTGCACGCCCGCGTCCGCGAGAAGCTTCCGGGGAACCTGGTTCGCCATCGTCGAGCGGCGGTCCCCGAACGCGAAGGTCTTCCCGTTGAGGTCCTGGATCGTGCGGAAGGGGGCGTCCTGCCGGGTGACGATCGCTCCCCGGAACGTCGTCTCCTTCTTCTCCCCCTCCTGCTCGACGGCGACGAGGACCGGGGCGCGCGACTTCTCCTGGAGGAGGAGGTGGCCGAAGGCGCCCGCGCCGCTGCGGAAGAGGTCGACCTCCCCCTTCCGGATCTTCTCGATCCCGGCGGAGTAGGAGGGGGCGACGTCGAGCTCGACCTGGTAGCCCGTCGCCTCCGTCAGGTACTCGCACAGCGGGAGGAACTGGCGGTACATCTCCGTCGGGCTGTCGGAGGGGTAGAGCCCGAAGACGAGCCGGCCCCGCGGGCTCCCCTGGTTCCGGGTCGGCTTCCCTTCCTGGCCGGGGAGGGCCAGCGCTCCGACGAGGGGGAGGATCGCCGCGAGGAAGGGATGACTCATCGAGGCCTCGGTCGCCGGGAAGGCACGGAGCTCGCGGCCCCGTTATCGACCTCCGGTCCCCCCGCCTTGACCCGCCCCCGCCGGCCCGGCGGGCCGGGCCGGGCTACTCCGTCTCCTCCGAGGCGAAGTTGGGATCGAAGTCGTAGACGTAGGAGAGCCTCTCGCGGTTGACGATGACGTAGGGGAGCCCCTGCAGGATCTCGAGGTCCTTGTCCCCCTCGAGGCGCACCCCCCGGATCTCGGGCGCCTCCATGACGAAGAAGCGCCGGGCGCCGTCCGCCGGCTCGTAGGCGTTCGGGCGGACGCGCCCGGAGACCTCGAGATTGCTCCGACCCGCGTGGAAGGCCCGGATCCGCACCGATTCCCGGTCCTTCGCGAGCGCGGCCTGGAAGAGGTCCCCTCCCACGTCGACGAGCTCGTGGGCGAGGACGATCTCGTCGAGGCGGACGTGCACGCGAGGGGTGATCACCCGCTCGCGGCTCTGGAGGTCGACGAGGGTCGCCTCGCGGACGGGGACGAAGAGGCGCCGGGCGTCGTCGAGGACCTTGCTCAATCGGGCGTACTTCCCCTCGACCCTCCCCTTGATGAGGAAGGTGTCGGTCACGAACAGGTCGGCGACGATCGTCACCACGGCTTGCGTCCTCCGCGTCTCCCCCGCTCCCGCGCCACCGCCGGCCGCAGCGCCCCGACGAGGTGGAGGGAGCCGAGGGCGAGCACGACGCCTCCCCGGCCCGCCCGTTCCGCGGCGACCTCGAGGGCGCGGCGGGGATCCTCCTCGACGAAGGGGAGCCCTTCCTCGCGGGCGACCGCGGCGAGGGCGGGCAACGACGCGGCTCGGGGAGTCGCCAAGGCAGTGAGGACAACCGTATCGGCCCGATCCCGGAGGCGGCTTGACATCCCTCGCAGGTCCTTGTCGCGCTGCGCGCCGAAGACGATCACCCGCCGACGGCCCGGGAAGGCCCCCTCGAGGCTCGCGAGCGCCGCCTCGACCGACTCGGGGGTGTGGGCCCCGTCGAGGACGATCGGGGGCTCGCCCGGGAAGACCTCGAAGCGGCCGGGCACCGACAGCCGAGGCGCCGCGGCCGCCAGGTGGGCGGGGAGGTCGAATCCGGGGAGGACCCCCCGCTCCTGCGCCGTTTCGAGCGCGGCGACGGCGAAGGCGAGGTTCTCCGCCTGGAAGAGCCCGCTTCCGGGCAACGCGACGGGTCCGTACCCGCTCTTCCAGGTTCGCAGTCCGACGCGGAGCCCCCCCGCGGTCCGCTCGACCGATTCGACGGCGAACTCCCTCCCTCGCCGCAGGAGCCGCGCCCCCTGGTCCCGGCAGGCGGCCTCCAGGACGGGGAGCGCCTCCCCCTCGAAGCCCGTGACGACGGGGATCCCGGGCTTCACGATCCCCGCCTTCTCGCGCGCGATCTCCTCGATCCGATCCCCGAGGACCTCGGTGTGCTCGAGGGAGACGTTCGTCAGGACGCAGACCTCCGGCTCGACGACGTTCGTCGAGTCGAGGCGCCCGCCGAGCCCGACCTCGACGACCGCCCACTCGACCCCGACCCGGGCGAAGTGGTCGAACGCGGCCGCGGTCAGCACGTCGAAGGTGCTCGCCCGCCCGGCCTCCCCGCCGGCCTCCGCGACGCGCGCCGCGCGCCCGACGGCGGCGGCGAACGCCTCCGCGCCGATCTCCTCCCCGTCGACGACGATCCGCTCGGTCACCCGCTCGAGGTGGGGAGAGGTGGTGAGCCCGACCCGCCGTCCGGAGGCGCGGAGCACCTCCGCGAGGAAGGTCGCGGTCGAGCCCTTCCCCTTCGTCCCCCCGACGTGGAGGACGCGGGCGCGGCGCTGCGGCTCCCCGAGCGCCGCGACGAGGGCCCGCGCCGGACCGAGGTCGGGCCTCCACCCTCCGCGCGCGCGGCGCTCGAAGTCCTCGCGCGTCCGGAGGAAGGCCTCGGCCTCGGCGAAGGTGCGGAACACGGGCCCGAACGATAGCGCCGCCTCTCCCGGCGCCCGGCGGCCTCGCCGCTACTTCGCCTCGCCCTCCGCCGGGGCGGTCGAGGGCCGCGACTCGGCGCCCACCTCGACCAGCTCGAGGGGCGCCCGGGGTCGGATGTGGGAGAAGAACGTCGACTTCTGCCGGTCGTAGACGACCTTCCCGTTCACGATCGTGAACTCGACGAAGGTCCGGTGGTCGAGGAGGTCCCCCGAGGTCACGATGAGGTCGGCGTCCTTCCCCGGATCGATCGAGCCCAGCCGGTCCTCGACGCCGAGGACGCGCGCCGCTCCGAGCGTCACCGACTCGAGCGCGGCCTGCTCCCCGAGCCCTCCCCGCATCGCGAAGGCCGCGTCGAGGGGGAGGGTCATCAGGTCGCGCCCCGCGACCCCTCCCGTGCTCACCATCGAGGTCGGCGGGAGGACGGCGATCGGGACGCCGGCTCCGTGCAGGATCGCCGCGTTCTCGATCGAGGAGCCGGTCGGGCGGTTCGTGTTCCGGTCCGGCCGCACCTTCGCCCGCGGCGTGACCACGCAGCGGATGCCGCGCCGGGAGATCTCGGGCGCGATCGTCCATCCCTCGTGGGCGCCGTCGACCACGGCGTCGAACCCGAAGTCGTCCAGGAGCCCGCAGATCGCGAGGAGGTCGTCGGCGGAGCCCGCCGGGAGACGGGCGGGAAGCTCGCGGCGCAGCAGCTTCAGGTGGCTCTCGTCGACCCCCTGCTTGGAGGGCTCCTTCGCCTGGGGGTCGGCCTTCTTCGCCTCCTCCCACTCCCGCATCCGGCGCAGGTAGTCCCTCGCCTTCTCGAGCTTCTCGCGCACCTCGAGGCGCTGGACCGGGTTCGACGCCGAGTAGGCGAGGGAGACGAAGGCGGTCTCCCGGACGAGCACCCCCTCGATCTCGCCGGGGATCACTTTCCCGACGGCGATCCCCGCGCAGACGGTCGTGACGCCGGAGGCCGCCGCGAGCTGGATCGGGAGGGAGAAGGGGTCGACGGAATCGGCGGGATTCCCACCCGGACCGCCGAAGGGGGAGCCGAGGATCCCGGCGGAGCCGGCGGCGACGAGGCCCGGGTAGACCCGCATCCCCTTCGCGTCGAGGACCTTCGCCCCCTTCGGGACCTCGAGGTCGAGCCCGACCTTCCAGATCTTCCGGCCGCGGCAGAGGACGGTCCCCCCGCGGATCGTCGCTCCGCCGACCGTGTGGACGTCGCCGCCGACGATCGCGAAGACCTTCTCCTCCTCCTTCTTGCGGCGCTCCTCCTCGTCCTTCTTCCTCTCCTCCTTCCGCTCCTTGCGGGTCGGGGCGGGCTTGGATTCCTGGGCGGGAGCCGGGAGGAGGAGGGCGCCGAGGAGGAAGGGGAGGAGGCTCACGGCGCGGCCTCGAAGACGAACTCCCCCTCGAACAGGACCTTCCGCAACCGCGCCCGGGCGTCGAGGGGGTCGCCGTCGAAGAAGAGGAGATTGGCGTCCTTCCCCTCCTCGATCGAGCCGACGCGGTCGGCGACGCCGAGGAGCTCGGCCGGGGTGAGGGTCATCGCCCGCAGGGCGACGTCGCGGGGGAGACCCGCCTTCACCACCTCCCCGACGCTGAAGGGGTAGGACTCGTATCCCTCGAGGGTGGGGGGGCTCGGCGCGAACGCGATCCTGACCCCCGCCCGGGAGAGGATCGCCGCGGCGTTGACGCGATTCCGCGTCTGGGGCTCGAAGCGGACGTCGGGCGGGAGGATCGCCGCCTCCTTCGCCTGTCCCATGCGGTCGGCGACCTGGTAGAGCATCGGGGAGGCGACGATCACGGCGTCGAACTCGAAGTCCTCGACGGCGGCCCGGAAGTGGAGGTACTCGCCGGGCCCCGAGAGCGCGACCAGCGCGCGGGTCTTGCGCTCGAGGAGCCGGACGAGGGGCTCGACCTTCGGGTCGAGGGGGGCGGGCCTCGTCTCGGGGGCGATGCGCGTCGCGGGCTGCGTCGAGGGCTGGGTCGAGGGGGCGCTCGCCGGCCTCGACTCGGCCTTCCGGCGGTCCTCCGCCGCCTTCTCCAGTTTCTCCAGCTCGCGCTCGGCCCCCTGGAGGGCTTGTCGGATCTGTTGCTTCGAGGGGGTGCTCGCCTCGAAATCGACGGCGAGGAACGCGTCCGGGACGAGGGCCATCTCCGAGGCCCGGGACCCCCGGGGCCGGAGGATCGCTCCCCGTCCGGAGATCCCGCCGCCGTACGGAGCGACCGCGATCGTCGTGGCGCCGCGCTCGAGGAGTTTCCTCCAGAGCGGGTCGTGGGGATCGAGCTCGTCCACCGCCCGGAGGTGGGGATTCGACCCGCGGGCCCTCCCCGGGCTCATCCCGAGGCGGGACCAGGGGATCACCCAGCCCGGGACGGCGACGAGATCGCCCGCCTCGACCACCTTCGCCCGCCGCGAGACCGGGACGTTGGGCCCGACCGTCGCGATCCGTCCTCCCTGGACCAGGATCGTCGCCCCCTCGATCGGGCCCTGGCTCACCGTCTCGGCCCGCTTCACCCGGATCGCGAGGAGCGGGCCCTCCTCGGGCGGCCGCGGGGCGGAGGCGGGAGCCGAGGCGGGCTTCGTCTCCTGCAGGAGGAGGGCGGCGAGGAGGAGCGGGATCACCGGGGCTCAGTACCGCTGCCCGTCGCGGCGGCGGTCGTAGACGATCTCCCCGTCGATCACGACCGCCTCGATCGGCGTGCGCGCGTCGAAGGGCGGGCCCGCCTTGATCACGAGGTCGGCGTCTTTCCCCGGGTCGAGGGAACCCACCCGGTCGGCGACGCCGATCGAGCGGGCGGGCTCGATCGTGCACCCCTTGAGGCAGAGCTCCTCGTTCGCCCCGAACCGGGAGGCCATCGCCCCCTGGACGAAGAGGTCCTCCTGCGGGACGACGCCGGCGTCCGTGTTGATCGAGATCTTCCGGCACCCGGCGCGCTCGTAGGCCTCGACGATCCCGTAGAAGCGGGCGTCGGCCTGGAAGGTCCAGTCGAACATCCTCGGCCCCAGGTTCGTCGGCAGGTCGCGGCGGGCGAGCTCCGGGGCGACGGCCATCCCGTTGAAGCAGCCGTGGGAGACGACCGCGTCGACGTCGAGCTCGTCGCCGAACATCCGCGCCGTCGCCATCACGTCCCGGTCCCCGGCCGTGTGGATGAGGACGGGGGTCTTCTTCCGGAAGACCTGGACGAGCATCGCGAGGTCGGGGGGGATCGGCTTCCCGGGGTCGCGCTCGAGCTCGGCGAGGAGGGCCTGCGTCCGGGCGAAGAGCCGCCGCAGCATCCACGACATCCCCATCCGCGAGGCGCCCAGGTCCCCCGAGGCGCGCTCGGGGTTCCACGCCTGCGCGATCTTCATCGCACCGGGCTGCCGCAGCACCATCTCCTCGACCGTCTCGGCGTCCTTGAGCTTCAGGAGCACGCCGAAGCCCGAGAGGTTCGTCCCGCTGCCGGGGATCGCGAGGATCGTCGTGACGCCCCCGGCGACGGCGTACTGCATGTCCTCGTTCCACGGGACGACGGCGTCGAGCACCCGGAACTCGGGGTTGTCCGGGTGGACCATGTCGTTCGTGTCCCCGAAGCCCCCGGCGTGGATGTGGGAGTGGAGGTCGACAAAGCCGGGGAAGACGAAGGCCCCCGGGTAGTCGAGGACCTTGTAGTCCGGGGGGATCGGGAGGTTCCGGCCGACCGCCTCGATCTTCCCGTCCCGGATCAGGACGACGCCGTCGTCGACGGGCCCGATCGTCTCGCTCACGGGGAGGATCTTCCGCGCGCGAACGGCGAGGCGAGGCGTCGGCTCGCGCGGGACCCGCCGGGCCCGACCCGGAGGCGGGGAGGCCCCGGGCGCCTGGAACCGCGCGCACCACTCCTCCCCGTCGTCGTGGGAGAAGGGGTCGTCGGGGGCGACCATCGCTCCGTCGGGCCCCCACTCGACGGGCGGGGGCTCCGGCACCTGGAGGGCGAGGAGGAGGAGGGGGAGCATGTCAGGAGCGCCTCCCTTTCGAGGCGACCGCGGGACGGAGGGCCGCGGGCGCGGTCACGGATTCCGCTCCAGAACCTCGCCGTCGGCGACGACGGCGAGGATCCGGGAGGAGGGATCGAAGGGGTCGCCGGTCCACACGACGAGGTCGCCGTCGCGCCCCGCCTCGAGCGAGCCGACGCGGTCGTCGATCTTGTAGAGCCGCGCCGGGTGGATCGTCACGGCCCGGAGCGCCTCGCCCGGATCCATGCCGCGGGCCACCGCCGCGAACGGAGCCAGAGGGAGGTCCCGCGTCCCCCCCTCGGCCTCCGTCCGGAAGGCGACCGGCACGCCCGCCCTCGCGAGGCGGTCGGGGAGGTTCACCTCCTCCGTCTCGACGCGCCGGACGAACTCGGCGGGGACGACGACGCCGACCCGCTTCGCGGCGAGATCGGCCGCGATCCTCCACCCCTCCTCGGCCCCGAAGAGGACGACGGGGAGGCCGAACTCCGCGAAGACGCCGAGGGCGGCCTCGATCTCGTCCGCGCGCCCCGCGTCGACGAGCGCCACGGTCTCCTTCTTCAGGAGCTTGCGGAAGGGCTCGAGGTCCTCGTTCAGCGGCGGCTCCTCCGGCCCCTTCTTCCGCTTCGGCCTCGCGCCCGCCGGGGTCTCCTTCTCGGTCCGCGTCATCTCGAAGGCGACGGAGCCCATCGGCCCGCTGACGGTCCCGGCGAGGTGGTCCTCCCGGTCGAGGGTCGCCTCGACGCGCGCCGGGCCGAACCGGGTCGTGAACGAGACCGTCAGCTTCCCCTCCTCGAACTTCCCCGCGGAGAGGGGGATCTCCGCGGGCTGGAGGTCGGGGACGGAGACGCTCCCCGAGACCTCCGTCCCGGCGAGCCTCATCTTCACGACGACCTTGATCGGCCGCGGCATCGGGGGGGCCTGGATCGTCCCCTCCCAGGTCCCGGTGATCGGGTCGGGCTTCTTCGCCTCCTCGGCCGGCGCGGGCTTCTCCTCCTTCTTCTCCTCCCCCTTCGCCTTCTCCTCCGCCGCCTTCTTCACCTCCTCGGCGTAGCGGTCCCAGCGCTCGGCGTACTCCTTTGCCGACTTGAGGAGGGTGCGCATGGCCTCCGGCCGGGCGGCCCGGTCCCCGCCGCGCCAGTCGAGGCGGATCGCCGCGGTCTCCCGCACGATCTGGGAGGGGCGCGATCGCGCGCCCGTCTTGATCGCGGCGACCTGGGAGCCGCCCCCCGAGGCGCCGACGGGCCCCAGCAGGATCGTCGTCACCCCCGCGCTCGCCGCCTCGAGGAAGCCGCGCTTGCCCGGCGAGGAGGCGAGGGCGACGGGAACGCCCGCGGCAGGGACCGACCGGTCTCCCTCGAGGCCGAGGTGGCTGTAGCCGTCGATCAGGCCCGGCGTCACGAAGCCGCCCGGCCCGGCGTCGATGACGCGCGCCCCGGGGGGGTGGGGGACCGTCGGCCCCACGGCGGCGATCCTCCCCTTCTCCACGAGCACGGCGCCCTCCCGGATCGGGGGCCCGGAGGCCGTGAAGACGGTGCCCGCGCGGACGACGAGGGCCTCGGACCGCGGGCGGGCGAAGACGCGCTCCCCCCGGACGTAGACCTCGAGGGCGTGGCTCGTCGGGGAGAAGGGTTCCCCGGAGAGGACGACGAAGTCGGCGTCCTTCCCCGCCTCGAGCGAGCCGACGCGGTCGCCGACGCCGAGGATCTGCGCCGCCTGGGAGGTGACCGCGCGCAGGGCGAGGCCCCGGTCGAGCCCGCCGCGGATCGCGAGCCCGACGAGGAGCGGGAGATCGGCGAGGGACGCGTCGGAGGCGGGGGCGAGGGCGATCGACACGCCCGCGGCGGCGAGCCGGCGCGCCCCCTCGACCGTCCACCGGGGGGCGTCCTTCGAGAGGCCGTACTCGAAGGGCCGCCTGCCCGGGACGCCGGCGACATCCAGGACGACGGGGATCTTCGCCTGCGCGATCCGTGCGGCGTGCTCCCAGGCCTCGGCGCCGCCGTCGAGGATCGCGCGCACCCTCGCCTCCCCCACGAAGTCGAGCGCCCCCTCGACGTCGAGGCGGGTGACGCAGGCGATCCTCCAGGGGAGGTCCGCCTCGAGCGCCTGGGACATCCCCTCGTTCACCGGGTCGTAGGCCGGTCCCCCGGGCCGTCCGTGGGCCGCGCGCCACTCCCGCGCCTGCGTGAGCGCCTCGCGGAGGGCGAGGAAGGTCCCGAGCCGGGCCGCGGGGAGCTGGCGGCGCGCCGGGAGGATCGGCTCCTCCGCGGTGGGGGGGATCGGGGGCTCGAAGACCTCGGGCGCGCGCTTCGAGGCCTCGCCCGCCGCGAGGCGGAGGTCCGCCTCGGCGAGGAGGACGCGCGACCCGGAGCCCGCGAGCCGCACGACGGCGCCCCGGCCCGAGAGGAGGCGGTTCCTCCCCGGGGAGAGGTAGGCCGTCGTGATCCCGGCGGCGAGGATCGGGCCGTTCCTCGCGTACGGGTCGAAGCCGTCGATCGCCCGGAAGTGGGGTGACAGGGAGAGGAGGTAGTCCGCCCCCCCCTCCGAGAGCGCCGAGTCCGCGGCGACGAGGCCCGGGATCACGACCGAGTCCCGCGCGTCGAGGACCGCCGCGCCGGGCGGGATCGGGACCCCCTTCCCCAGGGCGCGGATCCTCCCCTCCTCGACGAGGAGGATCCCCTCCTCGACAGTCTCCCCGGTCCCGGTGTGGATCCTCCCCGCCCGCACGGCGAGGACGTCGCCGGCGATCGCGCCGAGGAGGAGGAGGGGGATCACTTCCCCTTCTCCTCCCTGGGCGCGTCTTTCCCCTCGAGGAGCCGGCGCAGCCGCTCGTCCTTCGAGCGCTCGTAGACGACCTCCCCCTCGAGGATCACGCGGTCGACCCAGGTCTGGGCGTCGAGGGGGTCGCCCGTGAGGAGGAGGAGGTTCGCGTCCTTCCCCGGCTCGATCGAGCCGAGGCGGGCGCCGAGGCCGAGGATCTCCGCCGGCGTGATCGTGATCGCGCGCAGCGCCGCCTCGCGCGGGACGCCGTTCCGGACGCAGGCGGCGGCCTGATACCAGAGGAAGCGGGAGCCGAGGGTCGAGGCCTGCGTCTGGAGCGCGAAGGGGATCCCCCGCTCGTGGAAGACCCGGGGGACGAACGCACGCTTCTCCTCCCCCGTGAGGGCGTCCTCCTCGAGGTGGACGAGGTCGGCGTCGAGGACGACGGGACGGCCGCAGGCCTTGATCTCGTCGGCCGCCTTCCACGCCTCGGGGCCGAGGACCAGGGTCGTGCGCGCGAGGAAGCCGTTCTCGCGCGCGACCTCGATCGCGTGGGCGACGTCCATCGCCCGCTCGCACCACAC
Source organism: Planctomycetota bacterium (assembly GCA_022616055.1). GTDB lineage: Bacteria > Planctomycetota > UBA1135 > UBA1135 > JAKEFM01 > JAKEFM01. The sequence goes on from JAKEFM010000204.1 coordinate 23,444, forward strand.
GAAGGCGGCCATCCGCCCCTCGACGAGGTCGACGAGGGGGCGCTTGCGAGCGTCGAGGTCGTCCTCCCGGACGAGGTCGGCGTCGGCCTTCGCCTCCGACTTCCTCCCCTCCCTCTCCGCCTTCGTCTTCTCCTCCTCCCGCTCGTCGCGCTTGCGCTCGAGGACGCGCTCCCGGTACTCGCGCAGGTCCGCGAAGGTCTTGCGGAGCTCCGCCATCTGCGAGAGGCGCGTGAACCCGCTCTTCGGGGAGACGGAGAGCTTCATCCCCCCCTCGGGCTTCACCGTCATCGCCTCGGCGGTGCGGCCGTAGGGCTTGAGGACCCTCCCCTGCCCGCCGATCACGCAGTTGTTGCCGGGGATCACGAGGATCGTCGTGATCCCGTCGCGCAGCGCGTCCTCGAAGTAGAAGGAGACGGGGTCGATCGCGTCGAGGACGGTGACGAAGGGGGTGACCGGGACGTTCTCGTTCGGGCGGTCGAGGCCGCGGAAGGAGTGCGCCTCGACCATCCCCGGGAAGACCGTCTGCTCCGAGGCGTCGATCGCGGTCGCGTCCCAGGGGACCTCGAGGAAGGGAGGTTCGCCCGGCCTGCGCTCCTCCTCCGTCCCCTCCTTCTTCTCGCGGCCCACGGCCGTGATCCGCCCGTCCTCGATCAGGATCACCCCATCCCGGATCTCGGGGCCGACGACCGGAACGATCCGCCCGGCGCGGACGGCGACCTTCCCGGCGGAAGGGCCCGCGGCGAGCAGTCCGAGGAGCAGGGGGATCATCGCCATCTCCCTCTAACGGCCCTCCCGGGCGGCGGCGTCCGGGTCGGAGGCCGCGTCGTAGACGAGTCGACCGTCGATCAGGACCGCGAGCGGCCGCGAGGCGAAGGGGGCCGCCTCCCAGAGCACGAGGTCGGCGTCCTTCCCCTCCTCGATCGACCCGACCCTCGATTCGACCCCGAGGATCCGCGCGGCGTCGAGCGTCACGGCGCGCAGGGCCGCGTCGAAGGGGAGGCCGTAGCGCATCGCGAAGAGGGCCTGTCCGGGGAGGGCCTCCTCCCCGTCCCGGTCCCCCGCCGTGAGGGCGAGGAGGACCCCCGCCTTCGCGAGGAGGGCGGCGTTCCCGAGGCAGGGCTCGTCGACCTCGGCGAACCGGGCCCGGACCGGGGTCGTGGGGATCGGCCCGGCCACCACGGCGACCTCCCGCGCCGCCAGCTCCTCCGCGCAGCGGTGGGCCTCGTCCGCGCCGTCGATCTCCACCTTCAGCCCGAGCTCGTCGGCGAGTCGCAGCGTCGTGCGGATGTCGTTGAGGCGGCGGGCGGTCAGGCGCAGGCGCCTCTTGCCGTCGACGACCTGGAGGAGGATCTCCATGTCCTCGTCCCCGCTCCGGCCGCGCTCGCGGTACGCCGCGGCGTCGAAGAACGCCTTCCGGAAGAGCCAGACGACCCCCATCCGCGACGTCGGGCGGCGGAAATAGAAGCTCGTCGGCGTCCCGAACCGGATCGGGATGTTCCCCCGGGAGGGGTCGTCCCCCATCGCGGCCTTGAGCGCCGCCGCCGGCACGACGACCCGGGTCTCGAGGGACGCTCCCGCCGTCTTCACGACCGCCCCGAGCCCGCCGATCACCCCGCGCGTCCCCGGAGAGACGTACACCGTCGTCACCCCCGCCCGCGCGAGCCGCTCCATCGCCCGGGATTTCGGGTCGAGCGCGTCGAGGACGCGGAGGGAGGGGGCGACCTCGGAGGACTCCTCGTTCGAACCGCCGGCGATCCCCGCGGTCGAGGCTGCGTCGATCAGCCCCGGGGTGAGCGAGCCCCCCTCGAGGACGCGCCCTCCCGCGCCGCGCCCGACGCCCGAGATCTTCCCGTCGCGCACTCCGACGCTGGAGTCCTCTAGCCGCGCCCCCGAGACCGTGTGGACCTCCCGCGCGCGGAGGGTGAAGGTCTCCTCGGCGGGACCCGAGCCGAGCACCGGCAGGGCGAGGAGCGCTCCGATCACGGCCGGACCTCCGGCGCGACCGGCTCCCCCGGCCGCCTCGGCTTCCGCGCTCCCTCCTCCCAGACTATCTCCCCGCCCACGATCACGGCGAGGGGCCTCGTCCCGAGGTCGAGGGGGTTGCCGGACCAGACGACGAGATCGGCGTCTCGCCCGGGCTCGAGGGATCCCATGCGGTCGGCCGCCCCCAGGAGGGCGGCGGCGTCGACCGTCAGCGCCCGCAGGGCCCGCTCCGGATCGAGCCCGGCGCGGACGGCGAGGGCCGCCGAGAGCCGGAGCGCCTCGGGCTCGTGCGCCGGTCCGTCCGTGCAGAACGCGATCGGGACCCCGGCGCCCGCGAGGGCGGCCGGCGAGCGCAGCGAACGCAGCGGCGTCGAGGCGTCGAAGGGACCGCAGACGACGCCGATCCCGCCTTCCTTCAGTCGCGCCGCCGCCTCCCCGGCGAGCGGGGCGTGGACGAGATGAAGGCGGAGCCCGAACTCCCGGGCGAACCGGTCCGCGGCGAAGATCTCTTCGGGTGCCCCGGCGTGGGCGAGCCAGGCGAGCTCGCCGCGGGCGGCCCGCGCGATCGCCCTGCTCCCTCCCTCCTCCTTCCCGCGCCGGATCGCGCGCCGCAGCGCCGCGACCGCCCCCTGCTGCGAGGTCGCTTCGCGTTCCCCGGCCCGGGCCACCGCGCCGAAGGATGCCTTGAGGAGCGCCTCGTCCCGGACGACCCGGCCCGCCGCGGGACCGGCGGTCCTCACGAGCGCGGCGATCCCCCCCACGAAATTGTCGTCGCGCGGGGAGAGAAGAGCGGCCGTCACCCCCGCCCGCGCGGCCCGGGCGAAGTCGCGGTGGGAGGGCTCGAAGACGTCCATCGCCCGCGCCTCGGGCGTCGTCGAGAGCGTGTCCTCTGCGAGGTCGGCCCGCGCGCCGAGATGGGCGTGGGCGTCGATCAGGCCCGGCGTGACGAACCCGCCGGGCCAGGTCCGGAACCCGGGCTCCTCCCTCGGGACCGCCCCTTCCTCGATCCCCCGGATCCGGGATCCCTCGAGGAGGACCGCCGCCTTCGCCCGCACCGACCCTTCCCCCGTCCAGACCGTGCCGGCGAAGACCCCCTTCAACCCGTCGGCGGGGGCGAGGCCGAGGGCGAGCGGAACGAGCAGGGCCATCACGGCCGGAAGACGACCTCCCCGTCGACGATCACCGCGCGGACCTTCGTCCCGGTCTTCAGGGGATCCCCGTCGAAGAGGACCAGGTCGGCGTCCTTGCCCGGGGCGATCGCCCCGAGCCGGTCGCCCACCCCGCACAGCCGCGCCGCCTCGACGGTGACCGCGCGCAGCGCGGCGACCGGGTCGAGCCCGGCGGAGGCGGCGAGCGCCGCGTGGAGGGGAAGGAAGCGCGTCTGCGCCGGATCCGCCCCGGAGGATCCGAGCGCGAACCTCACCCCCGCGGCGCGAAGCCGGGCCGCGGCCGCCGGCTCGTTCTCGGCCAGCTCCGGCGGCCCGTCCTCCCCGACGAGGGGGGGCCCGAGCACGACCGGGACCTCGCTCGCCGCGATCTCCTTCGCGATCCGGACCGACTCGGTCGCTCCCTCGAGGACGAGGTCGAGGTCGAACTCCTTGGCGACCGCGAGCACGTTCAGGATGTCCTCCGCGCGGTGCGCCTCGACCCAGAGCGGCAGCTTCCGGTCGAGGACTTCGAGGAGCGCCTCCTTGTCGGCGTCGAAGGCGGGCCGATCCGGCGCCTTGAGGGGCTCCTCCTTCTTCTCGGCGGGCTTCGACTCGGGCTCCTTCCGCTCCTGCGCCGCGAGGGCGTCCCCTCCCTCCTCGGGCCCGGGGACCTCGCCGAACTCCTCCTCCGCGTCGCGGGGCGGCCGCCGCCTCCCCCTATCCCGCGCCGGAGGCGTCTCCGACTTCTCCTCCGCGGGCCGCGACTCGGACTCCTTCGGCCCCTCCTTCGCCCGCTTCGCCCGTTCCTCCTCGAATTCCTTCCGCGCCTCCCGCCAGTCCTCCCACGCCTCGCGGTACTTCCTCGCCCCGCGGAACTGCTCCCGCAGCGTGCGGACCTCCCCGATCCGGGCGAAGGGGGTCGCGGGGCCCGCCTTCGTCGCCCCGACCGATCCGCGCATGGCGGCCGCGCGCCGCAGGACCGTCTCGGAGGGGAGTCGGCCGGGCTTCAGTTTCAGCACGGCCGTCTTCCCCCCGATCGTCCCCCGGCGTCCCGGACCGACGTGGACGGCGGTCACGCCGTTGCGGAGCGCCTCCTCGATCGCCTCCTTCGCGAAGGGGTCGACCGCGTCGAGGGCGTCGAGGGCCGGCCCGATCGCGCGCTCTTCCCGGAGAGCGCCGGGGTCGACCGGGAGCGCCGAGCGGGCGTCGATGAACCCGGGCGCCACCGTCGTCCCGGCCGCCTCGATCACCTCGGCGCCCGGGGGGATCTCCAGGCCCGTCCCGACGGCCTTCACCTTCCCGTCTTCGATCAGGACGACGGCGTGCTCGATCGCGCCGAGCCCCTCTCCGACAAGCGTGAGGACCCAGTCGGCGCGGATCGCGAGGACCTTCTTCGGCTCCGGCTTGGTCTCGGCCTCGCGGATCTCCGGCTTCGTCTCGACCTCGCGCGTCTCCTGTCCGGAGACGGGGGCGAGAACCAACGCCGCCGCGGCCGGGACGAGGAGGTCCCGGACGCGCGCGAACGGTTTGGCCGATCCCACTCGGAGGAAGCCCCTCGAAGGAGCCCGATTCTACGCGGCGGCCTGCGGGGGGCCACGCAGGAGCGAGCATTCGAATCATCCGCAGTATCGGGCGGGATCGGGCCCGACCTTGCTCCGCAAGTGGCAACCAGTTGCAATCCGGAACCGCCTCCGAGCCGGAACGAAGGTCAACTCGGCTCGGCGAGGCGCTGGTCCGCGGTCCGCCTGCGAGAGCAGGCCGTCCGCTATCTCCCGGCGGGACGGAACCCGAAGAGTCCCCCGCCGGTGCCTGGTCCCCTCTTCGGCTTGCCGTCGAGCGCGTCGAGCATCCGCTTCAGCGCGAACCGACGGTAGCTCCTCCCGACGAGATCCTCGACGAGGCCCCAGTCGACCGGGCCCGTCACCTTCATCGAGAGCCATCCGCGCGCCCCGATGTAGGGGGTCACGTAGAACCGGGGGTCGGCGAGGAGCGCCTCCCGCCGGTCGGCCTCGACCTTCACGGCGATGCACCAGTCGCCCCTGTACTTCTCCCACACGGCGAAGGTTCTCTTCCCCGCACGGAAGTTGGGGTGCCCCCACGCCTCCACCTCCCGCGTCTCGGGGAGCCCGAGGCAGAGCTTCCGGAGCCGCTCGAGGACGGCCTTCTCGTCGACCATCGGGGAACGCGAGGTCCCCCGAGTCTACGGCGCGGTCAGTACTGGACGATCTTCGCCCGCTTGCGCAGGGCGCCCATGTCGATCGACCCGGCGGCGAAGGCCTCCGCGTCCGCGCGCGTGATCCTGATGACGAGGACGCTGCCCGGACCGCTGCCCGGGAAGCGCCCGAGGTACGTCGTGGCAAGGTCTCCTCTCCTCTCGTCGAACTGCCCAAGCTTGTAGAAGACGGTCGCGTCGTCCGAGTCCTTCTCGCCCTGGTTGGAACTGTAGACCGTCGGCCCCCCGTGACTGCGGACCACCACGGTCAGGTGCTCCTCGTCGGAGACCTGCCTCACGTTTCCTCCGTACTTCGCGAGCGTCTCGAGGAGCTTGCTCTTGAGCGCCTCGACCCGCTCGGGGTCGAACGCCTTCTTCGCGCCCTTCTCGGGGATCGCCTTCCCGTCGACCTCCGCCTGCACGCGGTCCCAGAGCGTGGGCTCGGCGTCTCCCTTGCCGTTCGGGGCCGCCGGCGTGTCGTCGACGAGAGGGAGGCCCACGCGAAAGAGGAAGAGCGCCCCGTCGCCCGGGATGTAGAGGCCCTCCCCCCGGCCGGCGCTCCCGACGCCGGAGAGGAGGTTCTCGAGCGCCGCGTAGTCGCCGGTGCGGCCGAAGGCCTCCCGCTCGAGGATCCGCCGCATGACCTCGAGGTCGCGCCGGAGCCCCGTGTAGTCGGTCTTCTCGGGCGCCGCTTTCTGCAGGGGGGCGGCGAGGAGGATGTGGAGGAGAAGGGCGTTCGCGATCATGGCATCACCTTCCAGGTCGCCGGAGCGCCTGCCCGGCGACTTCGAGAACCGCCGTGCGCGTGAGGTCGAGGTCCTCGCGCGTCGTCGTGAGGGCGTTGACGATCAGCGTCGCGTCACGGCTGCGGCGCTCCTCGACCCACTGGGCGATCGTCGAAAGGTCCCGCGCCCGCCTCGCCTCCGCCGCCGACATCCAGACGATCAGGTCGCGGAAGGCGGGCGCCAGAGTGGCTTCGACCTCCCGCCGGATGGAGGGCCCGACGGCGGGGGCGAAGTCGAGAGGAACCGACGGCGGCACCCGCTCCGCGCCCGGCAGGAGGAAGGACACCGAGAGGGTGCCCTTCTCCCCCCGCACCTCCATTCCAAAGAGGGAGACCGCGCCCACCCCGATGAGGAGAAAGGCCGCGATCCGGGCGGCGAAACTCGCCGTCCGGCCGAGTCTTCCCCAGAGCGTCGGGCGCGGGAGCACCCGTCCGAGGTCGACCGGAGGAACCGGCCTTCGGCGCTCCTCCTGTGCGTCGCGACGCAGCGACTCGACGGCCGCGCCGATCTCGAGCGCGGCCTCCCGGCAGGAGGCGCAGCCGGCGAGATGTTCCTCGAGGGCGGCGCGCGTCGCCGAGGAGAGGCCTCCGATCCGGAGGTCGGGGATCAGGTACTTCGCGTCACGGCAGAGCATCTCTTTCTCCGCTCCCCGGGGGGGAGTCGAGCTCGCGCTTGAGGCGACGCAGCGCGAGGTAGAGCCGGTAGCGCAGGGTCGAGGCGGGAACGCGCAGCGTCCGCGCGGTCTCGGCGAGGCTCATCCCCTCGGCGACCCGCAGCCACAGCGCCGCCCGGGTCTCCTCCGGCAGCCGGCCGAGCGCGAGGTGGAGCGCCTCGCGCTCCTCGGACTCCGCGGCGAGCCCGTCCGGGGGGAGCGCCGCGTCGGCGACCATCCCCGGGAGCCGGTCCACCTCCGCCCGCGCCTCGTCGCGGCGGAGGTTCACCGCCACCCGCCACGCGGTCCGGAAGAGCCAGACGGGGACCGAACCGCCTCGGTACTCCCCCGCGCGCGTGTAGATCCGGACCAGCGTCAACTGTCTCGACTCTTCGGCGAGCGCGGCCGATCCGGTACTCCGGAGGAGGAACCGGTAGAGCGGGCCCTCCCAGCGGCGCACGAAGGCCTCGAAGGCCCCCGCGTCGCCCCGGGCGGTCCGCTCGATCAGGGCCCGGTCCTCCGGGGACTCCATCGATCGCGCTCGGAACGATAGACACCGCCGGAGGCGGTTTCGGCGAAAGAACCCCTCAGGCGCCCGGAGCCCTGGCGTTCCCCCTCGCCAGGATTAGACCCCGCGTGCCACCGCCCGACCCCCCCGACGGCGTCCGGGAGATCGGCCGCGCGGGCCGGAGCCCGCGGCCCGATGGCCGAAACCCGATCTTCGGGCCGGCGAGCTCCTCGACGGGAGGCTCCATCAGGAGCCGCAGCGCCTCGAAGACAACCCGGAAGTGCGCGTCGTACTTCTTCCCCAGACCTTCGAGCTTCCTCCCCCATTCGTCCTGGGAGGCGAGCATGGCCCGCAGTCGCACGAACGCCCGCATGATCGCGACGTTGACGCGAATCGCCCGCCGGCTCCGCAGCACGCTCGAGAGCATGGCGACCCCCTGCTCGGTGAACCCGTACGCCGCGTGGCGTCGGCCGCCCCACGAACTTGAGATCACAGATCGTGATCTCAAGTTCCTGGACTCCCTGGAGGTGAGGCGGAAGCAGAAGTCGGACGGGAATCGATCGCGGTTCCGCCGGACGGCTTGTAGGAGCGCGCGCGTCTCCACGCCGTAGAGCTCCGCGAGATCCGCGTCGAGCATGACTCTCAGGCCCCGGACCTCGTGAATACGGTTCCGCACTCGGTCGACGGTGAGGACCAACGTCGTTCACTCCCCTTCCACACTGACCCAGGTTCAGGGACGCCCGATTCCCGCGGAGGCTCGCCCCCCAATACAGACGAACGACGGGATCAGACGGTTACACGGAGTCACCGGGTTCTCCCGGCAGCGTCCGCGCACGACGTGCGGGAGGGCGCGATTCCCGACCGGCCCTAGAGGTGGCTGGCCACAGGGGGTTACGTCCGCAGCAAGGGGAACTCACCGTCGAGGTAGAGCGGCTGCCTACGGTTGCCGCAGGGGATGCTCGGGCACGGCCCGAGGTGCGCCGCGTAACGTGGAGCCTCCCACCGCGAAGTAGAGGGTGTGAACGAACGCGGGCTCCACCGGCTCTTCCGGCGCTTCCGGAGAAAGGGCGACGTCCAGGCCCTGGCGGAGGTGTTCGACGCGGTCGCGCCCGAGATCTACCGGGTCGCCACGCACCTCGCGCCGGACTTGCACGCGGCCGAGGACCTCGTGCAGGCGACGTTCGTCGCCGCGATCGAGGGCCGGGAGGGGTGGGACGAATCTCGGCGGCTCGTCCCCTGGCTGCTCGGGATCCTCGTCCATCAGGCCGCGCGCGAGCGCCGTCGCACCGCGCGCGTGGTCGAACCGGAACGCCTCGAGAGGCGGGGGGAGCCAGGCCCGCCCGTGCGCGCGGAGGCGCAGGAGCTCGCCGGCGCGGTCGAGGAGGCGCTTGCGAAGCTCCCGCCGCTCTACCGCGAAGTCCTCGCCCTGCACCTCCGCGAGGACAAGGGCGCTCAGGAGATCGCCCTCGAGCTCGGTCGTGCACCCGGCACCGTCCGCGTCCAGATCCACCGCGCTCTCGAGATGCTGCGCAAGGCGCTTCCCGCCGGCCTCGCAACCGGGGGAGCGTTCGCGATCACCTCGCCCCGCAGCCTGGCCGCGGTGAGGGAGGTGGTCCTGAGATCGGCTCAGTCGGCGACGGTCGGGACGGGAGCGGGTGTTGGAACCGGGGCCACCTTGATCGGAGGACTCGTCATGAGCACCAAGGCCGTCGTCGCGGGGGTCGCAGCCGCGCTTCTCCTCGGCTTGGGCTGGCTTGCGTGGCCCCGGCACGAGGGCGCTGCGCCGGGGGGGCGTTTGTCCTCAGCCGCCCCGCAACCGGAAGGCCCGAACGATTCCCCTTTCGCCGAACAGGCGTCGCCGACCCCTCCGCGCACTCGCGTGGAGGCGGAGAAGGTAGCCGGCGTGCCCCCTCCGAAGGTCCCGTCCCCGGGGGTCCGGCCCGGGTGGGTGCTTCGGGGCACAGTGAACACTTCGGTCGACGGGAAGGTGGAGCAGACCGCTCTCTCCGTCCGCCCGATGGGGGATGACCGATGGCCCGACGACGTCGAAGTCACCGGGTACCCGAGCCGGGACGGGACCTTCGAGATGGACGTATCTCGCCTGTTCGTCAAGAACCCCTGGGGCGGAATTCCCATCGAGCTCCTCGTCCGCGCGGACCATGTCGACTTCGCCCCCCTCGTGCGCAGGATCCCTCTCGAACCCGCGCAGAGGAAGCGACCCCCGGACGGATCTCCGCCCTGGGATCTGCGGGCCGACTTCATGCTCACGGTGGCCGGTGCCGTGTCCGGGCAGGTTCTCCTCCCGGACGGAAGCGCCGCGTCCGGCACTCCGGTCGGCCTGATCGCTGTGAAGGAAGGGAAGCCTTCGGACAAGCCCTCCGATCAGGAGCGCGGCGGCGCGGATGGTCGGTTTCGACTCCGTGCTTCGACGAGCGGCCCCTACGTCGTACTCGCGCTGAGGGAGGGCCTCGCCCCCTGGACGGAACCGGTCTCCATCGACCCAGGGAAGGAGGTAGTCCTTCGGCCCCGCACGCTCACCGCTGGGGCTCACATCGGAGGAACGATCCGGGTCCTCGGCCGGCCCGCGCCGGCGGGGACGCGCGTCGTCGCCGCTTGTCGCCACCGCGGAGATTCCTATCGATTCGGCGGCAAGAATGTCAGTTGGGAACACGGCGTCTTCTGCCACGGGTCCCACCTCGTTGCTCCCACCGACGCCTCGGGACGGTACCTCATCGAAGGGCTCCTCTCGGGGCCTCACACGGTCTACAGCGTCTCGCTCCCGGACGGGCACGTCGTTGGGCTGCCGGCTCTCTCCGTCGAAGCGCCCCAGGACGGCGCGGACATCGACATCGACTTCGCGCGACTCGCCTTTCGCGTCCGCACCGAGGCGCGCGGCCTTCGGAACGCGATCGTCCAGGTCCGGCCCAAGGATGGACGCGGCGGGGGAGCGGGACTGAGGACGGACGACCAGGGGAAGTGCTCCGTCCTGGTGCCGCCCCGATCCACGCTCGCGGTCCGCGCCGAACTGGAGGGCTATCAGGGGACGGCGGTCGATGTCGTATCCCCCGGTCCCGGGGAGACGGTCACGACCGAGATCGACCTCGTCCGCTCCGGTTGCACCCTTCTCGTCGACCTGCGCGCGACCGACGGCCGGGCCATCCGGGATGCCGGCTTCGCGCTCTTCTCCGACGACGCCGAGCGGCCCCTGCCCAACGTGGGCGCCAGCGCCGTGGGGTCGGGCGCTGGCGGCGGGATGCCGGGTCCTGGAGGCGTCCTTCCCGCGTTCGTCCGCGACGCCCGCAGCGAGACCGGATCCTTCGTGCTTCGGGACCTTCCTCCCGGATCCTTCCGCCTCATGATCGACGCCGAGGGCCCGTGGGGCGCTGCTGCGGCCTTCTGGGTTCATTCCCCGGTCCGGGTCGACTTGGCTCCCGGCGGCGAGATTCGACGCACGGTCGAACTCGTCGAGGGGGGCCGGATCCGGGTATCGGTGAAGAGCCCGCACGGCGACTTCCTTCCCGCCCACTGCCTGCTGCGCGACAGCAGCGGCTGGGAGGTCCCGATCCTGGTCGTCACGCGACAGGCCGATGGGAGTCGGAGCGCCCACCCCGAGATCCTCGGCGGCCTCGGGTTCCTCGGGGCGAGTGACCTCCTCCCGAACCTTCCCCCGGGCTCCTACGAGCTGGAGCTGTGGCTCGAGGGATACCGCAAGAAAGTGCAGCCGGTCTCGATCGAGCCGGGGAAGCTCGCCGAGGTTCAAGTGGTCCTCGAAGAAGGGTGAGCCTCCCGGGCCGCGTCCGGTCGCCTCGCGCTACCGTCGCGAGAGGGAAGCAGTCCTCGCCCCCGGTCGCCCTCCATCCCTCCCCCACTCGGCATCCTCAAGGGCAACGCGCCCTTCCCGCGCGCGAGGGCCGAACGGAGGTGGGTTTCGAGCGATCGAGGAATGGAGTCCATCCGCTCAGAATCCGGCGAATTTGGAGCGCGCGTCATCCGCCCTGCCTTCGGGGCGGGATCCGGTTCCCGGACAGGCCCCCCGTTCCACGAGGGCGTCGGGGAGAAGGACCGGATCCTGGGGGGCGACCGCGTGGACACGCGCGGGCGCGCCCGACGAGGTCGTGGCGCTTCCCGGCTCGGGGCGCGCTCACCGGCGCAAGGGCGCGATGACCTCGCGGAGGAAATGGGGCAGCGGGACCGCCTCGACGTCCTTCGCAAGAGGGAAGCGGTCCTCGCCCGCGGTCACGATCCATCCCTCCCCGCACTCGGCATCCTCGAGGGCGACACGCGTCCCATTCGAGAGGGTCGGCGCGCTCGTGTACTTGATCTCGATCCCGAACCGGCGCTTGCCCATCGTCAGGACGAGGTCCAGCTCGACGCCCGTGTGGGTCCGGTAGAAGGCGGCGTCGGCGCGGCGCGGCGCGAGACCGAGGATCTGCTCGATCGCAAAGCCCTCGAAGGAGGCGCCGAGGGCGGGCCTCGACAGGAGGTCGTCCTCGTCCGCGATGCCGAGGAGCGCATGGAGCATCCCGCTGTCGCGGACGTAGGTCTTCGGCGCCTTGATCAGCCGCTTCGAGACGTTGGCCGCGAGCGGCGGAAGCTGGCGCACGACGAAAAGGCCCGTGAGCAGGTCGAGGTAGGCCCTTACCGTCGGCGGGCTGACGGCGAAGTTCTCGGCGAACAGGCTGGCGTTCCAGGTCTGCCCGTGCACGTGGGCGAGCATCGTCCAAAAGCGCCGGAGCTGTGTCGCGGCGATCCGGACCCCGAACTCCCGGATGTCCCGCTCGAGGAAGGTGCGGAGGAACGCCTCCCGCCACTCCGAGGACCTCCCCTCCGACGGCGCGTCGAATGAGCCGGGGTAGCCCCCTCGGACCCACAGGCGCCTCCAGGCGTTCGCCGCCCGGCCCGCGCCCGGGGCGACCTCGGCGAGAAGGAGGCCGGGGAGCTCGACGGTTCGAATCCTCCCCGCGAGCGACTCCGAGGCCTGGCGGAGGAGGTCGGAGGAGGCCGACCCGAGGACGAGGAACCGCCCGGGCCGACGGCCCCGATCGACGAGGGCGCGAAGCAACGGGAAGATCTCCGGCGTGTGCTGGATCTCGTCGAGGACGACGAGGCGGTCGGCGTGCCGGGACAGGAACGTCTGCGCGTCGGCGAGTTTGGCGAGATCCCCGGGCAGCTCGAGGTCGAGGTAGAGGGCATTCCCGCTGCGGCGCCGGACGATCTCCTTCGCGAGCGTGGTCTTCCCCGTCTGGCGGCTCCCGACCAGGGCGGCGACCGGGAAGGCGCGGAGCGTGTCCTCCAGTTTCTCGAGCGCGAGGCGCCGGTACATGGGTTGTAGTTTGAAAGGTAATCTTTCAATTTACAACCATCGAGGTGGGCCCATGGACGGGCCCGCCCGCCCGACACCATCCCGAGCCCGATCTCCCCTCCCCCTCCGGCCGGGGGAAGGAAGAGGGCGGACCTGCGCGGCTACTTGCACCGGACCTCGGCGACCGTCATCCCCTCCACCGAGACGAAGACCTTCGCCTCCCCCGAGCGCGGCGGCACCTCGACCATGACCTCGTACTCACCCGACGGGACCCCGGAGATCACGTCCCCGCGGTCCGGATACCTCCCCGCCATCTCCCCTTCGCGATACTCACCGATCTCCCCGTTCACGGCGACGATCCCGTGCGCGCGGAAGTTCCGTCGCTCGCGGGTGACGGAGAGCCGCCCCGACTGCCGCTTTGCCTCGATCGCAACCTTGCCGGCCTGCCGAAGGACGATCCGGGTCGGTTCCAAGAGTCCTCCGTCAGCGTCGAGGGCCCGCACGAGGAGCGCCCCGGCACGCGCGAGAACGATCTCCACCTCCGCTCCCCCGGTGCCCACATCCAAGGCGATCGAGCCCGTCGGCTCGAATCCGTCGGCGTGGACGTTGAGTTGATGCTCGCCTGGGGTCAGTGTCGAGAACTGGAACTTCCCTCCGACGTCCGCCTGAACCCTGCCGAGGTCCTGCAGACTAGTGGTCTTGGCCCCGGCGAGGTCCTGAACCACGAGGGTGTGGAGGGAGATCCTCGCTCCGGGCACGGGGGCACCGGTGTCGTCGAGAACCCGGCCCGAGAGCGAAATCTGGGCCAGGCGCGGCAGAGCGAACTCGACGTCCTGCACCCACTCCCCGGCACCGACGAGAACGGCCTCCCGCACGCGCTCCCGGCCCGTCGCGGCAGCCTCGAGGCGCACTTCGCCCGCCGGAGCGAGGACGTCCAATCGACCCCCCTCGAGCCCGGTCACTCCCGTATGCGTGTGGCCTCCCGCGGAGACGGCCCAGGAGAGCGCGACCCCCGTCAGTAGGGCCCCGCTCTCGGCCGCGACGACGCGGCCGGAGATCCGCCCGCACTTCGGCGTGAGCGTCGCGAGGACCTCTCCCCAGTCGGCGTAGATCCACTCCCGGAACCAGGGCTCGAAAAGGAGCCGCCCCGGCTTCACCTCGAGACGTGTAGACGCCGGTCTGGTTCCGCCAGATTCTGGTGGTGGCCGTCGTCCTGGGGGCGAAGGGAAGCGGAGGGGATCGGGAGGAGCGGGATCTGATTCGTCCCCCTCGCCCGTGAAACGGGTGGATCTGGTTCTGTAGGGGCTTCGTAGGGGGCCGGGCTCGAGCGGGGCGGGGGGAGCGGTGCGCCTCGAGGTCGATCCGTCCGGGCCCGCGGACGGGTAGAAGGACGCGGCCGCCTGAGAGAGAGGCGGGGGAGGCCCCACGTGTTTGGACGACACAGGCCTCCCCCGCGCAGGAGACCGCGTCGGCGCGGTCCGCGCCGAGTCTGACGACTCGCGGC
>JAKEFM010000205.1 GCA_022616055.1 Planctomycetota bacterium
CGACGCGGCGTTCGTGACGGCGAACTCCCTCGGCGCGCAGCCGGCGGTGAACACCGTCGGGCAGGACGGCGAGCGCTGGACCACGGTCCAGTAGTCCGGAGCAGCCAAGCGACGGCTCGGGGGAGCGGGGTCGACCCGCTCCTCCGAGCCTCCTCGTTTCCCCCGGGCGGTCAGGGGATCGTCCCCGCGAGGACGACCGTCGCGCCGTCGCGGATCTCGATCGCGCGCCCCGCCAGCTCCTCCAGCCGATCGACGCCGAGGGGGAGCGGGTCCCCGCGCCCCGTGTCGCGGCGAAGCTTCCCCTTCGCGAGATCCCCCGCGGCCGAGAAGGAGCCTCCCCGGCCGGCGTCCGCGATCCAGACGCCGTAGGTCGGGCCCGGGGCGAGCCCCTTCGCCCGGACGTCGAACCGCTCGATCCCCTTCGACCCCTTGCGTCCGAGGCGCACCGTGCCGGACGCGCCCCCCACGGACGCGGAAGGGGGCGCGAGGGAGCCCGTCCGCCGGAGGTCCCCGGCCCCGAGGAGGGAGGGGAGCCGCGCGCGCAGGTACGAGACGCCGGCGCCATCCCGGACCTCGAGGCGCCGCCCCTCGAGGCTCGAGAGGAGGGCGACGCCGAGCTGGGCCGGGGGAACCCCCTCGGAGGAGAGCGAGAGGAACAGGCGCTGCGAGGTCGGGGAGGGAGCCTGCAGCTCCCCGATCGAGAGGAAGGTCCCGCTCCCCTCCGCCTCCTCGAGGAACGCCGAGAAGGGGGAACCGGGTCCCAGCCGCCGGACCTCGACGGAGAAGGCCTGGTCGAGGCCCTTGAGGCGCACCTCGACGCGGCCCGACGCGTCGGCGTCGGGCTCCTCCGGCTCCCGTTGGAGAGCGATCCGTGCCCGCAGTTTGACGGGGATCGCCCCGCCGAGCCCCGCGAGCGAGTAGACGCGGGCCTGGCCGGCGTCGACGATCCCTGCGGGATCGGCTCCGGGCGCTCCGACGAGCAGCTCGGCGACGCCGTCGCCATCGACGTCCCCGGCGGGGGCGAGCGCCTTCCCCACGAGATCCCCCGCGAGGCCCTGCACCGTCAGGAGCAGGAGGCCGTTCACCCCGGAGTGGACGGTGACCTCCCCTCCCGCCCCGGCTCCGGCGGACCCGACGGCGACCTCCGCGCGGACGTCCCCGTTCACGTCGGGCAGCCCGGTCACGGCTGAACCGAGGAGCCCCGCCTCGACCCCCCCTTCGAGCACCTGCAGGACTCCGCCCGTGGCGCCCGAGAAGATCCGGGCGCGCCCCGCGTCGAGGAGCGTCCCCACGTCGCTCGTCGGCGCTCCAGCGATCCAGTCTTCGACGCCGTCGGCGTCGACCCGTCCGGCGGAGGCGACGGAGGACCCGAGCTGCTCCCCCGATTGCTCCCCTCCCAGAGCACGGAGGAGCGCCCCCGTTCCGCCGGAGAAGACGCGGACGAGTCCCGCGTCGACCGCCCCGCCGGGGTCGGCTCCGGGGATGCCGACGAGCACCTCGCGCACGCCGTCCCCGTCGGCGTCGCCGGTCGAGGCCACGGCCACCCCGAATCCTTCCCCGGGGACGGCCCCCTCCCACAGACGGAGGCTGGTGCCGTCCACCCCCGAGAACGCCCTCACGCTCCCCGCGCCCGTCCCCGGCGCGCCCACGAGGAAATCGGGAATCCCGTCCCCGTCGAGGTCGCCGGCTCCGGAGACCGCGCTCCCGAACAGCTCCTCGGGGACGGTCCCCGTGACCGTGAGGAGCGTCGAGCCGTCCGATCCCGAGAAGGCGCGCGCCCGGCCGGGTCCGCAGGGTCCGCCGTGGCACGCCGGCGCTCCCGCGAGGAGGTCCGTGATCCCGTCCCCGTCGATGTCCCCGAGCCGGGCGAGGCTCGAGCCGAGGCGCCCTTCCTCGACCGTCCCTGGGTGAGAGAGCAAGGTTCCCCCCGACCCCGAGAAAACCCTCGCCTGCCCGGCGAAGGGAAGGCCTGCCGGCGACGCCTCGGGGATTCCGACGACGAAGTCGGAGGCCGCGTCGCCGTCGAGGTGTCCGGCCGGACAGACGGCGCTCCCCAGACGGTGCCCGACGGCCTCGCCGTTCACCTCGTAGAGGAGAGGCCCCGGAGCGCGGACCGCGAGGGTCGCGTGGGGATAGAGCGTCACGGGGCCGAGCGGATCGCCCACCACGACGCGGAAGACGTCCGTGCCCGCGATCGTCCCCGCCGTCAGCGTCACCTGGTAGGTCCCGTTCCCGAGGTCGGCGACGGGCCCGATCGAGCACGAGCCGGCGCTCGTCGCGTCGTGCGATACGGTCACGGTCGCGCCCCCCGTCGTGACCGGGTTCCCGTCGATGTCGGCGAGGGCGATCGTCAGCGTCGTCTGGGAGGACCCGTCCGCGGGGAGGTTCGGGACCGCCGCCGCCGCCGTCGAGAGGATCCCGTCGGGGTGGCCGACATGGGCCGCACGGAACGCGTCGTACATCGTCTGGAGGGTGTCGACCGGATCGGGCGAACTCACGCTCCCGAGCGAGCCGGCGACGTTGAGGTCGAGGTAGTAGTCCCCGTTCGCGCAGCCGTCCTCGCAGTCCCGATCGGCGCAGCAGGTTCCGTCGGTGTCCCCGATCCGCGCGATCGTCAGGTACCCGACATGGGCCGACTTCCACATCGGGACGGTGGGGGGAGGTGGGCAGCCGCACGCCATCGGAGCGGGAATGCAGGGCGTGGGGGAGCAGGGACAGGAACAGCGCCCGTCTCCACCCGCCGCCTTCGCCGCCTGCATCGCAGCCATCATCTTCTGGCCGAGGTCCCCGGGGGCCGCGATCAGGGCCTCCTCCGCCGCGTCGATGACCGACTGGCAGGTGAGAACGTTTCCCTGGATCGCGTAGGAAATCGGCCCTACCTGTCCGACGACCCCCCCCGCCCACTGCCCCGAGGCGCCTCCGGTGAAGGTCGCCGCGGGGGCCCCGAGAGTGGCGATCCCCCACTGTCGCAACACCGGATCCGCTTCCGAGAGCGCCTGGAGGTAGGCGAGGATCGACTGGGCCGGGATCCCGAGCTGCATCGACGTGAACATCGTCGTGCGGGCGATTCCAGGGTCGAGGAACGACTGGGACTGGGCGGCTCCCCGCCCGACGACGATCACGCCCGCGCCGGTCTGGAGGTTGAACAGGTCGAGACAAGTGGCAGAGGCGACCCCGACCTCTCCCGTCGCGGAGTTCGCTACGACGATCGACCAGGTGGCCGACGCCCGCGTGCAGAGGAGCGGGACGAGGAGGCCGACGAGGAGGAAGCGAGGACGTTTGACCCGCGGCATGGCAACTCCCTCGGGATCCGGCGCCATCCGAGGATACTCGCCGGTCCCGGGGATCGTGGAGGGGCCGCGGCGCGCGTCAGGCGCCCTCCGGCCGGTCAGGGGATCGTCCCCGCGAGGAGGACGCTCGACCCGTCGCGGACCTCGATCGCGCGACCCGACAGGTCCTCCAGGCGATAGACGCCGAGGGGGAGGGGGTCACCCTGCGCGGTGTCTCGGCGCAGCTTCCCCTGCGCGAGGGCCCCCGCCAGCGTGAAGGAGCCGCCCCCGCCGGAGTCCGCGATCCAGACCGTCTTGCCGGGCCCCGGACCGAGCCCCTTCGTCCGGAGGTCGAACCGCTCCGTCCCCTCCGGCCCCTTTCGCACGAGGCGCAGGGTGCCGGATGCTCCCGGGGGGCCGGACGGCGGAGCGAGCGAGCCCGTCCGTTCCAGGTCCCCCAGACCGAGGAGGGAGGGGAGCCGCGCGCGCAGGTAGGTGGTCCCCGAGGCGCCGCGGATCTCGAGACGCCTCCCTTCGAGGCTCGAGAGGAGGGCGACGCCGAGCTCCGCCGGGGGGACGCCCACGGAGGTGAGCGTCAGGAAGAGGTTCTGGGAGGACGCGCCCGGGCCCTGGAGTTCCCCGATCGAGGAGTAGGTCCCGCTCTCCGCCCCCTCCTCGAGGAACGCCGAGTAGGGGGCATCCTGCGCGTCGCCCAGCTTCCGGACGTCGACGGAGAAGACCTGGTCGGGACCGCTCAGCTGCATCTCGATCCCGCCCCGCGCGTTGTCGTCGGGCTCCGACGGCTCCCGCTGGAGCGCGACCCGCGCGAGCAGATCGACCGGGATCGCCCCGCCGAGACCCGCGAGGGAGAAGACGCGGACCTGGCCGGCGTCGACGATCCCCGCGGGGTCGGCTCCGGGGGCGCCGACGAGCAGCTCGGCGACGCCGTCCCCGTCGACGTCCCCCGCCGAGGCGAGCGCCCTGCCGACGAGATCGCCCGCGAGTCCCGGGAGCGACAGGAGGAGCAGGCCGTTCCCTCCGGAGTGGACGGAGACCTCCCCTCCCTCCCCGGCCCCGGGGGACCCGACGGCGACTTCCGCCCGCACGTCCCCGTTCACGTCGGGAAGCCCGGTCACGGCCGAGCCGAAGAGACCCGCCCCGCGCCCTCCCTCGAGGACCCGCAGGACCCCACCCGTGGCGCCCGAGAAGATCCGCGCGCGCCCCGCGTCGAGGAGAGCCCCCCCATCCCTCGTCGGGGCCCCGGCGATCCAGTCCTCGACGTCGTCGGCGTCGATGCGCCCGGCGGAGGCGACGGAGGAGCCGGACTGCTCCCCCGGCTGCTCCCCCTCGAGGGTCAGGAGGAGAGCCCCGGTTCCGCCGGAGAAGACGCGGACGAGACCCGCGTCGATCGCCCCGCCGGGGTCGGCTCCGGGGATGCCGACGAGCGCCTCGCGCACGCCGTCCCCGTCCTGGTCGCCGGTCGAGGCGACGGCGGTGCCGAAGCCCTCCCCGGGAACGGCTCCCTCCCACAGGCGGAGGCTCGTACCGTCCGCGCCCGAGAAGGCCCTCACGCTCCCCGCCCCCGTCCCCGGGGCGCCGACCAGGAAGTCGGGAATTCCGTCGCGGTCGAGGTCTCCCGCTCCGGCGACCGCGCTCCCGAACAGATCCCCCGGATTGGTCCCCGAGACTGTGAGGAGCGCCGACCCGTCGGAGCCCGAGAAGACCCTGGCCAGTCCGGGCCCGCAGGGGCCGCCGTCGCACCCAGGCGCTCCGGCGAGGGAGTCCGCGATGCCGTCCGCGTCGACGTCCCCGAGCCGCGCAACGCTCGACCCGAGGCGCCCCTCCTCGACCGTCCCTGGGAGAAGGAGCAGGCTCGCGCCTGCCTCCCCGGAATGGATCCTCGCCTGTCCCGAGAAGGGGAATCCTCCCGGGGAGGCCTCGGGGATACCGACCAGGAAGTCCGACGACGCGTCCCCGTCGAGGTCCCCGGCGGACGCCAGGGAGGTCCCCAGCCGGTGGCCGATCGCCTCGCCGTTCACCTCGTAGAGGAGAGGCCCCGGAGCGCGGACCGCGAGGGTCGCGTGGGGGTAGAGCGTCACGGGGCCGAGCGGATCGCCCACCACGACGCGGAAGACGTCGGCGCCCGCGGTCGTCCCCGCCGTCAGCGTCGTCTGGTAGGTCCCGTTCCCGAGGTCGACGACGGGCCCGATCGAGCAGGAGCCCGCGCTCGTCGCGTCGTGCGTGACCGTCACGGTCGCGCCTCCCGTCGGGATCGGGACGCCGTCGATGTCGGCGAGGGCGATCGTCAGCGTCGTCTGGGAGGACCCGTCCGCGGGGAGGCTCGCGAGCGCCGGCGCGGCCGTGGAGTGGATCGCGTCGGGGTGGCCGACGTGGGCCGCCCGGAACGCGTCGTACATCGTCTGGAGAGTGTCGACCGGATCGGGGGACGTCGCGCTTCCGAGCGGACCGAAGACGTTGAGATCGAGGTAGTAGTCCCCGTTCGCGCAGCCGGCCGACGGGTTGCAGACCCCGTCCGTGTCCCCGATCCGCGCGATCGTCAGGTACCCGACGTGGGCCGACTTCCACATCGGAACGGAGGGAGGAGGCGGGCAAAGGCAAGGCTGAGGCGGAAGGGTGGGAGGACAGGAGCATCGGTTGTCCCCGCCGGCCGCCTTCGCCGCCTGCATCGCCGCCATCACCTTCTGGCCGAGGTCCCCGGGGGTCGCGATCAGGGCCTGCTCCGCCGCGTTCACGACCGCCTCGCAATTGAGGATGTTCCCCTGGATGGCGTAGGTGATCGGCCCCACCTGGCCCGTGACGCCACCGGCCCAGAACTCGGTCTCCGCTCCCGTGAAGGTCGCCGCCGGCGCTCCGAGGGTGGCGACCCCCCACTGGCGAACCGGGGGAACAAGGTTCAGGTACGTCTGGAGGTAGGTGACGATCGGCTGGGCCGGAATCCCGAGCTGCATGGAGGTGAAGATGGTGTCCCGGGCCTCCCCCGACGCGTCGACCTGGGCCTGCGACTGCCCGGCTCCCCGCCCGACGACGATCACCCCCGCTCCGGCCTTGAGGTTGAAACCGAGGAGGCAGGTCGCCGAGGCGACGCCGACCTCCCCCGTCGCGGTGTTCGCGACGACGATCGACCAGGTGGCGGACGCCCGAGTGCAGAGGAGCGGAAGAAGGATGGCGACGAGGAGGAGGCGAGGACGATCGGTCCGCAACATGGCGACTCCCTCTGCATGCAGCGCCGGTGGAGGATACCGCCTCCTCCCGGGGAGGAGGGAGGGGCGGCAGCGCGCGTCAGACGCGGAGGGCGGCCTCGAGGACGTCGGGGTACTTCAGGCCGGAGGCGGTGTTGAAGAGGACGACCTGGTCCTCGGCGCCGACGTGGCCGCAGGCGCGGAGGCGACGGAGGCCGGCGAGCGCGGCGCCCCCCTCCGGACAGGCCGCGATCCCGCTCGAGGCGAAGAAGGCGCGCGTCGCCTCCAGGATCTCCGCCTCGGGGACGGCGACGGCGCGCCCGCCCGAGGCGCGGACGGCGCGGAGGACGAGGAAGTCCCCGATCGCGGAGGGGACCCGCAGGCCCGCCGCGCAGGTCGAGGGATCCGGGACCGGGCTCGCCTCCTCCTTCCCCTGCTCGAAGGCCCGGACGAGCGGCGCGCACCCCTCGCTCTGGACGATCGCCATGCGGGGACGCGCGGACCCGATCCAGCCGAGGCGCTCCATCTCGTCGAAGGCCTTCCACATCCCGACGACGCCCGTCCCTCCCCCGCACGGGTAGACGATCCAGTCGGGGAGGCGACCGAGCTGCTCGAAGATCTCGTACCCCATCGTCTTCTTCCCCTCGACGCGGTAGGGCTCGCGCATCGTCGAGAGGTCGAAGGCAGGCGAGCCCCGGAACCGGTCGCGGAGGGCGGCCGCCGCGTCCGCGATCGTCCCGCGCACGAGGAGCGTCTCGGCCCCCGCCGCGCGACACTCGAGCCGGTTCGGCTCGGGCGCGTCCTCGGGCATCGCGACCGTCGCCCTCAGGCCCGCCCGGGCCGCGTACGCGGCGAGCGCTCCCGCGGCGTTGCCCGCGGAGGGGACGAAGACCTCCGCGATCCCGAGGGCCCGCGCCGCCGCCGTGGCGACGGCCATCCCCCTCGCCTTGAAGGAGCCGGTCGGGTTTCCCGCCTCGTCCTTGACGAGGCAGCGGCGAAGACCCGCCCAGTGGGCGAGGGGAGGGGACTCGAGGAGGGGGGTCCATCCCTCCCCCAGCGTCACGATCTCCGACTCCTCGGCGACCGGGAGCACCGGGAGGTAGCGCCACAGGTCGGTGCGCCGGAGAACCCCGGGCCGCATCGAGGGGGCCGCCGCCTCGAGGTCGTACCGGGCGAGGAGCGGCTTCCCGCAGGCCGCGCACAGGGACTGCGGGACGCTCGCGTCGTGCGCGCGGGCGCACCGTCCGCACTCGAGGAGGCTCGGCCGCATGCCGGGATGGTCTCGGATGTCCGAGCGCCGGGGAAGCGATAAGATCCTTCCGACCGCCGGCCAAGCGGAGTACCCCATCCCGATGTCCCTTCTCCTCCTGCTCCTCCCCCCCTTCCTCGCCCAGGACGGGCCCCCCGCCCCGCCGCTCCCCCCGGGGATGGTCCTCCTGGAGGGAGAGTGCGTCTCTCATCCCGACGGCGCCCCGGTCCCCGGCGTCCACCTGACGATGCGGGACCCGACGCAGGGGTGCAAGTCCCCCGAGACCCAGACGACCGCCACGGACGCCGAGGGGAAGTTCCGGTTCGCGCCGTTCCCCGTGGGGAGGCGGTGGATCGTGACGCGCTCCCCCACGGACGGGCAGACGAGGCGTTCCCTCTATCCTCCGACCGACCACGACGTCGACCCGGCGGAGCCGGGGACCGTCCACCTCCGGATCGTGCTCGGGGAGTTCGGGACGGTGAAGGGCCGCGTCGTCGACGCGGAGACCGGGAGCCCGGTCCGCGGCGCCACGGTGGCGATCCGGAACGAGGGCTCCCCCATCCCCGTCGATCCCGCGACGGGGGCGTTCCACGTCCCCCGGGTCATCCTGCGGAGTCGAGGGCAGCAGCTCGTCGCCGACGCGCCCGGCTACGCGGCGACCTGGGGCGTCCTCCGGATCGGGGAGTCCTCGATCGAGGGGATGACGCTCCGCATGCGGCGCGCGCGCACGCTGGGCGGGACCGTGCGCGACGCCTCCCGGAAGCCCCTTCCGGGACTCTACGTCGAGGTCCAGGGGGTCGGGAGGATCCCGTTCCTCGCCCCCGACGGAACGCCGGAGGAGCGGGAGGACTCGCCGGGGCGCGTCGACGTGCGCGGGGACGACACCGATTCCCTCGGGACCTACCGGGTGGACGGGCTCGACCCCGACTTCACCTGGTCGGTCGCGCTCCGCACGAAGCCGCCGGAGGCCGTGCCCGGGACCTCCCGCCCGACGTCGACCGAGTCCGTCGGGATGAAGCCGCTCCCCTTCCGGAAGGAAGGGCTCTCCGCCTTCTCCTTCGCCACGCAGGAGCTCGTGAAGACGGTCGACGTCGTCCAGGTCGAGGGGACCGCGGTCGCCGGGACGATCCTCGACGAGAAGGGGGAGCCGCTCGCCGGAGGCGGGGTCCTCCTGTGCGCGACCTCGATCGTGAACGAGATCGTCCAGGGGGAGCCCCTCATCCTCGTGGTCCCCGCCTCGGACGGCGGACCCGCGAAGCTCCGCTGGGCGGAGGGAGCCTCCGACCGGGTCCGGTTCCTCGAGGAGAACCTCCAGGGGCACGTCCGCTTCCGGGAGGCGCACATCCGCAAGGTCGACGCGGAGGGGAAGTTCTCCTTCGACGCGGTGGAGCCCGGCCCCCACCTCGTCTTCGCGAGGCGTCCGGACTACCAGACGCAGACCTTCCTCCGCGAGGTCGGGGCCGATCCCGGGGAATGGACGATCCGGATGCCGCGGAAGTCGGAGATCTTCCTCGCGGGCCGCGTCCTCGGTCCGGACGGCGCGCCCGTCGCCGCCGCCAAGGTGAAGGCGGTCGGGATCCCCGAGGGGGAGGGGGCCCTCGGCTGGACGGCCGCCGAGACGACGACGACCACGGAGGGGACCTACTCCCTGCGCTTCAGCTTCGGGGGCCGCTTCCGCCTCGAGGCGCATCACGGCGGTCGGGTGGGCGTGTCCGATCCCCTCGAGGGGCCGAACCCCTCCCTCGACCTCCGGATCCCGTAGGGAGGAGAGAGGCCCCTCTCCCCCGCCCCTCGCGTCCCCCTTGCGCGTCGCTGTCCTCGGCGCCGGGATCTCCGGGCTCGCCACCGCCCGCTTCCTCCTCGAGGGGGGGGCGGACGTCCACCTCCTCGAGGCGGGGGAAGAGGTCGGGGGGCTGTGCCGGAGCGCGAGCGTCCGGGGGTTCACGTACGACCTCGCGGGGGGGCACATCCTCTTCTCGAAGGAGAAGTGGATCCGCGACTTCGTCGTCGACGCCCTCGGGGGGCCCGAGGCGGTCGTCGCGACCGTCCGCAACACGAAGATCCTGCTCGGGGACCGCTTCGTCCACTACCCCTTCGAGAACGGACTCGGCGACCTCCCCCCCGCGCTGAACGCCGCGTGCCTGCGGGGGTACGTCGAGGCGCACCTCGAGCGGCGCCGGGGCTCCCCTCCCCCCGCGAACTTCCGGGACTGGATCGTCTGGAAGTTCGGCGAGGCGATCGCCCGCGCCTTCATGGTCCCGTACAACGAGAAGCTCTGGAAACGGGACCTCGGGGAGATCACGTCGCGCTGGGTCGAGGGGAGGGTCCCCGACGCCCCGCTCGCCGACGTCCTCAAGGGGAGCGTGGGGCTGAAGACGGAGGGGTACACGCACCAGATCCACTTCCACTATCCGCGCCGGGGCGGCTTCGGGGCGATCCCGCGCGCGGTCGGCGCGCCGGTCCTCGATCGGGTGAGGCTCCGGACGCCCGTCCGCAGCGTCGAGCGCGCCGGGACCGGGTTCCTCGTCAACGGGGAGCGGTTCGAGCTCGTCGTCAACACGCTCCCCCTCATGGAGCTCGCGAGGGCCTGTCCCGGGCTCCCCGCGCCGGCGAGGGAGGCGATCGGCCGCCTCCAGTGGAACTCCCTCACGACCGTGCTCGTCGGGCTGCGCCGGCCCGACGCGCCCCCCTACTCGTGGGTCTACCTCCCCGAGCCCGAGCAGGGCCCGACGAACCGGGTCACCTTCTTCTCGAACTACTCGCCCGAGAACGCGCCCCCCGGCCACACCTCGATCCTCGCCGAGGTGACCCACGCGGGTCCTCCGCCGGAGGACCCGGACCTCGTCCCGGAAGTCCTCCGGGGGCTCGAGCGCGCCGGCCTCCTCCGTCCCGCCGACGTCCTCGTCACGGCGACGTCGACCGTCCCCTACGCCTACATCGTCTTCGACCACGGCTTCGAGGAAAACCTCGCCGCCGCGCTCGCGGGGGTGCGCGAGCTCGGCCTCCACACCGTCGGGAGATTCGGCCGCTTCGAGTACGTGAACAGCGACCAGTGCATCTCCCGCGCGCGGTCGCTCGCCGACGAGATCCTCGGGACGCGGCGCGACTGAGAGTCCTCCCCGGCGCCCGCGCGGCGCGGTCAGTCGGAGCGCGGGCCGGCCTCCGAGGGGTCGACCTCGAGGGTCCCGAGGAGGGCTTCCTTCTCCCCCGTCGGCCGCGCGGCCCCCCCTCCGCCCGTCCCGGGTGCGGCGAGCGCTTCCTCCGCGGAGTGGATCGCCTCCGGAGCGGGCGCCGCCGCAGCCTCCTCCGGCGAGGTCGTCTCGAAGAAGGCGCGGAAGGGGTTGTTCACGAACGGGCGCGACGGGCCGGACCCGGAGCGGCTCGCCGGCCCCTCGCGGGGCTCGTCCGGCTCGGGCGCTCCGCGGGCGCGTCCGCGCCACGGCCCCGGGCCCCCGCCCCCTCGCGGGCCCCGTCCTCCCCCTCCGCCTCCTCCACCCCGGCCACCCCGGTCCCCCCGCCCGCTCCGCTCCCCGCGGACGAGCCCGTCGCGACGGTGGCTCGCGGCCCGCACGACGGCGGGAGCGGGTCGCTCGACCCGCGGGCGCGCGTCCCTGCGACCGGTACCACCCGCCCGGGCTCCCTCTCGCGGGGCGCCCTCCCGCGGG
The DNA here is from genome assembly GCA_022616055.1 of Planctomycetota bacterium. Taxonomy (GTDB): domain Bacteria; phylum Planctomycetota; class UBA1135; order UBA1135; family JAKEFM01; genus JAKEFM01. Next base: position 11,384 of record JAKEFM010000205.1, read on the forward strand.
GCGCCCTCCCGCGTTGCGGACGGCGCCTCGACCCGCTCCGGCGGCTTCGGCGCGGAGGGCGCGGGAGGAGGAGGCGGGGGCTTGAGCGAGAGCGCGATCCTCCCCCGCGCGCGGTCGACGCCGAGGACGCGCACGCGGGTCACCTCCCCGACCCGGACGACCTCCTGGGGGTCGCGGACGAATCGTCCGGCCATCTCCGAGACGTGGACGAGCCCGTCCTGCGCGAGGCCGAGGTCGACGAAGGCGCCGAAGTTCGTGACGTTCGTCACGATCCCCTCGAGGGTCATCCCCTCCTTCAGGTCCTCGATCGAGTGGACGTCGTCGCGGAAGGCGATCGCGCGGAAGCGCGCCCGCGGGTCGCGCCCGGCGAGGCCGAGCTCGTGCACGACGTCCCGGACGGTCATGGGGCTCACGCCGCCGGCGAGGAGCTCCTCGGAGGGGAGCGCATCGAGGGCCCCCCGATTCTGGAGGAGGTCGGCGACCGGCTTGCCGGCGAGGCTCGCCATCCGCTCGACGAGGGGGACGTGCTCGGGGTGGACCCCCGTCGCGTCGAGCGGGCTCTCGGAGTCGTGGAGCCGGAGGAATCCGGCGGCCTGCTCGAACGCGCGGGCGTCGAAGCCCGGGACGGCGAGGAGGTCGGCCTTCTTGCGGAAGGGGCCCGCCTCCCCGCGATGCTTGACGATCGCGTCGGCGAGGGGAGCCGTGATCCCCGCCACCCCCGCGAGGAGGGCGGCGCCCGCTCGGTTCGGATCGACGCCGACGAAGCTGACGCACGACTGGAGCGTCGCCTCGAGGGCGTGGTCGAGCCGCAGGCGGTTCACGTCCTGCTGGTACTCCCCCACTCCGATCGCGCGCGGCTCGAGCTTCACGAGCTCCGCGAGGGGGTCCTGCATCCGCCGGGCGAGGATCACGGCGGCCCGCAGGTTCTGGTCGAGGTTCGGCAGCTCCTCCCGGGCCGTCGGGGACGCCGCCTGCACGGCGACGCCGACGTCGTTCACGACCGCCAGGGCCACCCGCCGGCCGGATCCTCGCGCCGCCTCCCGCGCGAAGGCGAGGACGTCGGCCCGCCCCGCGCCGCTTCCGACCGCGATCCCCTCGACCCCGTGGGCCTCGAAGAGGGAGCGGGCGGTCGCGAGCGCCTCCGCGCGCTGGGCGGGCTCCCCGACCCGGAGCGCCGCGTCCGCGACGCACTTGCCGAAGGCGTCGACGACGGCCAGCCGCCAGGCCCCCTTCGTCGCCGCCTCGACCCCGGCCACGGGACGGGGGCCGAAGGGAGGGGAGAGGAGGAGGTGGCGCAGGTTGCGGGCGAACACCTCGATCGCCTCCTCGTCGGCGCTCTCCTTGAGCTCGAGGCGGACGTCGGCCGCGCACCGCGGGACCAGGTGCTCCTCGAAGGAGCGGCGCAGCGCGCGCGCGTGGAGGGCGCGCACCCCCTCCGAGGCCCCCGCCGGGACGAGCGCCGGCTCGATCTCCGCGAGGAGCTTCGGCGCGTCGATCTCGATCGCGAGGGCGAGCACGTGGTCGCGTTCCGCGCGTCGCAGCGCGAGGAACCGGTGGGGGGCGACGACGCGGAGGGGCTCGCGGTACTGGGCGTAGTCCCGGTACTTCGGGGCCTCCTCCCGCTTCTCGTCGAAGCCGACCGCCACCAGCACGCCCCGCTCGCGCATCTCCTGCCGCACCCTGCGACGGATCCCCGGGTCGTCCGCGAAGGCGTCGACGAGGAGGTGCGCGGCTCCCTCGAGCGCCTCCTCGACCGAGCCGATCCCCTTCTCCGGGCCGACGAACGGTCCGGCGATCTCCTCGGGGGGGGCGCCCGCGGTCGCGGGATCGCGCAGCCGGCGGGCGAGGTCGTCGAGCCCCTTCGACTTCGCCGCTCCTCCCCTCCCCTTCCCCGGGGGCCGGTGCGGCGCAAAGAGGTCCTCGAGGGTCGTGCGGTCGGGGGCCTTCTCGACCGCCTCGAGGAGGGCGGGGTCGGGGGAACTCTCCCCGCGCAGCGTCCGCAGTATGGAGGCGCGACGCCGCTCGAGCTCCCCGAGGGCCCGAAGGCGCAGCTCGATCCTCCGGATCTGCGCCTCGTCGAGTCCTCCCGTCCGCTCCCTGCGGTAGCGGGCGAGGAACGGGATCGCCGCCCCTTCCGCGAGGAGCTCGATGCAGGCGCGCACCCCCGAGGCGTTCTCCGGGAACTCGGAGACGATCCGATCGAGGAGGGCGGGTTCGACCACGCTGAACTCGCGGGGGTGGACGGGGAGACGGGGGAGGCGGGGAGTGTACCCCGAGGGGGGGTCGGCGCAACGCGCGGGGGATCCCCGCGAGCCCGCGGGAGTCAGAAGCCGAGCAGGGCCCCGACCCGCGAGGCGAACCGGAGGGCCGATCCCTCGCGGCCGGTCACGACCTTCCCGTCGACGACGACCTCGCCCCCCCTCCAGCGGGCGCCGTGCTCGGAGAGCCGCCCATTCTGCGCGGCGTCCCCCGTCACCTTCTTCCCCTTGAGGAGGCCCGCGCGCGCGAGCACGAGGACGGCCGATCCCGTCGCACCGACGACGCCCCCCTTCTCCGCCACCGCCCGCAGGATCCGGTGGGCTCGGGCGTCGTCGGCCAGGCTCTCGCCCCCGATCCCTCCGATCGCGATCGCCGCGTCGTACTTCCCAGGCTCGGCGGCATCCAGGGAGACGTCGGGCGCCGTCTCGTCCACGCGCTCCCCTTTCGCGAGGGAGGTCCCGGAGGCGGCGACCTCGACCTCGACGGCCCGCGTCCCGAGGTAGGCCCGGACGTGCCGGTACGCCTCGTCGTCGAACCCCTCCTGCGGGAGGAGGATCAGCGCGCGCTTGCGGGGGGCGGCGGACATGGGGGGGAATCTCTACCCGATCCGGCGCGGCCGGAACAGGGCACGGAGGTCAGCGCTCGTCCGCCGGAAGCTCGCGCGTCCGCAGCCTCAGGTTCCGGAGGGCGATCCGCGTCCGCCCTCCCGCGTGGAGCTGGATCCCGAGGCGCCCTTCCCGTGCCGCTCCGTCGCGGAGGTCGACGGTCGGGACGCCGTTGAGCTCGATCCGGAGCCGCTCTCCGACGGCGGAGACGAGGAGGTGGTTCCACCCCCGCTCCTCGACGAGGGAGCGCCAGACGTCGAAGGGGACCTGGGAGAGCATCCCCCGCCCGCCCTCCTCGTAGAGCGAACCCCAGTAGGTCTCGCCGAGGTCGGCCTGGTAGCCGCGCATCCGGAACGGGCCGGTCCTCTCGCTCCGGAACTGGACGCCGCTGTTCCCCTCCGCGAGGCGGACCTCCGCCTCCAGGAGGAAGTCGCCGAAGGTCTCGCGCGACGCGAGGAAGCGGCTCTCGGTCCGTCCCTCCGCCTCCCCGACGATCGATCCTCCCTCGACCTTCCAGAGGCCCGGCTCTCCCTCCCATTCCCCGAGCGTGGCGCCGTCGAAGAGCGGCCGCCAGAGGGGGTCGGGCGGGGGAGCGACGGTCTCGCCTCCGAGGAGGTAGGCGAAGAGGTCCGAGACCTCCTCGGGCGAGAGGGGGTCGAGGAGGCCGTCGGGCATCGCGGAGCGCGCCGAGGGCCGGCGCTCCTCGATCTCCTCCGCCGCCAGCTCGACCGTCTCGGCGTCGCTGCGGAGCATCGTGAGCCGCGTCCCGTCGTCGACCACCGGGAGCCCCGCGACGAGGGCCCCTCCCTTCGTCACCACCTCGATCGTCCGGTACGGGTCCGCGACGCGCCGCGACGGGGCGAGGACCTCCTCGAGGAGCTCCGGGAGTGCGAACCTTCCGGCGAGCCCCGTCAGGTCCGGCCCCACCCCGCCTCGGTCGTCGCCGAAGCGGTGACATGCGGCGCACCTCTCGCCGAAGATCCGGGCGCCCTCCCCCGTCGAGCGCCGGGGGCGGTCGAGCGTCCGCTGGACGAAGAGGAGCGTGCGGTCGAAGTCCCTCGGCTCGGCCCCGCCGGGCGAGGGGACGGAGGACCTCGACGTCGCGGGGTCCGGATCGAGGGACACCCCCTTCCTCTCCTCCTCGCCGAGGAGGACGAGGAACTCGTCCCGGATCGCCCGGATGTACCCCTCGAACGAGTACCCTCCTCCCCAGCGAAGCGCCCCCGAGAGCCAGCGCGCGAAGCGGCGCGGCGCTTCTCCCCTCCAACCCTCCCGGACCGCCCGGAGACAGTAGGCGAGATGGATCTGGTCGGCGCGCGAGGGTTCGGCCTCGATCCGGTCGAGGAGCGCGTGGAGCGTCCCCTCGGGCGCGAGATGAGCGAGGAGAACGGCGATCTGGCGGTCGACGGCGCGTTCCCCCGCCGGGAAGAGTCGGAGGAGCTTCTCGCCGGGTCCCCGCAGCGCCGCCCGCGGGGGCGCGTCGGGGTCGAGGAGGAGAACCTCGAGCGCCCGGAGCGCGACGAGGCGCGCCCTCCCGCCCGCATCGAGGAGCGCGGTCGCCCCCTCGATCCGGCGCGCGCAGTCGGCCGCGTCCGGCCGTCCGAGGCCGACTCGCGCCGCGGCGAGGAGCGCTTGCGCCCTCGCGAGCGCGCTCGGGTTCCCGGCCGCCGCCTCCTCCCAGGAAGCGGGCTCCCGCCGCTCCAGCTCGCGCGCGGCGGCGAATCGGACGAACCGGTCGGGGTCCGGGAGCAGGGCGAGGAGGGCGTCCGCCGGCGTCCGGCCGTCGAACGGCCGGCGCGCGGTCGCCTCGGGGCCCGTTCGAGCAGCCGCCTCCTCCACTTCCCCCTGGTAGGCGAGCCGGTAGACGCCGCCGGGGCTTCCCCGGCCTCCCGTCGCGAAGAGGAGCGCGCCGTCCGCGGCCACCGCGAGGTCGGTCACGTTGAGCGGCCTCCCCCGGAGCAGGACCTCGACCGTGCCCGTGTACGAGGCCCCGTCCGGCGAGAGTTGGAAGGCGAGGATCCGGCCCTGCGACCAGTCGCCCGCGAGGAGCGTCCCCCGGAGCCGCGAGGGGAAGGCCTCCGCGTCGTAGAGACACATCCCGGTCGGCGATCCGCGGCCCACGTCGAGCACCGCGGGGAGCGAGTCCTCGTGGGAGTCGGGCCAGACGGAGGAGCCGGTCCGCGAGCCGTACTCCCCCCCGGGGACGACGTGAAGGAGCCGCACGGGTCGGTACCAGGGGAGCCCGGCGTCCCACTCCATGTCGGAGTCGAGGGCGAAGAGTTCGCCGCGCCCGTCGAACGCGAGGTCGTAGGCGTTGCGAAGTCCGCCGGCGAGGACTCGCCACTCCCTCCCCTCCCGGTCGACGCGGGCGACGATCCCGCTGGGGCTCCTCACCCGGTGCGCGTGGCCCCTCGGGTCGAGGATCCGCGGGAGGAGGTGCCCCTCGTAGTGGATCCGGTAGGGCGAGGCCGGGCTCCAGGGCCCCTCCAGCGTCGCATGGTTCCCGATCGCGACGTAGAGGAGCCCGTCGGGCCCCTCGACGACGCCGTGGGCGCCGTGCTCCCCTCCCTCGCCTCCGAAGCGTCCGAGCGGGACGGCCCTCCCCGCTTCGATCCGGTACAGGCCGCTCCCCTCCGGTCCCTCCCCGACGGCGAAGAGCGTCCCGCGGGAGACGACGAGGCCGTGGGCGGATCGGACCTCATGTGCGAGACCGTCGCAGGTTTCTCGAAGACCCCGTCCCGATCCTCGTCCTCCAGGCGGAGGATCCCCCCTCCCTCGACGGAGGCGAGGATCCGCTCCCCGTCGGCGGCGATCGCGAGGACCGACCCGATCCGCTCCGCCACGGGCTCCACGCGAAAGCCCGGGAGTGGGTCGAAGCGAGGCCGCGATTCCCAGACGACACCTGCCCAGGGGCCTTCGCCGTACGGACCGATCTCGCGCGCCGGTGACCACGCGCGATCGTCGAACGCGGCCGAGGTCCACCCCTCCGGAGCCGCTTCCGCGGTCCGCCATCGCGGATCCGACTCGAGCCGGACCCGCCCGCCCCCCTCCAGGCCGACGTCGGCGAAGAAGAGGACAGCCGCGGGGCCCGAGTCGTTCCGGGCCTCGAGGGCGAGGACGTTCCTCCCCGGGCGCAGGCATCGCGCGAGGTCGAGCCGCGTCGCCGCCTCCCACGAGTCCCCGCGGCCGACGAAGGAGCCGTTCGCCCAGAGGGAGAAGTGGTTGTCGCTCGCGACATGGGCGACCGCGTCCCGGACCGGGCCCGGGAGGTCGAAGGCGAACCGGAGGAAGCACCGCTCCCCGACGGGTCGCTCGAGCGCCTGCGCCCAGGAGCCCCACACCCAGCGAGCCTTCCCCGGCTCCTGGCAAGGGACGGCCGCGCCCAGGCAGGCCGCGAAGGCGATCGACCGGAAGCGCCCGGGCATCTCGACCTGATCCTCGGACCCTGGCGCCGTCGCGTCGAGGCCCTCTCTCGAGGACCTCAGTGCGCAAGCCCCTCCCCTCCCGGAGAGGGGGAAGCTCTCGCCTCCCTCCGTCGCGGCCGGACCCGGCCCGCGGCGGGGTCTCCGTCCTAGGCGCCCGCCCGGAGGATCTCGGCCGCGACCGACTCGGGGACCGGCTCGTAGTTGCAGGGCTCGAGGGAGAAGGTTCCCCGGCCCTGGGTGAGGCTCCGGATCCGCGTCGCGTAGGCGAACATCTCCGCGATCGGGACCTTCCCGCGGATCGCCCTCCCCCCGGCGCTGAAGCCGAGGTCCTCGATCTGGGCGCGGCGCGACTGGAGATCCCCGAGGACCTCCCCGAGGAACTCCTCGGGGACCGTCACCTCGAACCTCATGACCGGCTCGAGGAGGACGGCGTTCCCGTCGACCGCGAGCCGGAAGGCGAGCGACCCCGCCGCGAGGAAGGCCATGTCGGAGGAGTCGACGTCGTGCGACTGGCCGTCGACGAGCCGGGCCGTGAACCCGACGAAGGGATAGCCGAGCCGGCCTCCCGCCTCCGCCGAGTCCCGGATCCCCCTCTCGACGGAGGGGATGTACTCGCGGGGGATCCTCCCCCCGACGACCTCGTCCTCGAAGGTGATCTCGTCCGTCCCCGGGGAGGGCTCGAAGACCATCTTGACCACGCCGAACTGGCCGTGGCCTCCGGTCTGCTTGATGTGCCTCCCCTCGACCTCCCGCGCCCGGCGCAGCGTCTGCTTGTATGCCACGCGGGGGGCGCCGGTGTTCACCTCGACGTTGAAGTCGCGGCGGATCCGGTTGACGACGATCTCGAGGTGGAGCTCCCCCATCCCCGAGAGGACCATCTGCCCCGTCGCCTCGTCGGTCTTCGCGCGGACGGTCGGGTCCTCCCGGAGGACCCGGCCGACCGCGTCCCCGAGCCGGTCGCGGTCCGCGTTCGTCTTGGGCTCGATCGCGAGGGAGATGACCGGCCGCGGGAAGGACATGCGCTCGAGGAGGATCGGCTTCCCCTCGGAGCACAGGGTGTCGCCGGTGACCGTCCCCTTCATGCCGACGGTCGCGAAGATGTCCCCGGTCCGCACCTCCTCGATCGACTCGCGGTCGTCGGCGTGCATGAGGAGGAGGCGCCCGAGCCTCTCCCGCTTGCGGGTCCGGGGGTTCAGGAACGACTCCCCGGCGCGCGCCCGCCCGGAGTAGACCCGGACGAACGTCAGGTCCCCGGTCTTGTCCGCGAAGGTCTTGAAGGCGAGCGCGGCGAACGCCTCGTCCGGATGGTGGCGCCGCGTCAGCTTCTCCCCGCTCTCGGGGTCGGTCCCCTCGATCGGAGGCATGTCGAGCGGCGAGGGGAGGAAGCGCGTGACGGCGTCGAGGAGGAGATTCACCCCCCGCTTCCGCAGCGCCGAGCCGCAGTAGACGGGGGCGATCGACCGCGCGAGGGTCGCCTTGCGCAGGGCCGCGAGGAGCCCCTCCCGGTCGACCTCCCCCCCCTCGAGGAAGGTCTCGAGGATCTCGTCGGAGAAGTCGCTCGCCGCCTCGACGAGGACCTCCGTCGCCTTGAGGGCGGCGTGGGCGTACTCCGCGGGGATCTCCTCCCGGCGGACGCTGCGCCCCTCCGAGGCGTCGTCGAAGAGGTAGAGGCAGCCGTCGATCAGGTCGACCACGCCGGCGAAGTCGGCCCCCTGCCCGAAGGGGAGCTGGAAGGGGACGGGGCGCGCGCCGAGGCGCGTCCGGATCGACTCGACGGAGGCGAAGAAGTCGGCCCCCGGCCGGTCCATCTTGTTGAGGAAGCAGATCCGGGGAACGGCGTAGCGCTCCGCCTGGCGCCAGACCGTCTCGGACTGCGCCTCGACGCCGTGGACCGCGTCGAAGACGGCGACCGCCCCGTCGAGCACCCGGAGGCTCCGCTCGACCTCGGCCGTGAAGTCGACGTGCCCGGGGGTGTCGATCAGGTTGATCCGATGGCCCTTCCAGTCGACCGTCGTCGCCGCCGAGGTGATCGTGATCCCCCGCGCCCGCTCCTCCTCGAGGTAGTCGAGGACGGTCGTCCCCTCGTGCACCTCCCCCATCCGGTGGACCTTCCCGGTGAGGAAGAGGATCCGTTCCGAGACCGTCGTCTTGCCCGCGTCGATGTGGGCCATGATCCCGAGGTTGCGGGTCCGGGAGAGGCGGTCGAGGTCCGGGGGGACTTTCACGTGCTTCGGCTCCCGGGCCGGCGTCGCGGCCTGGGAGGTCGGATCGGGTCGGGTCGCTGCGGCGGAAGACATGGACGGGAACTCCGGAAGAGGGCCCGCGCGTTCCGGCGCAGTCCCTCGACAAGGGCGCACGGCGCCCATCTCGAGGGGCGTCCGCGATCTACGTAAAAAAAAGATGCTTATCCACTCAGCTCAGGAGTCGGCAACTCCTTGTAGGTCGGGCCCCTTCGGGACTCGGCCAGACAGCGCTGGCCGCCTGGAGAGTGGCGAAGC
>JAKEFM010000206.1 GCA_022616055.1 Planctomycetota bacterium
GACGATCACGGGGTACACCTACTCTGCGGACTACCCCACGACCCCGGGCGCCTGGGACACGACGTACAACGGCAGCGGCGCCTTCTTCGACGTCTTCGTCACCCGCCTCGACATGCTCCCGACGGGCGCCTCCGCCTATGGCGCCTCGACGCCCGGCTGCGCGGGGCCGCTCGCGATCGGAGTCACCTCGTGGCCCCAGGTCGGGAACGCCGCCTTCGCGATCACCTGCTGGCACGCGCCTGTCAACGCGACGGGCCTCCTCGCCTTCAGCGGCGCCCCGCTCGCGACGCCTTTCGTCTTTCTCGGGGCCTGGGTCTGGCTCGACCTTGTCTCTCCGGCGTTCTTCGTCCTCCCTGTCCCGAGCAACGCGGTCGGCACGGCGCAGGTCCCCGTCCCGATCCCGGCAAATCCCGCCCTCGCCGGCGGGCAGGCCTTCGTCCAGTTCTTCTGGGCCGGCCCGAACTCCCCCTCCCCGCCCTGCCCGCCGCTCGGCGTCTCCGCCTCGAGCGCGCTCGCGATCGCGGTTCAACCGTAGGCGCATCGAGGGGAACCCGACTGGACGATTCGCCGCGGCGCGCTCGCGGTCCTCCTCCTTGGTCCGATCGCGCGAGCCCGGGGACACGCCCTGTGGCAGCTCCGTCAACGGGGGGGACCTCATTCGCTCGCCCCGTCCCTGGCAGGGGGGACGAGAATGGAGGCGGATTCGACGGGACGAGCGCGGACGCGACTTCGGGAGTGCCCTCGGCGGCGGGCGCGACCGGGGCGGCCTTTTCATCCCCGCAGGGCTGCCCTCGGGGAGGCATGCTAGGATCCCCGCGACGAATCCCCGGGGGAGACGATGGGCCCCGCTCGCGAACTCGCCTCGCGCCGATTCCTCTTCGAGCTCGAAGCGCAGCTCGAGCAGGTCCGAGGGCCGGAGAAGGCCCTCCGGCTCGCCCTCCGGAGGGTCCGGGAGTTCTTCCGAGCGGGCGCCGCGTGCATCGGGACCCTCAAGCCGGGAGGCGGCGGGGTCGAGCCGCTCCACGTCCACCCGCGAGGGGCCGCCGTCGATCTCTCCCGCTACGCGGGACTCCCTCGGGTCCGGCCGGCACCCTCGCGGGACGCGCTCTCCGCCCCCCTCGAGCGGCGGGAGCGCGCGTGGGGGCTGATCCACCTCGAGGGCGGCGAGTTCGACCTCGAGTCCCGGAACGAGCTCGGCCGCGCGGCCACCGCCCTCTCGAAGGCGATCTCGCGCATGGACCGCGTCCGGATCGCCGAGGTGCGCGCGCGCATCGACCGCAAGATCCTCGAGCAGCTCCGCCCGAAGGACCTCTTCTACCAGATCCTCGACGGGCTGCGCTCGCTCACCCGCTACGACCACTCCTCCGCCCTCCTGATCCACCGGGGCGACCGCGAGAACCTCGAGCTCGTCGCCGAGCAGGTCGCGTGGCGCAAGGCCCCGAGCCCAAACATCGGCCGGACGTTCTCGCTGGACGCCCCGGCCTGGGCGGCCCTCGGGTCCGGAGCGATCCTCGGGTTCGACCGCGACGGATCGGGATGGCGGGAGTGGAACGGGCGCGCCTGCGGCGACCTCCCGCGGGCCCTCGACTACAACCCCGCCGGGGAGGCGCCGCGCGAGCGGTGCGTGCTCTGCGCCCCCTTCGCCACGCGGACGGGCCCCCTCGGTCTCCTCAAGGTGGCCTCCCGTCATCCGGGAACGCTCGGTCCCTTCGAGGCCGAGCTCGTCGAGCGCTTCCTCCCGCAGGCGGCGGTGGCGATCCAGAACCTCGAGCGGGCGACCTCCTTCGAGATCGGCATGCTCGAGGCCGAGAAGAAGCACGCGATGGCGAACCTGGCGCGGGGCGTCTCCCACGACGTCCACAACGCGCTCGGGGCCGTCCTCCCCCTGGTCCAGCAGATGCGGGCGGAGGCGGGCGCGGGGGTGCTCGACCTCTCCGTGCTCGGGCGGGACCTCGAGCAGCTCGAGGAGTCCCTGCAGGTCTGCCGGCGCATCTTCGGAGGGATGCTCGCGTTCGCGCAAGGAAAGGCGGCCCTCCTCGGCCGGGGCAACGTCGCCCGCGCCGTCCAGAGCACGCTCGCGATCCTCGAGCAGGGGATGCGCCGCGACAACATCCGCGTCGAGCGCGACCTCGTCGAGCCCCTCCCGGCCGTGCGCGTCTCCCAGAGCGACCTCGAGCAGCTCCTCCTGAACCTCTCGACGAACGCCCGGGAGGCGATGCCGGACGGCGGGATGCTCTCGCTCCGCGCGCGGCCGGTGGGGCGAGACGTCGAGATCGCGCTCCGGGACACGGGCGCCGGGATCGCCCCGGAGCACCTCGCCCGCGTCCAGGAGCCCTTCTTCACGACGAAGCGGCACGGGTCCGGCCTCGGCCTCTCCGTCTGTCGCTCCATCGTCCGGCAGGCGGAGGGGACCCTGGAGATCGAGAGCCGGGTGGGGAGCGGCACGCGCGTCCTCGTGCGCCTGCCCGCCGCGCGGGAGGACGACCCGTGAATCCGGCCCGGATCCTCGTGGTGGACGACGAGCCGGGGATGCTCCGGAGCGTCGAGCGCGTCCTCGCGCCCCACCATCGGGTCGCGACCGCGCGGACGGCGCAGGAGGCGTTCGACGCCGCGGAGGGCCTCGAGCCCGATCTCGCGCTGCTCGACGTGCGCATGCCCCAGGTCGACGGATTCGAGCTCGCGAGCCGCCTGCGCGCGAGGCACGCCGGGCTCGACGTCATCTTCATGACGGGGATCGTCCACGAGCTCGACGCGCATCTGATCCGCGCGATCCGCGAGAAGGCCTTCTTCTTCGTCCAGAAGCCCTTCGACCGCGAGGTGCTCCTCACCCTGGTCGAGCGCTGCCTCGAGCTTCGACGGCTCGCGGCGGAGAACCGCGAGCACCTCCGGCGCCTCGAGACCGAGCTCGAGGAGGCCCGGGCCTTCCAGCAGAGCCTCCTCCCTCCCGAGAGCGCGCGGCTCGAGGGGATCACCGTCGAGGCGCGCTACCGTCCGTGCACGGAGCTCGGCGGGGACTTCTTCGACTTCGGCGCGGCCGGACCCGGGCGCGCGACGGTGCTCGTCGCCGACGTCAGCGGTCACGGGGCCTCGGCCGCGATGCTCGTCGGGATCGTGAAGGCCGCCTTCCACGACGCCCACGCGGAGGGCTACGAACCGCTCTCGGTCGTCCGGCGGATCTCGAGCGGGATGCGCACCTTCGACGCCGGGCGGTTCGTGACCGCCTTCTGCGGCCGGATCGACCGGCAGGAGGGGACGCTCGCGTACGTGAACGCCGGCCACCCGCCCGGCCTGCTCTGGCGAACGGGGGGAGCGGGCGTGGATCTCGAGCGCACCGGTCCGATGATCTCTCCCGCTCACCTCGACGCCGAATGGGAGGTGCGGACGCTCCCGTTCCCGAGGGGAGGCCACCTCCTCCTCTACACGGATGGGATCACGGAGACCCGCAGCGACGAGGGGTTCTTCGGGGAGGAGCGCCTCCTCGCGCTCGCGGCGGGGGGCCTGCGGGGAGGGGCGCTCCTCGACGGGATCCTCGAGGCGGCGCGCCGGTTCGCGGCCGGACGGCCGGTGAGCGACGACCAGACGCTGCTCGCGGCGTTCGTCGAGTGAAGGGAGGCCGGTGACGCGCTCGCGCCCGCGCGCTCTCCGGCGGTGGCCGACCCGACCGGCTCTCCGAACCAGTCCCCTCCACCCCCCGGCCGCCGTTACCGGACCACCCGGTCGTAGCTAGCATGAGCCATCCCGGAAGGAGTCCCGCCGGGGCGGCGTCCGGCGGGATCGGGATCGGGACCGTCGTGATGCGGACCGTGTAGCGCGCGACGACGCTCGCCTTCCCCGACCGGCGCCCGCAACCCCCCTCACTTCGTGGAGCCGAGGAGCGCGAGGACGCCCTCCGGCAGGCTGACCTCCCAGTTCAGAGGGTCGTGGCCCCCGGCGACCTCGCGATGGACGACCGGGTAGCCCTTGGCCAGGAGGACGTCGCGGAGGTGGCGCGTCGAGAAGAGGATGCTGATCGACGTCGGGGCGTTCCGGCCGGTCTCGAACAGGCCCGGCGCGAGGAAGAAGCGCGCGGCCACGCGCTCCTCGCGCGCGAACTGGCGCGCGAGCCACTCGTTCTCGCCGTCCCGCGCGGCGCCCCACCACAGGGAGGGCGACTGCATCATCGCGGCGCCGAAGGTGTCCGGTCGCCGAAGGCAGGCGTAGCCCGCGAAGAGGCCGCCCAGGCTCCGGCCCGAGACGACGGTCCGGGCCGCGTCGAACTCCAGCCGGTACTTCCCGCGCACCCAAGGAAGGAGCTCGTCCACCAGGAAGGACAGGTAGGCGTCGCTGCAGGCGAGGTCGCGCTCCCGATCCGGGCTGTCGGCGTACACGGCCGCGGTCGCGCCGATCCGCCCGTCGTGGAACAGGTTGTCGAGCATCCTTGCGGACGGCAGCACCTGCCAGGCGCCGGAGCCGTCGAGGAAGAGGAGGAGGCTCGCCGCGCCGCCCGCCTCGGCCAGGCCCGGCGTCGTGTAGATCCACACCCGGTGGTCGCCCAGCGACCTCGAGCGGATCTGGAAGGCGCCGGCTCCTCCCGGCTCGAACTTCCCGTTCTTCACGCCCGGGCGCTCGGCGTAGGCGGCGATCTCCGGCGCCCCCGGCAGGACCGCGAGGGAGAAGCGCCGGCTCGTCCCGATCAGGATCCCCTTCCGGTTGAGCGGGTCTGCGGTGAACCCCTTCTCCCGCGTCCCCCAGTCGCGCTCGCGCTCGAACGGCACGAGCGAGTCGTCCGGCGAGAACTGGTAGTAGAAGCGCGCCTCGCTCGGCAGGGAGTAGCTCCGGTGCCACACGTCCGTGTCGGCGAGTCGCGCGAGCGCCAGGCGCTCGAAGTCCGGCTCGCCGTCGAAGTTCACGAGCACGTTCCGCGTCCCGGGCGTCCCGCGCCAGAGGAAGGTGACGAGCGTGCGTCCCGCCTCCGGGCCGGGCTCGTAGAGCGGAGTCCCCTGCTTCTCCATCTCCTTCCAGAACTCGGCCACGGCCTCGGGGCGGCCGCCCGCGACGTCGGCGGACAGTCTCGCCAGCCGGGGGCTCTCGAGCGGCCCCGAGAGGCCGGTCAGGAGGAACGGGGCGAGCATCCCGGCGCCCATGGGGCGCGACGATACTCTCACGCGGCGGAGGGCGTCGAGGACGCGACGGCTTCGAAAGAGGCCAAAGGGCAGGACGCCGGGATCCGGGACCTCCGCACCGGCGGGGCGCCTCCCCCACCGGATCGTCGCGCCGATCCGGGTCCGCCGGCCGTGCGCGGCAGCGGCGCCTTGCATCGAGCTCATGCCGGGGCCTCGTCGCGCGAGTGGAGGTTCGCGAGGGGAGACCGACAGATCGCCGACCTGGGCCCGGACGCGCGATCCGGCGGAGGCCGCGAGATGGCAGGCTCGGGAATGGAAAGGGCCTCCCCCGCGAGAGGGAGGCCCCAGAAGAGTCCGCGGATCGCGGGCTCGCCGGGCCGCGAGGGCCCGAGCGGGGAGCGCCGGGTCAGGCCTGGATCGTCTTCGAGTCTGGATTCGCGACGATCAGGCCCGCGCCGGGGCCGGAGATCGCGCCCTGCCCGAGGACGTCGAGGCCGACGAAGGCGGGGTCGTTCGGGATCGCGACCTCGACCTCGAAGTTCCCGTCCTGGCCGATCGCGCCGGCGCCGACGACGATGATGTTCATCGGGTCGAGGAAGGCGACCCCGAGGCCCGGGAGCGGGAGGAAGGTCGGCTGGAGCGCCGCGACGAGGACGGCCGCGTCGCCCGGGGCGCCGAAGGCCCCGAACCGGATCTCGTTTCCGATCGAGCCGTTCCCCCCCACCTCGAAGGTCCGGGGGACGATCGAGATCGTCTGGACGGAGACCGAGGGCGCCGCGGACGAGCCGTTCCAGACTCCGCCGATCAGGACCTGTTCGCCGACGAAGGCGTTCAGGTTGATCGTCGAGCTCGTGAGCGCCGTGCTCGTGCCGTCGACGACGAACTGGTTCGAGGTGCCGGAGACGTCCTCGACCTTCCCCCGGAAGCTCACGGGCTGGGCGGCCGCGGAACCCGCGATCCCGAGGAGGGCGAAGAGGCAGGAGAGGGCGGACGAGGTCTTCATCATTCGGTCGATTCCTTTCATGTAAGGAGGAGGGACAGGTTGGAGACGCGGGAGGTGGGGAAGGCAAGTAGAGTGCCTCTCCTCCAGGCGGGCCCCGGGAGCCCCTGAACGACCTGA
>JAKEFM010000207.1 GCA_022616055.1 Planctomycetota bacterium
ACCCGGCCGCCGGTCCCGACGGACCGGGATGGAAGGCGCCACCCTACCCCGAGTTCCCGGGTCGCCGTTATTGGGCGGATCCCTACCCGTCGCGGCCGGTAGGGATCCGCCCCAATGCGACGGTGCGTGCGCCGCGGGTACCCTGCCGGCGTTCCGACGAGAAGCACGACAGTAGGTGGATGGAATTCAAGGAAGAGGTGGACCATGAGGTTTCTTTCGATGCCGCTGTGCGTCGTCCTCGGTGCGGGGATTCTCTTCACGGGCGGGGTCTCGAGCGCCCTGGCGGACTCCGAGGAGGCCACGGCCGCCTGCCCGGGGGCGGACGCGCCTCTTCCCGTCGCGGCGCAGCCGGGCACCCACGAGGAGGCCCGGGCCTACGAGCAGAGGGAGGAGCAGTCGCCCGAGGTCCAGGAGTTCGCCGGCGGCGACGTGTACGTCGGGGTGTCCCTGGGCTTCATCCTCCTCGTCCTCATCATCGTCCTGCTGCTGCGGGACTAGGGGACGTGGAGTTCGGTGCTGGACCGCCCCGTCAGGAGGTCGAGCCGTGGGTCCGGCACTCGACGATCCCCGCCGTCACGGCGTACCGCGTGAGCCCCGCGACGTCGTGGATGTCGAGCTTGCTCATGAGCCGCTGGCGGTGCTTCTCGACCGTCTTGATGCTGATGCCGAGCTCCGCCGCGGTCTCCTTGTTGGCCTTCCCCTCGGCGACGAGCTGGAGGACCTCCGCCTCGCGCGAGCTGAGCCTCGGGACGCGCCCCGCCGGCGGCCCGCCGCGCAGGCTCGGACGCGGGGCCGGCTCGAGGAGGCGCTTCCGGACCACGGGGCTGACGGAGGTCCCTCCCTTCCCCGTCTCCCGGATCGCCCGGGCGAGCTCCGCGAGGGAGGCCTGCTTGAGGATGAAGCCGACGGCGCCCAGGGCGGTCACGCTTTCGATGTAGTGGTCGTCGCTGTGCGCCG
The DNA here is from genome assembly GCA_022616055.1 of Planctomycetota bacterium. Classification (GTDB taxonomy): domain Bacteria; phylum Planctomycetota; class UBA1135; order UBA1135; family JAKEFM01; genus JAKEFM01. The sequence goes on from JAKEFM010000207.1 coordinate 958, forward strand.
AGAGGATGAGCACCCGGGACCTCGGCGCGACCTCGCGGAGCTGCCGCGTGGCCTCGATCCCGTTCATGTTCGGCATCCCGATGTCCATGAGGACGACGTCGGGGTCCAGGGTCAACGCCATCGCGATGGCCTCCCGGCCGTCCTTCGCCTCCCCGACGACGACGATGCCGGGCTCGTGCGCGAGGAGGTTGCGGATCCCCTCGCGGACGACCGCGTGATCGTCGACCAGGAGGACCGAGATCCGCGTCGCGGGAGCGACGGCCTTGCGGGGGCGGGGGGCCGCGGCAGGGCTACGCATCGGCGAGCTCCGGGAGGGGGACGTCGGCCCGGACGGTGGTCCCGGCCGCCTTC
>JAKEFM010000208.1 GCA_022616055.1 Planctomycetota bacterium
CCTCACGGACCTGTAGGGAAGGGACGGTCCTGCTCTCTCTCATGCGGGGAGCGCGACCCCGGGGGATCGACCCGCGAGGGTAGAATGCGCCCCGCTCCGGTGTCCGAGGAGGAGACATGCGTGCGATTCCCGTCCTCGTCCTGATTGCAGCTTCGCGGACGCCGGTTCGCGCGAGGCTCGGACCGGCGCCGCCGCAGGCGCCTCCGCCAGGCTCGAGGGAGGGAATCGAGAGAGACCTCGCCGTCGAGGTGAGGCTCAAGACCCCCGACCGGGTCCAGCCCTGGTGGCCCATCTGGTTCGACTCCTTCCTCGTCAACCGGTCGAAGGAGAGAACCTATCCCTTCGTCCGGCCCGGGAACGGTTCCGATGCCGGTTGGCGGGAGCCCCACGTCTTCTGCACGACGGAGTTCGAGACCGGAGACGGCGCCTGGCGGGAGGCCCCGAGGGAAGGCGGCGCCCGGTGCGGGAACTACTCTGCCGACTGGCGCGGAGACGTCGCGATTCTCGGACCCGGGGAATCGATCCCCCTCGAATGGATCCGTGGCCCCTCCTTCCGGGAGGTCGTGGGAGCGAAGCGCCTCCGCTTCCGCGTGCACTACGACTACGGGGCGAAGCCGGCGAAGGCAGCATGGTGGAACCCGCCTTTGCCCCTCCCTGAGGGTCTGGGCGACATGGTGGGGGTCACGCCCTTCGAAGTCGTCTCTCCTCCGGTCGAATTGGAGGTCCTCGCGCCCGAGGTCTCGAAGGAGGAGATGGAGAAGGACCTCGTCCTGGATCTCGTCCGCGAGTCTCCGGGGCGGATCCGGCCCTGGGAACCGCTCGAGATCGTCGGGAAGGCCTCCCTCGCGAATCGTTCGCCCGAGCGCAGGCGGCGGATCGTCCGGCCGGACTTCCGCAGACTCGACTCGAGGCTCGAGGTCGTGGCGGAGCTCGAGACGAAGGACGGATCGCCCCACCGGATCGGGATGACCTTCCTCGGCCGACGGTTCTCCGAGCACTCGGACTGGCGTGAGGAGGTGGTGGAGATGGATCCGGGCGGGGTCCTTCCGTTCGTGGTCCCCCCCATCGCCTTCGTGGAGGCCCAGCAACGGACCGGAACCTGGCGCATTCGTCTTCGATACGGATACGGCGCGCAATGCGTCTACGCGCCGAGGGTGACCCCGCCCCCCGAAGGGCTCGGGAGGATGGCGGACGTCCCTCCGTTCGCGATCCTCTCGAATCCGATCGAGGTGGTCCTCGAGCGCCCTCTCGACCTGCTGGTCGCGAGCAAGGGGAGGATCCCGACCGACCGGGAATCGAGGGCGTCGGAGGTCCTAGACTTCAGGATCGTGAATCGGAGCGACGAATCGATCGTGCTCGCCTCCCCTTCCGAGCCCGGACGGATCGACTTCCATTGCTCGCCCGTGGCCGAGCTCGTCTCGTCGTCGACCGCCCCTCCTCCCGATCCCGGAGCAACCCGCGCTCACGCCCTGGGGTTGCAGGTGGGAGACGACGGCCGGATCGAACTGAGGGAGTCGATCGCGCTCGGCCCCGGCGAGTCGGTGCGACTCGGGGAGGGCCCTCTCGCCGGAGGCGCCGATCCGGTGCTCCGCGTTCATCTCGACCCTCGGTACCGGTTGAAACAGGCGCTCGTCTCGATCGAGTTCCGACGCAAGGGATGGTCGTACGCCATCCAGTCGCCCCGGCTCCTCGTCCCGATCGGAGAGTAGGCCCTCCGCCCGACCTCGATCGGACGCCAGGCCTCCTCGAGGCCGCTCCGGGGAGGAGGGCCGATCTCGTCTCACGCCGTGTGCAGGAGCGAAGGCCGGGGGTGAGCCGGCCTTCGGGTCTACACACTTCGTGAGACGCTATCGTTGGGAGCCGGGCGAGCCGTGCGCGGCGAAGGCGAGATCCCCCCGGCCGCTCTCGACCCGGAGCCTTGGAGAGGGGAGGTGGAGGGATGGGAGGATCGCGAGCGTTCAGCGGCCTCGGCAGCGCCGCGGCCAGGAACTTCCGATCGCCCCCTCTCGAAGGGGGTGGGGATCGCGGAGCCGTGGTAGCATCCGCCCCGTCTCCGGGGAGCGCCCGGGGAACGTTCCCGAAGGAGTCTTTCGGCGTGCCGCCGTTCGGTTCGGCGCGGGGTTCGGCTATTCACTCCTGACTCGCCGGCCGGACGCTCCGGTCGGGGACGCCTCGGTGAGGGGCTCCGGTCGTGCGTCGGACGAGTTTCGCGCGTAGACCTTGGAACGGGAGGTCGACCATGCGGTACGGGAGAGGAGTGGCGGCGCTCCTGGGGCTGGCTTTTCCGGCGCAGGCGCAGCGATTCGGGTTCACGCACCAGATGCTCCCGGCCGACGCCGACTTCACGCAGGCGGTCGCGTTCGGGGACGTCGATGGGGACGGCGACCCCGACGCGTTCGTGGGGAACGGCTTCGGCGTCGTCCCGCAGCAGGACCGTCTCTACCTCAACGGCGGGACGGGGGTCTTCACGGACGTCACCGCGACGAACCTCCCGGTCCTCCCCGGCTTCACGCAGGCGGTCGCGCTCGGGGACGTGGACGGGGACGGAGACCTCGACGCGTTCGTGGGGAACTCCGGGTCCTCCGGGTCGCTCGGAGGCCAGAGCCGCCTCTACCTCAACGGCGGGACGGGGGTCTTCGCGGACGTCACCGCGACGAACCTCCCGACACGGGTCGACCAGACGGCGGCGGTCGCGCTCGGCGACGTGGACGGCGACGGCGACCTCGACGCGTTCGCGGGGAACTTCGGCTTCTTCCCCCAGGACCGCCTCTACCTCAACGGGGGGACGGGGGTCTTCACGGACGTCACGGCGACGAACCTCCCGACACGGATCGGCCAGACG
>JAKEFM010000209.1 GCA_022616055.1 Planctomycetota bacterium
AGCCGAGGGGCCTGTGGGTCCGATGGGTCCGATGGGACCGCTCGGCGCGACGGGCCCGATCGGTCCGATCGGATTCACGGGCCCGGTGGGCCCGGTGGGTCCCGCGGGTCCCCAGGGCGTCGCCGGTCCGATTGGGCCGGTGGGAGCCGAGGGGCCTGTGGGTCCGATGGGTCCGATGGGTCCGATCGGCGCGACGGGCCCGATCGGTCCGATCGGAGTTACGGGCCCGGTGGGTCCGGTGGGTCCCGCGGGTCCCGAGGGCGTTGCTGGTCCGATTGGGCCGGTCGGTCCTGAGGGTCCCGTGGGTCCGATGGGTCCGATGGGTCCGCTCGGAGCGACCGGCCCCGAGGGTCCCGTCGGCGCGACGGGTCCGATCGGGCCGATGGGTCCGATGGGGCCCCAGGGCGAGACCGGGCCCATGGGTCCGATCGGCGCCACCGGCCCCGTGGGTCCGATGGGTCCGGCGGGTCCCGAGGGCGTTGCGGGTCCGATCGGGCCGGCCGGGCCCGAAGGTCCCGTCGGCGCGACGGGTCCGACCGGTCCGATGGGGCCCCAGGGCGAGACCGGGCCCGAGGGTCCGATGGGACCCGCGGGTGCTCAGGGTGACCAGGGTCCGATCGGCGTCCAGGGCGAGGCCGGTGCCATGGGTCCTCCGGGGCCCGAGGGGGCGGCGGGAGCGACGGGAGCGACCGGTCCGACCGGTCCGCAGGGCCCCGAGGGGGCGCTCCGGTTCTTCGTGCCCCTCATCACCAGCCAGGTCAACTTCGACGACGCTCCCCCCGCCGGAGTGGAAATCCTCTCGAAGGGCGGGAGCCGCTACGAGATCGACCTCACGACGGCCGTGAAGGTGGTCGGACAGATCAACTTCTCGGTCGTCCCCGCCGCGACGGGGTCCGCGATCTTCGAGTACTCCGACGACGACGGGGCGACCTGGTCCACCCTCCTCGACATGGGGACCGGCTACGCGGCGGACACGCTGAAGCGCGTCGCCGGGAACGTCCCCGCCGGGGCGCTCGTCTCCAACTGCCTGCTTCGAGTGGTGGTCACCGGCGACAGCGCCGCCGACCCCGAGTGCTACAAGGCCGGCCTGATGTTCCAGCCCTGACCGGCGGGCGTTGAAAGAGCCATGAAAGCGCAAACGTTCCTCTCGATCGGGCTCGCGGCCGGGATCCTCGCCGGGTCGGTCCGCGCGCAGATCGCGGTCTCCTCGATCTACTCCCTCACGGGGGAAGAGGTCCTCACCGTCACGGTGGGGGCCTCGTCCCCCGGTGCGGGGGGAGCCGCGGCCCGGGCCGCGCACGGGGCCCTGGGCTCCGTGGCGCCGGGGGAGGGCCTCTCGAGCACGCGCAAGTCCGCCTCGGGCTTCGTGAGCGAGTTCGACCTCTTCGGCGGGAGCGGTCCGATCGTCTTCGGAGTCAATCCGGCCCAGGGCCCCACGACCGGGGGGACGGCCACCCAGATCCAGGGGGCCCGTCTCTCCGGGGTCGGGATCGTGCAGTTCGGCGCCACGGCGGTGGCGGTGGGTCCTTCCAGCCCGACGCGGCTGGTGGCGACCTCGCCTCCCTCCCTGGCGCTGATCGCGGCGGGCGCGGTCGACCTGACGGTGACGAGCGTCGCCGGCTCGACGGTGGTGCCCAAGGGCTACATGTACGTGCCCGGAGTGTCCTCCTCCGACGACATGGTTCCCGGCGGAGACGTGCGGGTGCGGTACTTCGGGCCGGCGGGCAGCGCGTTCGGGTACGCGATGTCGCTCGGCTCGATCCCGCCGCTTCCCTTCATGGGAATCGCGGGCTTCCTGCAGCTGGATCCGCTGGGGCTGCTGTTCGTCCGGAGCTCGACGTTCCTGGGCAACGGGTCGCGGGAGTTCCTGTATCCCACGCCCGCGGACCCGGCGCTGGCCGGGGCGACGGTGTACTGGCAGCCGGTGCTGCTCCCGCCCGGCACGCCGGAGTTCGGCAACCTCGCCAACACCACCTTCCTCTAGCAAGATTGGTCGGCGGACGCGCCGAAGCCGTCGGAGTCGATCCGGCGGCTCGGCGCGTCCGCGTTTTTGCGGCCGGCGTGATTTGACGATTCCCCAACCGTGGGGCAAGGTTCCCTACGGTAGAGGTCGAGGGAGAGAAGGGTTTCGTCCTTCCCTCCGGGAGAAGATCGCTTCCCCGACGTCCGAGAACCCGTTGCGCCCGTCCCCGTCGACGCGAAACGAAGGGGCCGGCCCATCGAGTCCTCCGCCGCTTCGGGATCCGCGGTCGCCATCGATCCTCGCTGCCGCTCCGGCTGCCCCTCGCCGGCCGCGGCGTCCTCCGAGAGTTCACCCCGTGCGTTGAAGACGGGACCGAGGGGAGTGAGTGGAGAGCCCAATATGCACTTCCGATCGTTCCGGATGGTCCTCGTCCCGGCGGTCCTCGCGGCGACCGCGGCCGCGCAGTCCCCGCCCCTCCTCGTGGGCTACCAAGCGCGGCTGACCGACGCGGTCGGCGTCCCGCTGACCGGCGCCCAGGCCGTGAACGTGGCGGTCTACCCGACGGCGACGGGCGGCTCTCCGCTCTTCTCCGAGGCGCATGTCGTGACCGTCGTCAACGGCGTCGCGACCCTGCTCCTCGGGAGCGTGAACCCGCTCCCGTCGAACCTCTTCGACGGGTCCGAACGCTACCTCGGGCTCACGGTCGCGCCCGACGCGGAGATGAGCCCGCGGCGCCGGATCGCCTCGGTGCCCTACGCCCTCAACGCCCGCGACGTCGCGGGGGCGGACATCCATCCGCACTCCGTGACGGTGAACGGGATCTCCGTCATCGACTCGACCGGCAACTGGGTGGGACCGCCGACCGGCGTTGCCGGACCTCCCGGCCCTCCGGGGCCCGCCGGCCCCGCTGGCCCTGCCGGTCCGGCCGGTCCGGCCGGAGCGACGGGTCCGGGAGGTCCGCTGGGGCCCATCGGAGCGACGGGTCCAGGGGGTTCGCCGGGTCCTGGTGGTCTCCCCGGGCCCGTTGGGCCGGCGGGTCCGATGGGGCCGCTCGGAGCCACGGGTCCGGCGGGGGCGGCCGGTCCGGCCGGGCCTGTCGGGCCGATGGGACCCTTGGGTGCCACGGGTCCGGTCGGGCCTCCGGGTCCGGCTGGACTCCCGGGCCCTGTCGGGCCGACGGGTCCCATGGGGCCGTTGGGCGCCACGGGTCCGGTTGGTCCTCCCGGTCCGGTTGGGCCCCAGGGCGTCGTCGGTCCCGTTGGACCGTCCGGCCCGGTCGGCCCGCCGGGAGCCCAGGGAATCCAAGGTGACCCCGGGCCTCCGGGTCCGATGGGTCCGCTGGGCGCCACGGGTCCCGTGGGTCCGCAGGGTGCGACCGGAGCTCCCGGACCTCAGGGTCCTGTCGGAGACACCGGTCCCGTCGGTCCGATCGGTCCTTCCGGTCCCCAGGGACTCCAGGGAGTCCCCGGTCCCACGGGTCCGATGGGTCCATTGGGCGCCACCGGTCCGGTCGGTCCGGCGGGTCCGATCGGGCCGCAGGGGAACGTCGGCCCTGTCGGCCCCACCGGTCCCATCGGCGCTCCGGGACCCCAGGGGCTTCCCGGGGATCCGGGGCCTGCCGGCCCGATCGGGCTCATGGGCCCCACCGGTCCGGTGGGTCCCGTGGGTCCGCCGGGACCTATCGGGCCTGAGGGAGCCGTCGGCCCCATCGGTCCGGTCGGCGCGACGGGGCCCGTCGGTCCTCAGGGTCCGGCGGGACCTCAGGGCGCGGTCGGCCCTGTCGGCGCGACCGGCGCGATGGGTCCGGCCGGACCCCAGGGGGTTCCGGGTGAACCCGGGCCTCCCGGTCCCATCGGTGTGATGGGCCCCGAGGGTCCCGAGGGTCCCCAGGGAATCCAGGGAATCCAGGGCGAGGTGGGTCCCCCGGGCCCGAAGGGGGACGTGGGCTCCGTCGGCGCCGAGGGACCGCAGGGTCCCCCCGGCCCCCAGGGCGAGCTGGGTCCCGTCGGACCGATGGGTCCGCAGGGGCTCCTCGGCCCCGAGGGTCCTCAGGGTGTTCCGGGACCGCAGGGCACCCAGGGTGAGATCGGGCCGCAGGGCGTCCCGGGCAATGACGGGCCCACGGGTCCTCCCGGGCCGCTCCAGACCTTCGTTCCCCTCGTCGTCGGGCTGAACACGTTCCAGAACGCGGGGATCGCCGGCGTCGAGGACGTCGAGAACGGCGGCAGCCGGTTCGTGATCGACCTCACCCAGGCCGTGAACATGGTCGGGCAGGTCGTCTTCTCGACCATCCCGGCCGGCTCCGGCGTCGCTCGCTTCGAGTACTCCACGGACGGCGGAAGCACCTGGAGCACGCTCCTCGACATGGGGGCGGGCTACACGTCCGACGCGCTGAAGGCGAGCCCCGTGACCGCCGTCCCCGCGGGGGCGAAGGTCTCGGCCTGCCTCCTGCGCCTGGTCGTCACCGGGAACGGGCAGATCGACCCGAAGTGCCAGAAGGCCGGCCTGATGTTCCGGCTCTAGTCGGGCGGAATCGGATCCACCATGAAGACGCTGACGTCTCTCTCGATCGGGCTGGCGGGCGCGATGCTCGCCGGATCGGTGCGAGCGCAGATCGCGGTCTCGTCGAACTACCTCCTCTCGGGAGAGGAGCTCCTCGCCGTCACGGCGGGGGCCTCCTCCCCCGGAGCGGGGGGAACGGCCGCTCGCGCCGCGCACGGGGCGCTCGGCTCCCTCGCGCCGGGGGAGGGCCTCTCGAGCACGCGCAAGGCCGCCTCGAGCTTCGTGAGCGAGTTCGACCTCTTCGGCGGGAGCGGCCCGATCGTCTTCGGGCTCAATCCGGCCCAGGGGCCCACGCCCGGGGGGACGGCCTCCCTGATCCAGGGAGTGCGCTTCTCGGGGATCGGCCTGGTGCAGTTCGGGACGACGGCGACGCTGGCGTTCCCCTCGAGCTCGACGCGGATGGTCGCGACCGCCCCTCCCTCCGGGATGCCGATCCCGGCGGGGCCGGTGGACCTGACGGTGACGAGCGGCACCGGCTCGACGGTGGTGCCCAAGGGCTACTCCTACGTGCCCGCGGTCGCCTCCTCCGACGACATGGTTCCCGGCGGGGAGGTGCGGGTGCGGTACTTCGGGCCCGCGGGAAGCGCGTTCGGGTACGCGATGTCGCTCGGCTCGATCCCGCCGGTTCCCTTCGGGGGGATCTCGGGCTACCTGCAGGTCGACCCGCTGGGGCTGATCTTCGTCCGGACCTCGACCTTCCTCGGCAACGGGTCGCGGGAGTTCCTCTATCCCACCCCCGCGAGCCCGGCGCTGGCCGGAGCGACGGTCTACTGGCAGCCGGTGCTCCTGCCGCCCAGCGCGCCGGAGTTCGGCAACCTCGCGAACACGACCTTCCTGTAGCCCTAGCGGGCCCGCACCCAGCGCAGGATCTCCGCGGGCCGCGGGGGCTTCCCGTACATCAGGATCCCGACCCGGAAGATCCGGCCCGCCACCCTCATCACGAGGGCGACGGCGAGGGCGAGGACGAAGAGGGAGAGGAGGATCTCGATCCCTCCCGGCCGCGGCGAGGCCGCCAGCCGGTTCATCATCACGAAGGGCGTGAAGAACGGGAAATAGGTGAGCGCCGTCGCGAGGACGCCGTTCGGATCCCGCGAGATCGGGACCATGAGGACGAGGGGGAGGACGAGGAAGAGCATGACCGGCCCCATCAGGTTCTGCGCCTCCTTGAGCGTGTTGCAGGCCGACCCGAGCGCGCAGTAGAGGGCCGCGTAGAGGAGGAAGCCGAGGAGGAAGTAGGCGAGGAGGAAGCCGAGGTTGTCGGGCCTCGCGAAGCTCGCGACGCCGCCCAGGGCGGCGGCGACGTACCCGCCGGCCGCCCACACGCCGAGGAGGGTGAAGCCGACCATCCCCAGCCCGAGGATCTTCCCCGTCATGAACTCGAAGGGGGAGACGGAGGCGAGGACGACCTCGACGATGCGGTTCGACTTCTCCTCGATGAGACTCGTCAGGCACCCCTGCGCGACCGTCATGATCCCGATGAAGAGGAGCATGACGAAGGCCATCGGGGCGAAGATCGCGCCGAGCGCCTCCCCCTTCGCCCCGAGGCCGGGGGTCGCCTCCCTCCCGATCACCTGCGTCTCGAGGGGGACGCTCTTCTGGACGAAGGCGAGGTCCTCCTGGTCGATCCCCCGCGCGCGCATGCGGGACTCCCGCGCCACGTCGTTCACCCACCGCGAGAGGGTCCTCGGCACCTCGAAGAGCCCGGCGTGGATGGTGTGGTACGAGGAGCCCCCCTTCCCCTCGACGATCCCCGGCTCGAGGAGGAGGAAGCTCTTCAATTCGTTCCCGCGCACGCGCTCCGTCCAGCGCTCCTTCAGGCCGGCGAGGTCCTCCGGCCCGGCCTCGTGCGTCTCGAGCCGGATCTTCGGCCTCTCGTCGGGCCGGGCGTTGTACTCCTCGGCCTTCCTCTCCAGCGCGGCGAGGATCCCGTTCCCCCCGTCCGCCACGGCGACGACGACGTCCGCCGGCCCGACCTTCTTCTCGAGGAGGTTGGGGAGGACCGCGAAGAGCCCGATGGCGACGGGGGTGAGGAGGAGGCCGATCAGGAAGGCCTTCGTCTTTACGTTCTCGACGTACTCCCGACGGGCGACGAGCCAGGCCCTACGCACGGGGGGAGCCCACCTTCTCGAGGAAGATGTCGTTCAGGGAGGATCGCTTCGTCTCGAAGCGCCGGATCGAGACCCGATCGAGGAGCGCGCGGAGCAGGCGCTGCGGCTCGGCGCCCGCGGCGAGGCGGACGTCGACGTAGTTGCCGTAGTCGTTGAAGGAGGCGACCTCGGGGATCCCCCGCAGCGCCTCGCCGTTCCCCTCGTACTCGAGGACGACGGAGTCGCTCCCGTGCCAGCGCAGGATCTCGGCGAGGGGGCCGTCGAGGACCTTGCGTCCGCGGTGGATCATCAGGACGTAGTCGCAGACCTTCTCCGCGACCTCCATGACGTGGGTCGAGAAGAGGACCGTCCGCCCCGCCCGCTTCCACTCGAGGAGCGCGTCCTTGAGGAGGTTCGTGTTGACCGGGTCGAGCCCGGAGAAGGGCTCGTCGAGGACGAGGAGGTCGGGGGCGTGGAGGATCGTCGCGAGGAACTGGACCTTCTGCTGCATCCCCTTCGAGAGCGCCTCGATGCGGTGGTCCCCCCACTCGGCGAGGGCGAAGCGCTCGAGGAGGGGCTCCATCGCCGCGTCGGCCGCCCCCCGCTCCATCCCCTTCAGCGCCGCGAAGAACCGCAGCGTCTCGCGCACCCGCATCTTCTTGTAGAGGCCCCGCTCCTCGGGGAGGTAGCCGATCCGGTCCTTCACCGCCTCGTCGTGGGGACGCCCGAAGAGCTCCACCCTCCCGGAGTCGGGCCCGAAGATGTCGAGCACCATCCGGATCGTCGTCGTCTTCCCCGACCCGTTCGGTCCGATGAGGCCGTAGATGGACCCGGCGGGGATGCGCGCGGAGAGGTCGTCGACGGCGAGGGTCTCGCCGAAGCGCTTCGTCAGGTGATCGAGGACGAGGGCGTCCACCGGTTCGGGCTCGGGACGGGCGGGCCGACAGGATACGG
>JAKEFM010000021.1 GCA_022616055.1 Planctomycetota bacterium
ATCCCCTCCTCTCCGTGCTCATCGAGCTCAAACCGCCCGAGGCCTGGCTCCGGGCCCACGTCGTCCCCCTGCTGGGGATGGATCGGGCGGCGGCCCTCTTCGCCGCGCGGGTCCTCGAATGGAACAGGAACCTCTGGGCCGCGGGTCTCTTCCTGCCGCGGCTGCTCGATCCCGATCCCGAGATCGCCCGGGACGCCGCTTCCACCCTCGGGAACATCGGGGATCCCCGCGCCGTGGGCCCCCTCGTGGAGGCCCTCCGGACCCATCGGGAGGGCCGGACGTACGATGCGATCTCGGGGGCGCTCTCCAACCTCTCGGGAGTCGCCTGGGACCGGGATCGGACCGCCGACTGGTGGGAGGACTGGTGGGCCCGCAACCGCGCGCGGTTCGAGAAGGGACAGACCCCGGGGGCACCCCGATGAGGAGTCTCCTCCCGGCGACCCTGCTCCTCGCCGCCGCCGTCCCCGCCGAGAACCTCGTCTCCAACGGGGGCTTCGAGCAGGGGCTCAAGGGATGGGAGGTCTCCAACCCCTCCGGCGTCCTCAAGGCGGAGGCGGACGGGAAGGTCCGGAGGTCCGGGAAGGCCTCGGCCCACCTCGTGAAGAGGGGCGGGGCGCGGCTGCTGGCCGACGGGCTCGTGTTCGCCCTCTCGAAGATCCCCGCCGGCGCCAAGGTCTCCGTGTCGGCGCAGGTGCGCGGGAAGGACATGAAGAACGGATGGGTGAAGTTCTCCGCCTACGACGAGGCCGGCGAGCAGCTCCTGGACGCGGTCGCGGTCAACGAGGCGAACCTCCGGGGCACGTTCGACTGGACGGAGGTGAAGAAGGAGTTCGAGATCCCGGCGAAGGCGGTGCGCGCCGACCTCGCGCTCTGGCTCTACCTCGACGGCGAGGCGTGGCTCGACGAAGTCGAGGTGATCCCGCTGGGGAAGGGAGCGCCGCCCCCGAAGAAGGAGCCGGCGAAGGCCCTCGACTCCGGCATCCGGAAGTGGCTGGACGCCCGCGCGGTGAAGGTCCGGTCCCTGGACGAGAAGGCCCCCCTGGGGGACCTGGCCCCGCTCAAGGAGATCCTGAAGGACGCCCGGATCGTCCAGCTCGGCGAGAACACCCACGGGGACGGGGCCTGCTTCGAGGCCAAGGTGCGCCTCGTGCGGTTCCTGCACGAGGAGATGGGCTTCGAGGTGCTCGCCTTCGAGTCGGGGCTCTTCGAGTGCGAGAGCGCCAACGGGCTCCTGCGGAAGGGGGACGCCGCGGGGGCGATGGACGCGTCAATCTTCGGGATCTGGCACACCGCCCCGGTGCGGAGGCTCTTCCGCTACCTCGTCGACCGGGCGAAGGTGCCGAAGCCGCTGCACCTCTCCGGGTTCGACTGCCGGTGGTCCGGGGAGATCGCCGCGCGGTTCCCGGACGAG
>JAKEFM010000210.1 GCA_022616055.1 Planctomycetota bacterium
ACGAGATCCCCGACGACCGGGGCGAGGTGGGGGGCTCCGGCCCGGGCGACGAAGAACCCGAGCACGATCGCGACGAGCCGCGCCGCCTGCCCGATGAACCCGCGGAGGAAGCCGAGGACGAGGAACAGCAGCAGGACCATCGCCCCGACCAGGTCGAGGGCGCCCATCGAGTGGATCGCGTCGGAGATCCGCTGCAGGAAGCTCAAGGTTTTCCTCCGGCCCTCTCCCGGCGCACCCACTGGAGGGGGAGCGCCGAGTGGAGGGCGAAGACGACGACGAGGTCGCCGCCGGGCCCCTTCTCGTCCTCCCATCCCCCCTCGACGGGGACGAGGGAGGCCTCGGAGGGGAGCCGGGGGACGACGACCTCGAGGGAGTCCTCTCCCCAGCGGATCGGGTGGGCCTGCCCGGCGAGGCGCTTCCAGTCCCGCCGCGAGAGGGGGACCTCGAGGAAGCAGTCGGGCCCGACCCAGAAGGCCCCCGCCTCGTCGCGCTCCCCCTGGCGGTAGAAGCCCGCCTCGAAGGGGAGCCCCGACCGCCGCTTCTCGTTCTCCTCCTCGACCTGGTCCTCGTCGACGAGCCCGCTCGCCCCGGCGCGGTCCTCGAGGTCGTGGCGGATCTCGTGGAGGATCGTCTCCCAGAGCTCCTCCTCCTCCTCGAAGGTCTCGTCCCGGCGCGCGAGCGCCCGGAACGAGCCGTGGTAGAGGTGGATCCGGGAGGTCGATCCCCCCGGCTCGGGCGTCCCCGGGGAAGGCTCGCACTCCCCGAGGGTGAAGTAGTCGGGGATCTGGGGGTGGCGTTTCGCCCGGCGGTGGACGAGGAGGGAGGAGATCCCGCGGCGGAACTCCGCGGGGACCGTCTCGTACATCTCGCGCGCGAGGGAATCGAAGGCGGCGAACTTCACGGGGGACCCCGCAAGATAGAGCGCGGGCCTCCGGTCGCAATGGCCGGGGACGCCGCCCTTCCCCGTTGCGGCCGCGGCATTTGACGCCTCCGGCTGTTCGGGGGAACAATCGGGGGCCCTCCCGGGATGGCGGGGATGCCCCCGGGGAGGCGGGAGTCATGACCCCTCCGGAAGAGAGCCGGCCGCACGAAGTGCGGGGAGAGGACCCGGTCGAGCGGGCCGCCGGGAGCCCGCCGGGGCCGATCGCGCCGGGCCGGGGCCTCGACGAGGAGTTGGGGCGGGCTCGCCGGGAGGGCCGCCTCCTCCCGCTCCCGCAGGTCGTGCGGTGGATCGCGGATCTCGCCTCCGCCCTCGAGGCCGCCCACGCCGCCGGGATCGTCCACCGCGACGTGAAGCCCTCGAACGTCCGAATCACCCCCGACGGGCGCGCCCTCCTCGTCGGCTTCGCCTCCGACGCCCCCCCGGTCGGGGAGCTCGGCTGCATCCTCCACTACGCCTCGCCCGAGCAGATCGACGCGCGGCGCGACGGGGTCGATGCACGCACGGACATCTACTCCCTGGGCGTCACCCTCTACGAGTGCGTCACCGGCCGCGTCCCCTTCGTGGGGGAGTCGTTCGCCCAGCTCTGCCGTCGGATCCTCTTCGAGGAGCCGACCCCGCCCCGCCGGGCGAATCCCCGGATCCCGCGCGACCTCGAGACGGTCGTCCTGACCGCGATCGAAAGGGACCGGGACCGGCGCTACGCGAGCGCCGCGGCGTTCCGGGACGACCTCGAGGCGCTCCTCGAGCTCCGGCCCATCCGGGCGAGGCCCTCGGGCCTCGCCGCCCGGTCCGTGAAGTGGGCGCGACGGAACCGGGGCTTCTCCCTCGCCGCGGGCGCCATCCTCCTCGCCGCGCTCTCCGTCGGCGGCGTGCTCCTCTGGAACCGGGGGGAGGGGACGCGCGCCGCCCGCGCGGAGGCGCGCGCCGCGATCGAGGACGCGCGCCGCAGGATCGCGGAGCGCCGGGCGGTCCGGGAGGAGCGCGACCGGCTGAGCGGCCGCCTCGCGGCGGGACGGGTGCGGTTCGAGTCGAGCTACATGGACCCCGCCGAGGTCGAGGCCTACCTCGCCGACCAGGAGGCCCTCGCCGAGACGCAGCGGCGGCTCGAGGAATCGGCCCTCGCCATCGTCGATTCCCTCCACCTCGCGGCCCGCCGCGATCCCGACGCGCCCGACCTCGACCGCACCTTCGCCGAGGCCTACCTCGAGCGCTGGCGCTCGGCGATCCTCGACGGGGACGAGGCCTCGGCGGACCTCTTTCGCCGGGAGGTCGAGAAGCACGACCGCGAGGGGCGCTGGCGCGAGACGCTCGGGGGTCTCGGGACGATCGCGCTCTCCGGCACGGCGGGAGCGGAGATCCACATGTTCCGCTACGAGACCCACGCGGGGCTCGGGCCGAGGGGGGAGCGGCGCCTCGTCCCCGTCCCGTTCCACCCCGCCCGCGGCCGCCTCTTCCCTTCCTCCGGGAAACGCCCGCCGGAGGAGGGAAACCCCGGAGACCTCGTCCTTTCCGTCGAAGCGGTCGAGCGGGGCTCGCCGGCGGAGCGCGCCGGGATCCGTCCCGGCGACCTCATCCTCGCCGTCGAGGACGCCCCGATCGAGAAGGGAGTCTTCCTCCTCTCCCCGCTCCCGGATGGGCTCGCGAGCGGTCCGACCTGGCGCGGAGACCGGATCGTGGCGGTCGGAGACCGGGAGGTGCGCGAGCCGTACGACCTCGAGGAATCTCCCGGCGCCGGCTCCCGCGTCGACCTCGTCCTCCGGCGCGGGGCGCAGGAGCCCCGCGCGGTCCACGTCCATCCTCCCGGTGGATCCGCCGCGCCGTCCCTCCGCTTCGGGGGAGCCGAGGACCTCCTGCGCGAGCCTCCGGCGGCGGGCCTCTCGCTCCGCCTCGCCTCGGGCGACCGGAGGTGGACCGCGCGGCTCGAAGGGGGGCGATCTCCCGGTCTCCGCGTGCGGCGGACCGCCTACCCCATCCTCCTCTGCGAGGGGAACCGGCTGGGCACCCTCCCCGTCCCGTCCTTCGTCGCGGCGCCGGGCTCCTACCTCTTCCTCCTCCGCAAGGAGGGGTTCGAGGACCTCCGCCTCCCCGTCCTCCTCGAGCGCGGAGCCTCGGTCGCCGCCCGCGCGGACCTCCTCGCCGAGGGATCGAGCCCCGAGGGCTTCGCCTGGATCCCTCCCGGACCCTTCGTCTCGGCCGGGGACACGCAGGCGGAGCGGGCCTCGATCGCGAGGACGATCGCCGAGCGCCCGGGCTTCTGGATCCAGCGGACGGAGGTCACGGTCGCCGAGTACCTCGAGTTCCTGAACACCCCGGAGACCCGGGCCGAGATCGCGCGGGCCCGGCGGAACGGGCGGTCGATCCGAGTCCCGATGGACGCCGTCTACTCCGTTCCGCCGAGGCTCCTGTGGAGCGAGACGGCCGAAGGGGACTACGAGCCGGGCCGGGACCTGCGCTGGCCCGCGCACGGCGTGTCGTTCCTGGACGCGGACGCCTACTGCCGGTGGCTCACCGCCAGGTCGCCGCGCTTCCTCTTCGACCTCCCCCTCCCGGAGGAGTGGGAGAAGGCGGCGCGGGGCGTCGACGGCCGGAAGTACCCCTGGGGGGACGCCTTCGTCCCCTGGTTCTGCAAGTGGGGAGGCTCGCGCCCGGGCCTTCCGGCCGACCAGCGCCCGGAACCCGTGGGCCGCTTCGCGAGGGACGAGTCCCCCTACGGGGTCCGGGACATGGCCGGAAGCGTGCTCGAGTGGAACGGCTCCGGTCCCTCCGCACACGCGATGAGGCCCTGGCGCGGGGGTTCCTTCCGCATGGTGGAGCAGCGGTACTTCCGCTCCGCGTCGATGAGCGAGGGGCGGATCGACCACCCCGGGCTCCACGACGGCTTCCGCGTCGTGGCGCGAAGCCGGCCTTGAGGGGGAGCGCCTCCTCCCGCGCCCCTGCCGCCTAGAGGATCGTCAGCGCGAGCGCGTTCGAGGTGATGAACTGCCCGTTCGGCCCCGCGGAGTCGAAGACCGACCACTGGAAGTACGCGGTCATCCCCTGGAGGGCGGGAACGTTCGGGATCGGGACGTACTTGACGGCCGAACCGACGCCGCCCATCCCCGCGATCCCGTAGACGGAGGAGACCCGGCTCAGCTCGACGACGGGGTAGGGGAGGAACGGGGCGATGTGGACCAGGCAGCCGCCGAGGGGGAATCCGGGGACGTTCTGCGCGTCGCTCGCGAAGAGGAACGCCTGCGCCCCCCCGAGGGCGCGGGTGAGGACGAATCCGAAGGCGGGATGGCCGATGGTCGGCGCCCCGCCGGTCGTCGCGATCAGGGGGAGGAATCCCCCGGTCCCCGCACACCCGGTTCCGTAGACGGAGGAGCCCGCCGGGATGCCGACGACGGTGTAGAGGCGCACCTGCCCCACGTTCGCGCCGGCGCCGATCTCGACGAAGGGAGCCCCGACGAGCAGGTCGGGGAAGCCGTCCGCGACCGGGTCTCCCGCCCCTGCGACCGCCGAGCCGAACTCGTCGAAGGGCGCGTCGCCTTCGAGCTTCAGGATCTCGCTCGTGCCGGAGTAGACCTTCACCTGCCCCGCATCGATCATCGGCCCCGTCGGACCGGTGCCGTCGGCGAAGGGGGCTCCGCCGGCGAGGTCGGGCAAACCGTCCCGGTCGAGGTCGCCGGCGCCCGACACGCCCCAGCCGAAGAACTCGGCCGGGCCCGCGCCGTCCAGCGTCGCGAGGACGGCGCCGGTCGCGCCGGAATAGGCGAGAGCACGCCCGGCGAGGGGGAGGCCGCCGGGGGAGGCGCCGGGAGCGCCGGCGAACAGGTCGTCGACGCCGTCGGCGTTCAGGTCCCCCGGCGTGGCGAGACGGAATCCCAGGCCGTCGGCGGCCGCCGATCCGTTGAGCGTGTAGAGCGGCAGCCCCGTCAGCCCGCTGTAGACGATGACCTGGCCGACGGGCCCGAGGGCGACGGTGCCCGAGAGGGGGCCGCCGACGGCGATCTCCGCCCGGCCGTCGCCGGTCCAGTCGCCCGGGATGGCGACGGCGAAACCGAGGTAGGCGCTCGCCGAGGCTCCGGTGAAGGTGTGCAGCAGGGCGCCGCTCGCGCCGGACCAGACCCGCGCGCGTCCGGCGCCGAAGATGCCGGGGATCGCGGTCTCGGGCGCCCCGGCGGCGACGTCGGGCACGCCGTCGCCGTCGACGTCCCTCAATCCCGCGACGGAGAAACCGAGGTTCCCCCCGATGTCCGTCCCGTCGATCGAGAGGAGGACCGAGCCGTCCAGGCCGGAGTAGACGAGGACGCGACCCGCGTCCACGGCTCCCGGTGGGGACACGCCCGCGGCTCCGACGACCTGATCCTGCCTCCCGTCCCCGTCGACGTCCCCCGCGGGGGCGCAGGCGAAGCCGAGCATCCCGAAGGGGCTCGTCCCGGCGAGGGAGCGGATGAGGCCGCCGGTCGCGCCGGAGAGGATCCTCACCTCTCCCGCGTTCGGGATCCCGCCGGGATCCGCGAAGGGGGTGCCGGCGAGGAAGTCCGGCGTGCCGTCGCCGTCGACGTCCCCGGCGCCCTCGACGGCGAAGGGGAAGCCGAACGCGTCGGCCTGGTTCACCCCGTCGAACTGGTAGACGACGTAGCCCTGCGCGCGGGCCTCGGGCTTCACTGCGACGAGGAGGAGGGCCGTGGCGGACGCGACGCGGACGAAAGGTCGACAATCTCGCCTCAGATTCATCACACTCTCCCTCCATGGGAACGGCCCCAGGCGCGCGCGATTGTATCCCTCCCTCCGCGACTGCGGGAGGGTGGAAAGCGGATAGCCAGTCGGCCGTGCGCGTCTACTGGACCTGGCTCGGGACCCGGTTCTGCACGACACCGGGTTTCCGCGGGATCCAGGCGGGTTCCGCGCGGCGGTCCGGGAGCCGGAGGGGGGGATTCGGTCCGCCGGGATCGTCGGTTATCTTCTCCGGCCGGCGACTCGACGGTGATCCCCTTCGCACGGGCCGACTGGATCCTCTTCCCCCGCCTTGCGGGGCTCCTCGTCCTTCCGCTCCTCGCCGGGCGGCCCGGCACCTTCGCCGAGGGGCTCGACTCGATCACGCCGAAGGAGTGCGAGGCGCACGTCAAGGTCCTCGCGTCGGAGGAGTTTGCCGGGAGGGACACGCCGAGCGAGGGGCTCGAGAGGGCAGGCGCCTACATCGCCGAGAGGCTGAAGGAGTTCGGCCTCGAGCCGGGCGGAGACGCGGAGGCGTACTTTCAGACCTTCGACGTCCAGGTCCGGGTCCCCGCGAAGGACTGCTCGCTCGCCGTCACGGGAGGGAAGGCGGAGGGGACGTTCGAAGTGAAGAAGGACTGGCTGCCGGTCCCCGGGAGCGCCGACGGCGAGGCGCGAGGCGAGCCGATCTTCCTCGGCTACGCGATCGAGGCGACGAAGTACCGCTACAACGATTTCTCGAAGGCCGAGGTGAGGGGGAAGGTCGTCCTCGCCCTCACCCACGAGCCGAGAGAGAAGAAAGCGGGCTCGGTCTTCGATGGCCTCGAGCCGACGAAGCACTCCTCGATCTTCGAGAAAGCGCGGACGGTCGCGGAGAAGGGGGGCGTCGCCTTGCTCCTCGTCCACGACCCGGTGAATCACGTGGGGACGACGCCCCTCGCGTACAAGTCGGCCTCGGGCCGGAGGGCGACCCCGACCCAGGCCGCGGCCCCCTCGATCCCGGTCGCGACCGTCTCCCTCGAGGCGGCCGAGAGGATCATCGGGCTCCCGATCCGCCCGCTGCAGGAGAAGATCGACGGATCGATGACGCCGCAGGTGGTGAAGTGCCCGGGCAGCGAGGTGACGCTCGTCTCGAAGACGGAGAACGGGCCGGCCCCGACGAGGAACGTGGTGGCGGTCCGGAAGGGCTCGGATCCCGAGGCGGCGAAGCAGGCCGTCGTCATCGGCGCCCACTACGACCACGTCGGGGTGAACGACATCGGCCAGGTCTACTTCGGCGCCGACGACAACGCCTCGGGGAGCACGGCGCTGCTCGAGGTGGCGGAGGCCTTCTCCAGGACCCCGACGCGGAGGAGCGTCGTCTTCTGCTGGTTCGCGGGGGAGGAGGCGGGGCTGCTCGGCTCGGAGGCCTACGTGAAGGCCCCGCCGCGGTTCACCCTCGACGACACCGTCGCGATGGTGAACACGGACATGGTCGGGAGGGGCGACCTCGACGCGTTCTCCGTCGCCGGGACATGGGACAACCCCGATCTCCAGTCGGTCGTCTCGCGGGCGCAGAAGCTCCGGCCCCTCAAGGTCAAGGTCGACCTCGACTACGGCCGGCAGTTCTTCGAGCGAAGCGACCAGTGGAACTTCCAGAAGCACGGGGTGCCGGCCCTGTTCGTGTCGGAGAAGGACATCGAGCACAAGGACTACCACCAGCCGACCGACTCGCCGGACAAGATCGAGGAGGAAAAGGTCTCCCGCGCGGCCCGGCTGATCTTCTCGATCGCCTACCTCCTCGCCGACGAGGAGAAGGCGCCGCGCCGCCCGGCGCCGACGGCGAAATGACCCCCGCCGCGCTTCTCCTCGCCCCCCTCCTCGTCCTCGGGGCCGACCCCGTCCGGGACCTCGCGACGGCGCTCGGCGCGAGGACCGCCGCGGCGGAGGCGGCCGGCGCGAAAGTCGGCTTCGAGATCCGCTCCCTCGACACGGGAGAGGTTCTCGCCGGGCACCGGGCCGGGACGCCGCTCGCCGCCGCCTCGAACACGAAGCTCGTCACGACGGCCGCGGCCCTGACGCTCCTCGCGCCGGGCTTCCAGTTCGAGACGGCCTTCTCGACGCGGGGGGAGGTGAGGGGAGGAAGCCTTCGCGGGGACCTCGGGGTGAAGGGCGGGGGAGATCCCTGCCTCTCGCCGAGGTTCTTCGAGGAGGACTTCGCCCGGATCTTCTCCCCCGTGGTCGAGGCGCTGCGAGGGAAGGGGATCTCGAAGATCGAGGGGGACCTCGTCCTCGACGTCCGCCTCTTCGATCGCCAGTTCGTCCATCCCTCCTGGCCCCGGGATCAATTGAATCAGTCGTACGCCGCCCCCGTGTGCGCGCTCTCGCTGAACGAGGGGTGCATCGAGGCGAAGGTCTCGCCCGGGAGATCGGGCGGGCCCGCGAGCCTGGCGGTGATCCCGGGCGGGGCGCCCTGGACCGTCGAGGGACGGATCGGGACGTCACCCGGGAAGGGGAAGACGGTCGTCCACCTGGCGTTCGCCGACGGGGCCCTGAAGGTGCGGGGGGAGATCTCCTCGGGATCCCGTCCCTACACGGCGAAGGTCCCGGTGCCGGATCCGCCTCGCTTCTTCGGCGCGGTGCTGAAGGAGGCGCTTCGGGAGGCGGGGATCGAGGTCGGCGGAGCCGTCCGGGAGGCGGAGGCGGACGGGAAGGAATGGGAAACGCTCGTGACGATGCGGTCGCCGCTGCTTCCCCTCGTCGCGGTCGTGAACAAGAGGAGCGACAACTTCGGCGCCGAGCATCTCCTGAAGACGATCGGCGCGCGCCTGGAGGGGGAGGGCTCCTTCGCCGCCGGCGTGCGGGCCGCGAGGGGCTTCCTCGCCTCGCGGGGGGTCCCGCTGGAGGGGTTCTCGATGGAGGACGGATCGGGCCTGTCCCGGAACGACCGGTTCTCCCCCTCGTTCTTCGGGGCCCTGCTGGAGGCGATGTGGCGGAGCGAGCGGAGGCAGGAGTTCCTCGGCACGCTCGCCTCGCCGGGCGAGGACGGGACGACCCTCGAGCGGCGCCTGAAGGAGGAAGACCTCCCGGGGCGCGTGCGGGCGAAGACCGGCTACCTCGCCGGAGTCCGGGCGCTGTCCGGGTACGCCCGGACCAAGGGGGGGGAGAATCTCGCCTTCTCGATCCTCGTGAACGAGGAGGGGAATGGGGGGAACAAGCTCGCCCGCGAGCTGCCCGACGACCTGGTCCGCCTCCTCGCCTCCTTCTCGAGGGGCGGGGGATGATCGAGCGGGTCGAGGAGATCGCGCGGGCGGCCGGCGAGGTCCTGAAGGCGCGGTTCGGGAAGATCGACCCGCGGACCATCGGCAGGAAGTCGACCGCGCGGGACCTGGTCACGGAAGCGGACCGGGAGACCGAGCGGACGGTCGTCGCGGGAATCCGGAAGGCCTTCCCCGGGGAGGCGATCCTGTCGGAGGAGGAGGTCCGGGAGGAGGGAGGGAGCGGGCCCCTCTGGCACGTCGATCCCCTCGACGGGACGATCAACTTCGTCCACGGGGTCCCGATCTTCGCCGTCTCGATCGCCCGGTACGTGGGGGGGAAGCCCCACATGGGAGTCGTCTACAACCCGGTGATGGGGGAGATGTTCGCGGCGGAGGTGGGGAAGGGGGCGACGCTCAACGGCTCGCCGATCCGGGTGTCGACGACGGAGGCGCTCTCGGAGGCCCTGCTGATCACCGGCTTCCCCTACCGGCGGGGGGAGATCCCGGACAACAACCTCGACAACTTCGTCCGCTTCTTCTTCGAGGCGCGCGGGATCCGGCGCATCGGCGCGGCCTCGATCGACCTCGCCTGGGTCGCGGCCGGGCGGTTCGACGGGTCCTGGGAGCTTCACCTGGAGCCCCACGACGTGGCCGCCGGCGCCCTCCTCGTCCGGGAGGCGGGGGGGAAGGTCACCGACGTCGAGGGGGGGGAGGGGTGGCTCTACGGCCGCAACGTCGTGGCCAGCAACGGGCCTCTGCACGAGGCCATCCGACGCCGAGTCCGGGCCTGACCTGTAGAATCGCCCGGTTCGGAACACCGTGGAAAACTCCCTCCACGCGCCGGGCCGCCGCGCCACCCCGAAGGGGGTCCTCTCGATCCGGGGGGCCCGCGAGCACAACCTCCGGGGCGTCGACCTCGACCTCCCCCACGGCCTCCTCGTCGGCTTCTGCGGCGTGTCGGGGTCGGGGAAGTCCTCCCTCGTCTTCGACACGGTCCACCGGGAGGGGCAGCGGCGCTTCCTCGAGTGCCTCTCCCCCTTCGCCCGCCAGTTCCTCGGACCCCTCGAGCAGCCGGCGGTCGACCGGATCGACGGGCTCCCCCCGACCGTCGCGGTCGACCAGAAGGGGCTGGGGAGGAACCTCCGCTCGACCGTCGGGACGGTCACGGAGGTGCACGACTATCTCCGGCTGCTGTACGCCCGGCTCGGAACGCCGCACTGCCCCTCCTGCGGGAGGGAGGTCGCGCCCCAGTCGCCCGAGGCGATCGTCGACCGGATCCTCGCGGCGGCCTCGGGCCGCCCGGCGACGCTGCTCGCTCCGGTCATCCGAGACAGGCGCGGGGAGCACAAGGGGGAGCTGGCGAAGCTCTCCCGCCTCGGCTACGTGCGGGCGAGGGTCGACGGGACCGTGGTCCGGCTCGAGGAGGCCGCGCCCCTCGAGAAGAGGCGCCGCCACACGGTCGAGGTCGTCCTCGACCGCCTGACGCCGGAGCCGGGCAAGCGGGCGAGGATCCGGGAGGCGGTCGGGGCCGGGATCTCGGTCGGCGGCGGCACGGTGATCCTCTCGACGGAGGAGGGGGACCGCGTCTTCTCCGCCAGCCGGGCCTGCCCGCACTGCCGGGTCGACCTGCCGGAGTTCGAGCCGAGGCTCTTCTCCTTCAACTCGCCTCACGGGGCGTGCCCGCAGTGCGAGGGGACGGGCCGGATCGGCCCGGAGGGGCGGAAGGAAGAGGAGGAGGCCCCGGCGGAGGAGGACGACCTGGAGGAAGCCCCTTCCGACGGAGCGAGGCGCGCGCCGCGGAGGCGGGGGGTCCGGAGGACCTGTCCCGATTGCGGGGGAGGCCGACTCAACGCGACGGCCCGCGCCGTCACGTTCCGGGGCAAGGGGATCGCCGACCTCTGCAGGGAGCCGGTCCGGGAGACGGCGCGGTTCTTCGACGGGCTCGATCCCGATCCCCGGGAGGCGGCCCTCGGGCGCGACCTCTTCCGGGAGCTGCGGGAGCGGCTCGCGTTCCTCGAGGAGGTCGGCGTCGGCTACCTCTCCCTCGACCGGTCGGTCTCGACCCTCTCGGGCGGGGAGTCGCAGAGGGTCCGCCTCGGCGCGCAGATCGGCGCGGCGCTCTGCGGGATCGTCTACACCCTCGACGAGCCGACCGTCGGGCTCCACCCGAAGGACGTCGGGAGGCTCCTCGGGGCGCTGCGGCGGCTGCGCGACCGGGGGAACACCGTGCTCGTCGTCGAGCACGACGAGACGACGCTGCGGACGTGCGACCTGCTCGTCGACCTAGGTCCCGGGGCCGCCGCCGAAGGGGGGCGGATCGTCGCGTTCGGGACTCCCGACGAGGTCGCGGCGACCGCCGACTCGCCGACGGGGGCCTTCCTCCGCGGCGAGGGGCCGCTGGCGGCGCCCCGCGCGCGCCGCCGCCCGAAGGGATTCCTGCGGGTGAAGGGGGCCCGCGGCAACAACCTGAAGGGGATCGACGTCGCCTTCCCCCTCGGCTGCCTCGTCGCGGTGACGGGGGTGAGCGGCTCGGGGAAGTCGACGCTCGTCGAGGGGACGCTCGCCCGGGAGCTGCGCAGGCGGTTCCACGGGGCGGGGGAGGTGCCCGAGCCCTTCGACGCGATCGAAGGGGCGGAAGACCTCTCCTCGATCGTCGAGCTGCGCGCCGCCCCCCTCGGCCGGACTCCCCGCTCGAACCCCGCCACGTACACCGGGCTCTTCGACCTGGTCCGGGAACTCTTCGCCGCGCTCCCCGAGGCGCGGATGCGCGGGTACGGCCCCGGTCGGTTCTCCTTCAACGTCGCGGGGGGGCGCTGCGAGGCCTGCCTCGGCGCGGGCGTGCGCGAGCTGCGGCTCGACTTCCTCGCGCCGGTGCTCGCCCCCTGCCCCGAGTGCGAGGGGAGCCGCTTCAACGCCGAGACCCTCGCCGTGCACCGGCGGGGGAAGTCGATCGCCGAGGTCCTCGACATGACGGTCGAGGAGGCGCGCGCCTTCTTCGCGGAGCACCCCCGGATCGCCTGCCTCCTCGAGGCGCTCTCGAAGGTCGGGCTCGGCTATCTCCGGCTCGGCCAGCCCTCGCCGAACCTCTCCGGCGGGGAGGCGCACGCGCTGCGCCTCGCCGCCGCCCTCGGGCGCCGCCTCCACGGGAAGCGGCTCCTCCTCCTCGACGAGCCGACGAGCGGCCTCCACGCGAGCGACGTCGGCACTCTCCTCGAGGCGCTGAGCGGGCTCGTCGAGGCGGGGCACACCGTCGTCGTCGTCGAGCACCATCCCGACCTCGTCGCCTGCGCGGACTGGGTGATCGACCTCGGCCCGGGGAGCGGCCCGGAGGGAGGGGAGATCGTCGCGCAGGGGACGCCGGAGGAGGTCGCGGCTGCCCCCTCCTCCGCGACCGGGGCCTCCCTCGTCCCCCTCCTCGCGGGACGGAAGGCGCCCCTCCCTCCCTCCCGCGACGGGCGGCCCGAGGGGGCGACCTCGCCGAGGAGCCTCGAGATCGTCGGGGCCCGCGCGAACAACCTCCAGGAGGTCTCCGTCTCGATCCCTCGCGACCGCCTCGTGGCCGTGACGGGCCCCTCCGGCTCGGGGAAATCCTCCCTCGCCCTCGACGTCGTCTACGCCGAGGGGCGAAGGCGGTTCGTCGAGAGCCTGTCGACCTACGCGCGCCGTTTCCTCGGGCGCCTGGAGCGGGCGAACGTCGACCGGATCGAGGGGCTCGGCCCCTCGATCGCCGTCGAGGGGACGGGCGGGGCGAACGGGCCGAGGTCGACCGTGGCGACGGCGAGCGAGATCCACGACGCGCTGCGCGTCCTCTACGCGAGGGCCGGGACGCCCCACTGCCCGAAGTGCGGCGAGCCGCTCGCCGCGATCGCCCCCTCCGCGCTCGCCGCGGAGGGAGCCCGGCACTTCGCGGGGAGGAAGGGGTTCGTCCTGGCGCCGCTCGCCGCGCCGACGGAGGAGGGGCTCCTCCCGGACCTCGCCCAGAGGCTGCGCCGCGCGGGGTTCGCGCGCCTCCTCGTCGACGGACGGGAGACGCGGCTCGAGGAGGTGGGGACGGAGCCGGTCGGGCGGCTCGAGCTCCTCGTCGATCGCGTGGAGTTCGCTCCCCGGGCGCGGGCGCGGATCGCCGAGGCCGCCGAGCAGGCGGCGTCGTTCGGGGACGGGACGGTCGTCCTCGCGCTGGCGGACGGGGGGGAGCGGCGGACCTTCTCGACCCGGGGCGCGTGCGCGGGCTGCGGGTACCGTTCCGAGGAGCCCCTCTCGCCGCGCCACTTCTCCTTCAACCTCCTCGCGGGAGCCTGCCCGGAGTGCCGCGGCATCGGCGAGCGCGGGCGATGCGATCTCGAGAGGATCGTCGCGAGGCCGCGGGAGCCCCTCCTCCTCGGCGCCGTCCATCCCTCGGTCGAGCGGCTCCTGCGGCGCGAGGACGGGCTCTACGCGACGCTCGCCCGGGCGGTCGCCCGCCGCCACCGGATCGACCTCTCCCGCCCCTTCGGGGACCTCCCCGAGAAGGCGAAGGACCTCCTCCTGCGGGGGACGGGGGAGCGGCGGTTCGTCGTCGACCACGACCGGGAGGGGCGGCGGACGGCCCACTCGACGAGGATGTCCAAGACCTGGCCCGGCCTCGCCGGGCTGGTCGAGCGCTCCGCCTCGGCCGGGGACCTCGCCGGGCTCCTGACGACGGTCCCCTGCGAGGCCTGTGGCGGGGAGCGCCTGCGGCGGGAGGCCCGCGCGGTGCGGCTGGGGGGGAAGCGGATGCCCGAGTTCCTCTCCCAGACCGTGGGGGAGGCGCGGGAGTCACTCGCCTCCCTCACGCTCCCGGAGCCCGGGGCGAGCGTGCTGCGGGAGCTCGCGCCGCCTCTCCTCGCGAGGCTCGAGACCCTCGAGGCGGTCGGCCTCCCCTACCTCGCCCTCGACCGCGCGATGTCGAGCCTCTCCGGCGGGGAGGCGCGCCGGGTGCGGCTCGCCTCGGTCCTCGGCACGCGACTCTCCGGCGTCGTCTACGTCCTCGACGAGCCGACCGTCGGCCTCCACCCCTGCGACGTCGAGCCGCTGATCGAGGCGATGAAGAGGCTCCGGGAGGAGGAGAACACCGTGATCGTGGTCGAGCACGACGAGGCGGTCGTGCGCGCCGCCGACTGGGTGATCGACCTCGGGCCGGGGGCCGGCCGCGAGGGGGGAAAGGTGGTCGCCTGCGGGCCTCCCTCGGCGATCGAGGCCGTCCGAGAATCCCCGACCGGCCGGATGCTCCGAAGGGAGGTCCCCCTCCCGGCGGCGCCCGCGGAGAAGGGCCCGGCCCGCGGAGCGCTTCAACTGCGCGGGGCGCGCGCCCGCAACCTCCGCGGCGTCTCCGTCGAGATCCCCCTCGGGAGGCTCGTCGCCGTCTGCGGCCCCTCCGGCGCGGGGAAGTCGGCCCTGGTCTTCGAGTCCCTCCTCCCCGCCCTCGCGCAGGCGGGGGTCCAGGGGGCCGGCCGGTGGCGGGGGGCGCGCGACTACGACGCGCTCTCGGGGGCGAGCGGCCTCGACCGGGTCGTCGTCCTCGGGTCGGCGCCGGTCGGGAGGACGCCTCTCTCCAACCCGGCGACCTACACCGGGATCTTCGAGGAGATCCGGGAGCTGTTCGCGAGGACCCCCGAGGCCCGGGCCCTGGGGTTCGGGCCGGGGCGCTTCTCGCCCTTCGTCCCGGGCGGCAGGTGCGAGGGGTGCCGCGGGAGGGGATCGACGCGCGTCCCGATGGAATTCCTCCCGGACGTCTGGCTCCCGTGCGAGGAGTGCGGCGGCCGGCGATTCGACGAGGCGACGCTCTCCGTGCGCCTCCAGGGGCGGACGATCGCCGAGGTCCTCGACCTCGAGGTCGCCACGGCGCGGGAGTTCTTCGCGCACTCGCCCCGGATCCGCGGGGTCCTCGACGCTCTCGACTTCCTCGGCCTCGGCTACCTCCGCCTCGGTCAGAGCGCCCCGACCCTCTCCGGGGGGGAGAGCCAGCGCGTGCGCCTGGCGGCGGCTCTGGCCGGGGCCGTCACGCGGCCCGAGCCCTCCGAGGATGGGGTCCCCGCGGAGGAGCCGACCCTGGCGGGGGAGGCGGGGAGGAGGCTCTTCCTCCTCGACGAGCCGACCATCGGGCTCCACCTCGTCGACCTCGCCCCGCTCCTCGCCGGGCTCCGCCGCCTCGTCGAGGCGGGGGACACCGTCCTCCTCGTCGAGCACCATCCCGAGGTCCTCGCGCGCGCGGACCACCTGATCGAGATGGGACCGGGGGCGGGGCAGGAGGGGGGGAGGGTGGTGTTCTGCGGCTCGCCCGCCGCGATCCGGGGGGAGCGCTCCTCGGTGACGGGGCGGGTCCTGAGGCGGCGCGCATGACCCGGGTCGCGCTCGAGCGGCCCCTCGTCGTCCAGAGCGACCGCACGGTCCTCCTCCTCGTCGAGCATCCGCGGTTCGAGGAGGCGCGCGCCGCCCTCTCCCGGTTCGCCGAGCTGGAGAAGAGCCCCGAGCACCTCCACACCTACCGGCTCACGCCGATCTCGATCTGGAATGCCGCCTCCCTCGGCCTCCCGCTGGCGGAGATCCGCGAGTGTCTCGAGGGGTGGAGCCAGTACCCGGTCCCGAAGAGCCTGCTCGCCGAGGTCGAGGAGTGGTACGGGCGCTGGGGGCGGCTGCGTCTCGAGCGCCACGACGGGAGGCTGCTCCTCCGCGCGGACGGGGAGGAGGCCCTCGCTCTTCTCGCCTCCCTCGACGAGGTCGACGCGCACCTGCGGGAGACGCTCGACTCGACCGCCCGGTTCGTCGAGGAGGGCGCGCGTGGGGCGCTCAAGCAGGCTCTCGTGCGGGTCGGCTGGCCCGTCGAGGACCTCGCGGGCTACCTCGAGGGGGATCCGCTCCCCCTCGACCTGCGGGAGAGGACCCTCTCGGGCGCCCCCTTCGCCCTGCGCCCCTACCAGAAGCAGGCGGTCGAGGCGTTCCACGCGGGGGGATCGCTTCGCGGGGGCTCCGGCGTCGTCGTCCTCCCCTGTGGGGCCGGCAAGACGGCCGTCGGGATGGGGGTGATGGCGGCCGTCGGCGCGCAGACCCTCGTCCTCACGACGAACACGGTCGCGGTCCGGCAGTGGAAGGGGGAACTCCTCGACAAGACCACCCTCTCCGCCGAGGACATCGGGGAGTTCACGGGGGAGACGAAGTCGATCCGCCCCGTCACGATCTCGACCTACCAGATGATCACCTACCGGCAGCGGGGGACGGAGGAGTACCCCCACTTCCGGATCTTCGGGGAGCGGAACTTCGGCCTCATCGTCTACGACGAGGTCCACCTCCTCCCCGCGCCGGTCTTCCGGATCACGGCCGACCTCCAGGCGCGCCGGCGGCTCGGCCTGACGGCGACCCTCGTCCGGGAGGACGGCCGGGAGGGGGAGGTCTTCGGCCTGATCGGGCCCAAGCGCCTCGACGTCCCCTGGCGCTCCCTCGAGCGGGCGGGGTTCATCGCGACCGCGCGGTGCGCCGAGGTGCGCGTCCCCCTCGAGGACCGCCCCCGCTACCTCCTCGCCCCGCCCCGGGAGCGCTTCCGGATCGCCTCCGAGAGCCCGGCGAAGGAGAAGGTCGTGCGCGAGCTCCTCCGCCTCCACGAGGGGGACCTCGTCCTGATCCTCGGGCAGTACCTCGACCAGCTGAACCTCTACGCCTCGCGCCTGCGGGCGCCCCTGATCACGGGGGCGACCCCGGTCCTCGAGCGCCAGCGCCTGTACGAGGAGTTCCGCAAGGGGCGGATCCGGCTCCTCCTCCTCTCCCGGGTCGGGAACTTCGCGATCGACCTCCCCGACGCCAACGTCGCGATCCAGGTGTCGGGGACCTTCGGCTCGCGCCAGGAGGAGGCGCAGCGCCTGGGGAGGATCCTCCGGCCGAAGGAAGGGGGCGCGCTCGCCCACTTCTACGCGATCGTCACGGAGGACTCCCGGGACCAGGAGTTCGCCGAGAAGCGCCAGCGCTTCCTCGCCGAGCAGGGCTACGCCTACGAGATCCTCGACGCCCGCGCCCTCGACGGGCGCCTGCCCCGCTCGCGCCGGGACGGTGCCCCGTGACCCGGACCCTCGCCTCCCTCCTCGCCGCGCTCCCCGAGGCGGCGCTGCGGGAGGCGCACGCCTTCTGGTGCGGCGGGAAGTCGGCGCCCGACTCCCCCGAGGGGCTCGTGCGGGCGCTCTGCGCCGCGATGGGGGACCCGGAGGTCGTCGCGGCCCGCCGCCGGGAGCTCGGGAAGAAGCTATCCGACCTCCTCGACCAGTTCCTCTCCGCCCCCGGCTTCGTCCGCACCGAGGCGGAGCTGCGCCGCGCTCCCCCCTTCGAGAGGATGGGAGCCGCCGAGGTCGAGGCGGCGGTGGAGGCCCTCGACCGGAGAGGGATCGTGCTTCCCGTGCTCGGCCGCTCCTGGCGCAACTACGGCGAGCGCGCCTTCGCCGTCCCCCTTCCCCTCGGCGAGATCCTCGTCGAGATCCGCCGCCGGGAGGTCTGCGGGGTCGACGAGCTCCTGACCCTCCGGGGCCACCTCCGGATGAGGATCCGCGGCCCGCGCGCCCGGATCGACTGGAGGGGCCTCGCCGGGGAGGCGGGGGTCGCCTCCCGCCTCGACTCCCTCCCGGAGGACCTCCGGAGGCTCGTCCTCGAGGCCACCCTCCTGGCGGGAGGCGTCCTCCCCCGGTCCCTGTTCGAGCGGCTCGACCTCGGGATCGAGCGCTTCGAGCCCGACCGCTGGAAGGCGCCGCTCGAGCGCGCCCGCCTCGGCACCGTCTCCCCGCTCGACCTCTCCCGGTACGGGATCTCCCTCGCCGAGCCGACCCTCCTCGTCTTCCCGGAGGTCGTCGTCTCGATCCTGCGCCGGCGCGCGCGGGAGGAGCCTCCCTCCGTCGAGCGGGAGGCGACCTGCGGGCCCGACTTCGCGAGCAACCTCTCGCGGCTCCTCGGCTCCCTCGTCGAGGGGAACGTCCGGTTCACCGCGCAGGGCTCCGTCTTCCGCACGACGGAGCGCCGGCTCGCGGGGGGGCTGATCCCGATGCCGACGCGCGAGGCCTCGGGGGAGGAGGTCTTCGAGGTGGCGCTGCGTTTCGCGCTCGGCCGCCGCCTCGTCGACCGGACGGGGGAGCGGACCTTCACCCTCTCCCCGGCCGGACTCGCCTTCGGCGCCCTCCCCCTCCTCGAAAAGGTCCGGAGGATCCTCGAGGGGTTCGTCGAGGAGCGGGGCCTCGCCGGGGAGTTCCTCCACCAGGCGCGGCTGCGCCGGCTCCTCCTCCGGATGCTGCGGCGCCTCGCGCCGGGGCGGTGGGTCGAGGCGATGTTCCTCCCGTTCGTCGCGCGGAACGCCTACCTCACCCGCCTCGACCGGCTGGGAGTCGAGGAGGCCCTGACCTCGCGCGCCCCGGCTCCGACGGCGGTCGAGGACCCCCAGCGCCTCGCCTGGAACCTCTTCGCCTGGGTGCGCCGCCGCCTCCACCTCCTCGGCCTCGTCGACCTCGGCTACGACGCCGCGTCCCGGCCCGTCGCCCTGCGCCTCACCCCCTTCGGGTCGCGCCTCCTGCGGCCCGGACGCCTCCCCTCCGGAGGGGAGCGGCTCCTCGTCAACCCCGACTTCGAGGTCGCCCTCTTCCCCGGGGCCGGGGACCCCTACGACACGGTCCACGCGCTCGACCGCTTCTGCGAACGAATCCATTCGGACCCGATCTTCCGATTCCGGATCACCGAGGCGAGCGTGCGCCTCGGCCGGGCGGAGGGGATGAGCACGGAGGCGATGGTCGAGGCGCTCCAGGGCCCCGTCCCGCAGAACGTCCTCTTCTCGATCCGCGCGTGGGCGGCGCGGGCCGGGGTCGTGCGCCTGGAGAGCGCGACCCTCGTCCGGAGCGAGGAGCCCGGGGTGCTCGACCGGTTCCTCGAGGACCCGCGCGTGCGGGAGCGCCTGATCGAGCGTATCTCCCCGACGAGCGCGCTCCTCCGGGAGAGCCCCGATGCGCGCGGCATGCGGGCGCGGGCGCGGGACCTCGGCCTGCGGGTCGAACCGGCCTGAGTTCCCCGTGATCGACCTCCGGCTCCTCCTCGTCACGGACGGATCCGGCGACCGGAGCCGCATCGAGGCCGTCGCGGGTGAGGCCCGACGCGGGGGAGCCGTCGGGATCCAGGTGAGGGAGCCCTGCCTCTCCGGTCGCGCGCTCCTCGACCTCGCCCGAGCCCTGCGGACCCCGTTCCCTCCCGGCAAGGGGCTCCTCCTCGTCAACGACCGTCTCGACGTCGCCCTCGCTTCCGGGGCCGACGGCGTCCAGCTCGGGTGGCGCTCCTTCGACCCCCGGTCCGCGCGGAGCCTCCTCGGTCCCGGCCGGCTGCTCGGCGTCTCGACCCACAGCCTGGAGGAAGTCCGGGCGGCGGAAGGGGCCGACTTCCTGATCTTCGGCCCGATCCACGAGACCCCGTCGAAGCGGGGCCTCCTCCCTGCGCGCGGGATCGAGGGGATTCGCCGCGCCGTCTCGGCCACCTCCCTCCCCGTCGTCGCGATCGGCGGCATCGACCCTCCCCGGGCGAGGGAGTGCGCGCGTGCGGGGGCCTCCGGCGTGGCCTGCATCGGCGCCTTCTTCTCCGCCAGGGACCCCGAGGCGGCGGCCCGCGACCTCCTCGCCTCCTTCGAGGAGGGGCGAGGATGAGGCCGGCTCGCGCCCTCTCCCTCTCGAGGGGAGTCCTCTGGCTCTCGCTCGCCGGCGCCGCGATCTACCTCGCCGGGCGCTTTTCCCTGGTAGGCATCCCCGAGGGGGACCGGGGCATGGAGCCGACCTTCCGGGCTGGGGAGAGACTCCTCGTCGACCGCCGGCCGGGACGGCTCGAGCGCGGCGACTTCGTCCTCTTCCTCGTCGGGAACGGACAATCCCGGGTCGCGCGCCTCGCCGCCGTCCACGGCGACCTCCTCGAGTGGGTCGACGGCCGCCTTTCGGTGAACGGCGAACCCGTGGGACCGCCCGGCGGTGCGCCGCCCGATCCACTCCGCCCCGGCGAGGCCCTCGTCGGGAGGGACAACCCCGATCTCCCCGAGAGGTGGAGCCGCGTTTCGGAGAAAGAACTCCGCGGCCGCGTCGTCCTCGCTTGGCCCTTCTGACTGCGGCTCGCGGCCGGGGTATGATCTCCCCTGATGGCCGCGTCCGACTCCGAGCGGCGCGTGCGGCCGGATCGGCGCCGACGTCCCACCCCGATGATCAGCCGGTACGCCCTCTTCGGCGGCCGGCGGCGCGCACCTCGTCGCCTCGCCGAGGCGGAGGGCGCGTACGTCGACAGGCACGGAGTGGGCGTCGGCGTCCTGGTCCTCGCCGTCCTCGCGCTCAACGTCTTCGACGGGTTCTTCACCCTCTACTACATGTCCTTCGGGGGGCAGGAGGCGAACCCCGTCGTCGACGCCCTCATCGAGTGGGGGCAGCGCCCCTTCCTCTTCATCAAGTGCGTCGGGACCGGCCTCGCCCTCGCCTTCCTCGTCCTCCACAAGAACTACCGCCTCGGCCGGGTCGGGCTCGTCTGCGCCCTCCTCCTCTACTCGGGGATCCTCGCCTACCACGGCTGGCTCTGGCGGGATCTCCCCTCGGTCTTCCCCCTCGGCCACTAGCCCCGCGGCCTCCGCGCCTACCCGAGGAGCATCGGGAGGCGGCGCAGCTCGCGCCGGATCGGATCGAGGACGAAGCCGAGCGCCTCGAGGGACACGGTTCCGAAGAGTTGGCTGTCGCCCTTCTCTCCGAAGACGACAGGGGAGGCCGCCCGCTCGCCGTCGATCGCGAAGATCGCGTCCCCGATCTTCCGGGTGACGTGGGTGCCGTCGGCGAGGACGAACGTCCTCGACCCGTGAGGCTTGATCCCGAGGCGATCGAGGACCTCCCCCGGCGCCACCGTGTAGATCGCCCCCGAGTCCACGAGAAAGGACAGCTTCGCCTTCCTTCCCGGTCGCGCCGGGTTGATGACGGTCGCCGTGACGTGGGTCAGTCCCATGAGGCGCCTCGACCTCGGCTGCCCGGGTTCGCGCAGAAGCCGCGATCGGTCCGCGGGTTGAATTCTATCCGGTTGCCGGGGCCCCCTTCCCGGGGTGAGGCCCGGCCCGTAGAGTCTCCCCGCGCCCCGGCCGGAATAGGCGGCCCAGGCGGGGCGTCTGCGGATCGTGCGAATGCGGACGCTCGTCACCGGAGGGGCAGGGTTCCTCGGTTCCCACCTCGTGAAAGAGCTGCTCAACCGGGGGGAGGAGGTCTCCGTCCTCGACGACCTCTCGACCGGCCGGGAGGCGAACCTCGACGCCGTCGCCGGGCGGATCGACTTCACGCGCGGCTCGGTCCTCGACCGGGCGACCCTCCGCGCCGCCGCGGAGGGCTGCCATCGGATCGTCCACCTCGCAGCGGCGGTGGGGGTCCGGCGCATCGTCCAGGATCCCTTCGGCTCCTTCGAACGGAACGTCCTCGGCGCGGCGAACGCGGTGCAGGTCGCCCTCGAGACCCGCGCCGACCTCGCCTTCGCCTCCTCCTCCGAGGTCTACGGGGTCGCCCACCCCGGCCCTCTCACCGAGGACTCCCGACTCGTCCTCGGCCCTCCCGGGAGACCCCGCACCGCCTACGGCCTCTCGAAGGCGATCGGGGAATCCCTCCTCGCCGCGGCGGGCAGGGACGGCCTCAAGACCCTCGTCGTGCGCCTGTTCAACGTCGTCGGCCCGCGCCAGAGGTCCCGGTACGGGATGGTCCTCCCGCGCTTCGCGAAGGCGGCTCTGCGGGGCGAGCCCCTCGAGGTCCACGGCGACGGCGGACAGAGGCGAGCCTTCGCTTTCGTGGGGGACGCCGTCGCGACCTTCGCCGACCTCCTCGCCGAGCCCTGCGCCTGGGGAGGGACGTTCAATCTCGGGGAGGACCGGGAGACCTCGATCCTCGATCTCGCGCGGCTGGTCATCGAGCGCGCGCACTCCGCATCCGCGATCCGGTTCGTGACGCACGCCCGCGCTCTCGGTCCCGGCGTCGAGGACTTCCCGCGCCGCGTTCCCGACCTCTCCCGCCTCCGCGCCCTGCTTCCCCGCCGGGAACCGGCGCCCCTCGAGTCGGTCGTCGACGCGGTGCTCGCCGACCGCCGGCTCGCGGGGGCGTCCCGGGGGGCGTGAGCCCGACGCGGGTCGTCCGCATCGTCTCGCGGCTGAACGTAGGGGGGCCGGCGAAGCAGGCGCTCCTCCTCTCGAAGGGTCTCGAGGCGGAAGGGTTCGAGACCCTCCTCGTAGCGGGAACCCCCGGGCCCGAGGAAGGGGACCTGGGTGAGGAGGCCCGGGCGAAGGGGATCCGGCTCGAGGTCCTCCCCTCGATGCGCAGGGAGCTGCGGCCCCTCCGCGACCTGCGTTCCCTCGCCTCCCTCGTCTCGATCCTCCGCCGGGAACGCCCGGCGATCGTCCACACCCACACGGCGAAGGCCGGGGCGCTCGGGCGGGCCGCCGCCGCCCTCTGCCGCGTCCCCGTCCGCGTCCACACCTTCCACGGGACGACCTTCCACGGCTACTTCGGTCTCCTCTCCGGCTGGGCAAACCTGACGGCGGAGCGTTTCCTCGCGCGCGCGTCGACCCGTCTCCTCGCCGTGAGCGAGCGCGTCTTCGACGACCTCGTCGATCGCCGCGTCGCCCGGTCCGAACGGATCGTCCTCCTGCGGGGAGGAGTGGACCTCGACCCCTTCCTCGCCGTCGAGGCGCCCCCGAGCGCCCCCAGCCCCTTTCGATCCGAGATCGGACTCGACGGCAAGACTCCCCTCCTCGCCTGCGTCGGGCGCCTCGCGCGGATCAAGCGGATCGACGTCCTGCTCCGGACCCTCTCCCTCCTCCCTCCTGATGTCCACCTCGCCCTCGTCGGCGGCGGTCCCGACCGGGAGGCCCTCGTTCGCCTTGCGTCGGACCTCGGGCTTTCGGCTCGGCTCCACTGGTGCGGATGGAGGCGCGACCTACCGGGGATCTACATGTCGGCCGACGTCGTCGTCCTCTCCTCCGACAGCGAGGGGCTCCCCCTCTCCCTCATCGAGGCGATGGCCTGCGCCCGGGCCGTCGTCGCGACGGAGGTCGGCGGCGTTCCCGAGCTCATTGTCCACGAGAGGACCGGTCTTCTCGCCGCTCGGGGCGACCCCGAGAGCCTCGCCCGCGCGATCTCCTCCCTCCTCCGCCAGCCCGCCCTCCGGGCGGAGATGGGGGCGCGGGGCCGCGCTCGCGTGCGGGAGCGCTACGCCGCCTCGCGGCTTCTGCGGGAGACGGCCGCGCTCTACCGGGCTCTCCTCGCCGAGCGCGCCGGTCGAGAGAAGGGCTAGGGCTGAATCACTACCCCGGCAGCGTCGGACGTGAGCACCCCTCCCGCCTGACCCGGATCCAGAACCAACCACTGAGCGAATGCCTCCGCGCCCGTCAGGGCCGAGTTGTTCGGGATCGCCAATACGATTGAGGCACTCGTGCCGCAGGGACCGGCCGTGGAGATCACGACGGGCAACAGGACATCTGCGCTTACGCAAAGCAGGCACGAACCGAAGACGGTTTGCGTCCCCGGGATCGCCCATGGAAGCGGACCGCCGGGCCACGTGCTGCCCGAAATGCCGAGTATCAGCACGGCGCCCGAGGCGGTTTGGGGTGCCCCGGACAGGACGAGCGTGTAGTTGGGATTGCCGATTCGCGGCGTGCCCCCTGCCGACTCGATCCGCGGAACACAGTACCCGAGGGGCGGTTCGAGTCCGAGGCATGGAGTGCAGTAGGAGGTCAGGATCTGTAGGTTGTCGAGATAGACCCCCGTATGCCCGTTATCCACGCTGTCCACGGTATCGAACCGAAAGCGTAGCGGCCGACTGGACCCGGCCATCATGTCGACGTACGGGTGTCCCACGACGGTCACCGTGAAGGGCGGCGGCCCGGGACACGACGTCCCTGAGGAGAGAAACAGGGTGCTCAGTACCCTCCAGTCGCTGCCGCAGGAGCCGGGATTCTGACCGACGTCGACCTCCACATAGATGCGGTCTGCGAAGAGTCCAGAGGCGTCCGCCCCGATCTCGTTTCGAAAGTCGAAGGTCAAGGCGGTTGTCAATGGAACGGTCGGCCACGAGGGCCAGTAGAGGGGCCCCGTTTCGATCGCAGCGGCGTTCGGTGCGCCAGGAGTATCGTAGCTGCAGACGGGCGGCACCTGGTCCATCCGGTTGTAGGCGGCCGAGAACAAACCGAACGAGGACGGCAGTGGACCCGCAGGAATGGTGCACGCGTTGCACGCCGCTTCCGCATGCCAGAACGTGGGGCCCGAGGATCCGCAGGGCCCTATCTGCGCCGGGTAGGGAAGGAGCGACTCGTTCGGGCACTGAACCTCGATGAATGGGCCGAGGCTTCCCGACTCGAAACGCTCCTCGAAGAAAACGACCCGTGGATACTGAGGGACTTGACCGGTGGCCTCTCTCGGAGTCGCCTGGAGACCTAGCAGGAGGAGCAGGGCTGGGCGTAACCACTCGCGAGCCGCCATGCGATCGGTTCTCGGGCCGTTCATGAGCCTAGGGAAGAACGGGGAGCCGTACCGCTGGAGATGAGAGGAAGCTCGCCGATCCCGGATCGAGGAGGATCCATTGCGCGTAGAGCGTCGATCCAGCAAGGCCCGGAACCGATGGGATCGGGAGCGCCGCCTGCGCGACGCCCGCAGGGGACGTCACGCCTGGCGAGGGGGTCACCAGAACGTCGCCCGCCACTCGAACTAGACAGCCTGGCGAAGCTGGGAGGGGCGCGGGTAACGCGACTCCTCCCCACGTCGTATTGCTCAAGCCGACGAGGAGTAGTGTGGGCGCACCCGGCGGCGCGTCCTCCAATCGAAGGCCGAAGGAAGCATTACCTGTCGTAACCGCGCCTCCCAGACATCGGAGCCGTGGGGAGAGACCTGCCGACGAGAGGCACGGCGCGCCGAACGTATCGCAGAGCGTGAAAAGGTACAGCCGTCCGGTGTTCCCGATTCCGCCCACGGAGGCGAGCGGTGCGCTGGCGGCGATCTCCTGGACCCCATCGCCATTGACATCATCGATCCGCGCCACTTGAGTCCCGAAGCCGACGAGCCCGGCGCTCGGCGGCCCGTCGATGACGTAGCGCGTCCCTCCACCGGACCCATCGAGGACGTAGATCCTTCCGACACCGTACCCTGGCGCTGCCACGGCGCAGTCGGGAATCCCGTCGCCGTCCCAATCCTCTCCTCCCACGACGCACCATCCGAATCCGTACGCAGGCGGCGGTGGCTCGACGAACCAGAGTGGAGTCCCGTTCGAGCCGGAACGCGCAACGACGCTCCCCGGGCCGAAGCTGCCGATCCACGGTGTGCCGGTCACGCTCGCTCCGAGGAGATCGGCTAGACCGTCGGCACTCACGTCGCCGTCAAAATCCCAGCGGTATCGCTGATTGGGAGGGCTGACGATGGCTCCCGGTCCATAGAAGGCCGGCACGAACAAGAACACGAGCGCGCCGGTGGCTCCTGAAATGACGCGCTCGGCTGAGTCGGGACCGGAGGAGACGAGATCGGGTACTCCATCGCCGGTCAAGTCGCCGATCCTCGTTACGTCGTCCACCGTGGGAAAAACCGGCGGGACGGGCGGATACCCGGTTTGATAGATGGTCGGGTAGGCCGCGCTCCAGAGAATGGACCCGGGCGAGGCGAGGCCTCCGGAGAACGCGCGCAGGACGCCAAAGCCGAAGGGACCCGCCCCGGACACTTCGTTTCTCGCCGCGACGACCAGCTCGCTCGTTCCGTCGCCATCCATGTCCGGAAGCGCCGTCACGCCGGAGCCGAAGAAGGAGAGACACTGGAACCCGACCAAGGAGTAGATCAGGGAACCGTCCGGACCCGAGAGGACGCGGACGCGGCCCTGGGCGGCGCAGGG
>JAKEFM010000211.1 GCA_022616055.1 Planctomycetota bacterium
ATCTCTCGATCGGGGGCTGGGGCCGGCTACCGGGCGCTTCGGCGCCTACCCGGACGGGACTTTCACCCGCTAGCGAGGGGCAGCTTTCAGGACGCTCCATGCGGCGGGATTCTACAATCGGGGCGCCCGCGGTCCCCTCGACCGCCCCTCGAGACGAGGAAACCCGATGGCGCCCGCCCGCCTCCTCCTCCCCCTCTCCCTCCTCGCCGCGGAGGCCCGCGCGCAGGCGACCCTCGCCTCGAGCGGCGACACGATCGGGGGGAGCGCGACCCTCGCCTACGCCGGGGGGCCGGCGAACGGCGCGTGCGCCCTCCTCCTCTCGACGAGCGCCGGGAGCAACCCGATCCTCGTCGCGCTGACGGGGGACCCCTCCGACCTCCTCGGCGTCGGGAACGACTTCCTCCTCCTCGGGATCTTCTTCCTCGCCCCGACGGACGCCTCGGGCGCCGCCTCTTTCCCGATCCCGATCCCGAACGATCCGGGCCTCCTCGACGCCGCGGTCTATTTCCAGGCCCTCGCGGTCGTCGCCGCCCCTCCCGTCCCGGCGGGGATGTTCCACTCCTTCTCGAACGTCCGCGTCGTCACCGTCAACGCGCCCGGCGCGTGGCAGGCCTCCCTCACCGACCTCGCGTCGAGCCGCGCGCTCCACACCGCGAGCCGACTCCCCGACGGCCGCGTCCTCGTCGCCGGCGGGGGGCCGGTCACGCTCGCCGACCCCTACGGGGCGGTGGCGAGCGCCGAGATCCTCGACCCGAGCATGGAGACCCACGCCCCCACCCTCGTCCCGATGACGAGCGCCCGGGCGTTCCACACGGCCACCCTCCTCGCCGACGGCCGCGTCCTCCTCGTCGGCGGCGTCGACGGGGGATTCGAGTCCCCCCCCGGCTCGGGGAACTTCGTGACGAACGTCCTCCCCTCCGCGGAGATCTACGACCCCGCGACCGGCCTCTTCGCGGCGACCGGATCGATGGCGATCCCCCGCGCGGGGCACACGGCGACCCTCCTCCCGGACGGCCGGGTCCTCGTGACGGGAGGGACGAAGGGGAACGCCTCGTTCCAGGTCGACACGATCATCGACATCCTGAACAACGCCCTCTCCTCGGCCGAGGTCTGGAACCCGGCGACGGGCCTCTTCTCCGCCGTGGCGGGGATGAGCCAGAGCAAGGTCGGGCACTCCGCCGTCCTCCTCGACGACGGGGAGGTCCTCGTCGCCTCCGGGGTCGCGGTGACCGTCGTCATCGGGATCCCCGTCCCCTCCTTCTCGACGGTCTGCCAGCGGTTCGACCCGGCGACGAACGCCTTCTCCGCGGTCGGCTCGCTCCCCTCGGGAACCGGGCGCGCCCTTTTCCCCGCCGTGAAGCTCGGCAACGGGAAGGTCCTCGTCGCGGGGGGGACGGGGAACAGTCCCCTCAACATCCAGCCGATCGCCGACTGCCGGCTCTTCAACCCGGCGACCGACCTCTGGGAGGCCGCCCCTCCTCTCGCCCAGGCCCGCGGGACCTCGGCGGCGACGCGGCTCCCCGACGGGCGTGTCCTCGTCTCGGGCGGGGCGACGGGGGCGATCACGGCGCCGGTCCCCCTCGGCACCTGCGAGATCTACGACCCGGGCCCGGGGACCTGGGCGGCGACGGGAAGCCTTCTCGCCGCACGGGGAACCCACGTCTCCGTCCTGCTCGGGGACGGAACGGTCTACGTCTCGGGAGGGGGCGGCGCCCCGAGCGGGCAGGCGATCCCCTCGGCGGAGACCTACTCCCCCTGAGGGGGGCTACTCCGCGATCCCGACCGTCGCCGTGGCGCTGCGGACCACGGCCCGGATCGAGCCCCGCGGGATCGTGATCTTGGCGGCGGAGAAGGCGATCGCGGCGTGCTCGGGGGTCTCCTCCAGGATCTTCCCCCAGATGCGGTTGCCGTTGTGGAGCTCGACGTAGCCCGAGGGGAGGTGGGCGAGCTCGTCCTTCTCCTTGTCCGCCCCCGCGAGCGGGACGATCTTCGCGAGGCTCTTCATCCCGAAGACGATCTCGCCTCCCGGCACCCTCAGCGTCAGCTCCTCCGCATTGATCCGGTAGATCCGGCCCGTGAAGAAGTTGCCGTTGCGGAGGGTGAGGAGCACCTCGCCCGCCTTGAGGAGCACGAATTCCCCGCCCGGGGTCCGGATCGAGATCGGGCCCTGCGGGCCGGTCGGGACCGGCGGGGGAGCCGGAGCGAGATCCGTGGGCGGCTCGGGCTCCGTCCGCTTCGCATCGTCGGGCGGCGGAGCGGGAGGCGGCTCGGGCGTCGGCGGACGCGGAGCCGGGGGCTCGGGGACGGGAGGCCGGACGGGCTCCGTCGGGGGCGTCGGGGCCTTCTCCGCGCGGGCGACCTTGACCGGCTCCTTCGACCCGAATCCCCCCCGCAGGGAGACGATGCCGAGGGTGAGGAGGAGGAGGGCCGCCGCCGCGATCGACCCGAACTTGAAGATGCGGCGCATCCGCCCGGGCGGCTCGGCGGGGGCGCCGGCTCCGGCGCCGACCGCCTCCAGGTCCATCTCGCCGACTTCGTCGGGCTTGAGGGGGGCCATCTTGGGATCCCCCTCGTTCGCCTCCATCACCTCGTCGCCGCCGCGCAGCAGCCAGTCGGGGTCGTCCTCCCCCTTCTCCCCCATCTCACCCTTGGCGCCGACGCCCACGGTCGGGCCGAGGATGTCCCCCTCGGGAGCGAGGACGAACTCCTCGGCCTCCTCCTTCTCCGGAGGCTCCGGCTCCATCACGAAGAACTCCGGCGCGGCCTCTTCGCCGCCGGGGCCCGGAGGGGGGACGAGGTCCTCGGGACCTCCGCCCTGCGAGGGCGAAGCTCCGGCGGGCTCGGGCTGACCGCCCGCCGGATGGAGCGCCTCTCCGCCCCTCTCTTCGGGTTCCTGCGACTCTTCGGGTCGGTGCTTCGGGGATGCCATGGCCGTCGTGCGT
This sequence comes from Planctomycetota bacterium, assembly GCA_022616055.1. Classification (GTDB taxonomy): domain Bacteria; phylum Planctomycetota; class UBA1135; order UBA1135; family JAKEFM01; genus JAKEFM01. The sequence continues at coordinate 2,943 of JAKEFM010000211.1, forward strand.
TATCGGCCGGAGGGGGCGGGGACCTTTCGGACCGCTTGAGAGGGCCGCCTAGAATCGCGCGCGATGATCGCCGTCTTCCTCCTTCCTCCCCTCCTCCCTCCCCTCCTCGGCGCGCTCGCCTCCCAGGGCTCCCCGGCATCGGCGCCCGGCTCGCGTCCCGCCGCTCCCGCCCTCGAGATGGAGCGGGTCCTCGCCCGCGAGGTCCGCGAGGCGAACATGCTCGCGAGCGTCCGGACCCTGGTCGGGTTCGGGCCCCGGATGGGAGGGACCTCCTCGGGGGAGCGCGCTTCCGCCTGGGTCGCGGAGCGCTTCCGCGCCGAGGGGCTCGCCGTCGAGGTCGTCGAGGACCCGCCCCTCCGCGCGCACGAGGAGACGAAGTGGTCGGTCGAGGCGCGCGAGGGGGACTCCTGGCGGCCGGTCGCAGGCGCCGTCCCCTACGGCTTCTCGAAGGCGGGCTCCGGGAGCGGCCCTCTCCGGCTCGAGGGCGCCTCGCCGGGAGGAGGGGTCCTCCTCCTGCGACGGCGGCCGCGCGGCCCCCTCCCCTCCGGGACCCTCGCCGCGCTCGTCGACGGAGACGCCGTCCCCGGCACCGACTACTCCGTCCTCCACCCCCTCGCGGGGCGCGCCGGCGACGTCCCGGTCTTCGCGATCTCGGCCCGGGAGGCGGGGCGCCTCCGCGAGGCGCTCGAGGGGGGTCCGCCGATCGAGGTCCGGTTCTCCCTCGAGGCGAGGATCTCCGAGTCCTCCCCGAAGACGGTCCTCGCGACGATCCCGGGCCGCGACCGCACGCGGTCGATCCTCTTCTGCGCCCACGGCGACGCCGACTCGGGAGGGCCTGGGGCCGACGACAACGCCTCGGGGGTCGCCGTCCTCCTCGAGATCGCCCGCGCCGTCTCCGCCGCGGTCCGGAGCGGCCGGGTCGACGCCCCCCCCTGCGACCTTCGCTTCGCGGTCTGGGGGACCGAGATCCACTCGACGCGCGCCTTCGTCGAGAGGGAGCGCGCGCCGGGGCGTTCCGGGGCCCTCGCCGCGGTCCTCAACTTCGACCAGGCCGGCTTCGGCAGCGGCGACGACGCCCTGTTCGTCGAGCCCGACGACGTCCCCCGGAACGGGACGCTCGTCCGCTCGATCCTCGCCGCCGCCCTCGATCACCGCGGGGAGGAGGGATTCCCCTCCCGCTTCACCTCGAACCGCGCCCTCGGCGGGACCGACTCCTACGTCTTCCAGGAGGGGGCGGCCGGCCCCCCCTCCGTCACGGTCTTCGCGAGCGCCTTCGGCCAGCCCTCCTTCGTCGAGCCGACGACGGGCTTCCCGCGCTCGGGGGATTGGGCCGCGAAGATCCGCATCGACCACGACCGCTTCTACCACTCGAGCGGCGACCTCCCGGAGAACACGACCGACCTCGAGCCCTTCAACATGGGATGGTGCGCGCGGGTCGCGCTCCTCGGGGCGCTGCGCGCGGCCCCCGACCTCCGGTGAACGAATCGGGGGGAGCCGGGCTCCCCCCGTGTCGGGTCGCTTGGGAGAGGGACGTCCCCCCCCGGTCCGGGGAGGCCCGGACTAGGGGATCAATCCCTCGAGGACCGCCGTCGCGGCGACGTCGTCGCGGACCTCGATCGGCCTGCCCGAGAGCTCTCCGAGGGTCCCCGCGCCGAGGGGGAGGGCCTGGCCCTTGCGCGTCTGGCGCTTGAAGGTCCCCTTCGCGGAGAGAGCCCCGGCCTGGACGAATCCGCCCACCCCGTCCCCGATCCAGACCGAGTAGGTCGGGCCGGCGGGGAGGTTCTTCGCGCGGACCTCGAAGCTCGAAGCGCCCTGCGGCGCGTTGTAGCGGGTCTGGACGGAGCCGCTCGCGTTCGTCCCCGCGGGCGCGGAGGCCGGCGGGGCGAGGGCGGACTTCCCGTTCAGGTTCCCGAGGCCGGGCGACTGCGCCGTGCCGGGGAGGACTCCCCAGAGGAAGACGACCCCGATGGAGTCGACCACCTGCACGCGCCGGGCGGCGAGGTCGTCGAGGTCGGCCACGCCTAGCGCCGCGGGCGCGGCGCCTTCCGCCTCGAGGCTCAGCCCGAAGCGGCCCTTCGCGGGGTTCTTGACCTCGAGGTCGCCGACCGCGAAGAAGACCCCGGTGCCCACGCCCGACTCGAGGGCCACGGAGAAGACCCCCGCGTCCGTCGGAAGGTTGCGCGCGTCGACGGAGAACTCCTGATTCCCGCCGCGCTTGTCGAGCCCCACGTTCCCGAACGCGTCCGCGTCGGGGGCGGGATCGGGCCGCTGGAGGGAGACCTGTCCATGCTCGGAGGGTCCACTGGAGGCGGAGCCGCCGCCGGTCCCGCCGCCACCGCTGCCGTCGCCGATGTAGATCGGTCCCGGGACGGTCCCCTCGAGGCAGACCCCGACTCCCCCGGTTCCGCGGACCTGCACGAGGCGTCCGCCGAGGTAGGAGATGTCGACGACGGAGAGGGTCGAGCTGTCGACCTGGACGTTGAGATCCCAGCGGCCGTTGCTGGCGGTCACGAGCTCCATCGTGCCGATCGGGTAGAACGACCCCGATCCGACGCCGTTCTCGAGCCAGACCTCGTAGGGGGTCATGGGCCCGGTGGCCTCGAGCTTGTCCGTCCGGACCCAGAACCTCTGCTCCGAGGGGTACTGCTCCAGGCGGACCTGCCCGCTCGCGTCGGAGTCGAACGCCCCCCAGGGGGGCGAGAGCGACGCCCAGTACTTGATCGGGGCGGTGGCGAAGGCGGCGAGCGCAAGGGAGAGGCACGCGCCGAGGGAAACGGCCGGGGTCCGGATCTTCATCGAGTCACCTCTGGCGCCGGACGCCCAGGGTCCTCCGCGGGGAATCCTCCCCCGGCCTCCAACGGCGAAGCCCGTCGACGACGCCGACGGGCCCCGGTCGGACCCACATCCGGACAACCAGGAGAAATATCCCCCGGGGTCGCGGGATCGTCCAACGGAAGGCCCGGTATGCTCGGGGCCGGACCTTGGACGGCATCTTCGTCGGCCTCGATTGCGGGACCCGATCGACCCGCGCGCTCGCCCTCGACGCCGCCTCAGGGAAGGTCCTCGCCACCGCCCAGCGCCTCCTCACCCTCCTCCCGAACCTCCCTCCGGGCCATGCGGAACAGGACGCGGACCACTGGGTCGCGGCCGCGCGCGATGCCCTCCTCGAGACCCTCTCCGGCGTCGACCGCCGCGCCGTCCGGGGGATCGGGGTCTCCGGCCAGCAGCACGGCTTCGTCCCCCTCGACGCCCGCGACGATCCGATCCGGCCGGCGAAGCTCTGGTGCGACACGTCGACCGCTCCTCAGTGCGCGCGCCTCCTCGAGCGGCTCGGCGGCCTCGAGAGGTTCCTCGCCCTCACGGGCAACGCCCTCCCCCCTGGCTACACCGCCTCGAAGGTCCTCTGGCTGAAGGAGAACGAGCCCTCGAACTTCGCCCGGCTGCGCTCGATCCTCCTCCCCCACGATTTCCTCAACCTCTGGCTGACCGGGGAGAAGGCGACGGAGCCGGGGGACGCCTCCGGGACGGCGCTCCTCGACGTCCGCACCCGCCGCTGGGTGCCCGAGGTCTGCGAGGCGATCGCCCCCGGCCTCGCCGCGTTCCTCCCCCCCATCCGCGACTCCCTCTCGATCCTCGCCCCCCTCGCACCCGAGCGGGCCGACGAGCTCCGCCTCCCCCGCGATGTCCTCGTCTCGATGGGATCCGGCGACAACATGATGGGGGCGATCGGGACCGGCAACGTCCGCGAGGGGATCGTCACGGCGAGCCTCGGCACCTCGGGGACGGTCTACGCCCACTCCTCCCGACCCCTCGTCGACCCCCGCGGCGAGGTCGCCGGCTTCTGCGGCGGGACGGGAGCGTGGCTCCCTCTCGTCTGCACGATGAACGTCACCGTCGCGACGAGTCTCGCCCTCGCCGCCTTCGGCGAGGAACTCGCCTCCCTCGATCCCCTCGTCGAGTCCGTCCCGCCCGGCGCCGACGGCCTCCTCTGTCTCCCCTACTTCGCCGGGGAGCGGACCCCGAACCTCCCCGAGGGGACCGGAGTCCTCTTCGGGCTCCGCGAGGGGACCTTCGACCGCGCCCACGCCCTCCGCGCCGCGATGGAGGGGGCGACGCTCGGACTGAACCACGGCCTCCGGCGGCTGCGCGATCTCGGCCTCGCCCCGCGCGAGATTCGACTCACCGGCGGCGGCGCGCGCAGCCGCGCCTGGCGCCGGATCGTCGCCGATGTCTCCGGCTTCCCCGTGGTCTGCCCGGAGTCGGCGGAGGGCGCCGCCCTGGGCGCGGCCATCCAAGCGCTCGCCGCCCGTGCTCGCGACCGGGGCGAGCGCGTCTCGATCGAGGAGGCCTGCGACGCCTTCGTCCGGCTCGACGGATCGACCCGCGTCGAGCCGGACCCCGCCCGCGCCGCCCTGTACCGGAACTGGCAGGATCTCCACGACCGCCTCTCCCTCGCCCTGCGCGAGTGCTTCCCGCGCCACCGCGCGCTCCTCGGGGGGTAGCAGGGTTACGATCCCACCCCCGCCTCCCGGAGCCGCGCCATGGCCGCCACGAAGAAAGCCCCCGAGCCCCGCTTCGCCGTCGGATCCTGGGCCTTCATGTACGGGTGCGACGATCGCTTCGGGCGCGGCTACAACCCCCACCCCCTGGAGCTGGAAGAGGTCTTCGACCTCCTCGCCCACGTCGAGGGGATGGAGTACGTCGCCGGCCACTTCCCCGGCGAGTTCCCCGAGGACGTCGAGGTCCTCCGCAAGCTCGCGAAGTCCTACCGGATCGGGATCGGCTCCGTCGTCGCCAAGACCTTCGGGGCGAAATACAGGAACGGCGGCCTGACGAATCCCTACCCGGGCTACCGGAAGGAGGCGCTCGAGACCCTGAAGCGCTGCCTCGAGATGAACAACGCCCTCCTCCCGGTCATGAAGGAGATCGCGCGGCCCCTCGGGGCCCGCAACTGCGTCATCTGGCTCGGCCACGACGGGAGCAACGGCCTCTTCCTCTGCGACTACGGGTGGCGCTGGAGGACGCTCGCCGAGGCGTTCGCGGACGCCCTGAAGTCCGTCCCCGGCTGCCGGATCGCGCTCGAGCCCAAGCCCGGCGACCCGGCCGAGGACTGCTTCATTCGAGGCGTGACGGCCGGCCTCCACCTCCGGGCCAAGGTCGACGCCCTTCTCCCGGAGAAGGAGCGCGGCCGGTTCGGCTTCAACGTCGAGTACGGCCACGTCCACCTCGAGGGGGGGAAGGTCGCCGAGAGCCTCTGCCTCGCGCTCGACGAGGGGGCGCTCTTCCAGATCGACCTCAACGACAACCGCAAGCGCTGGGACACCGACCACATCCCGGGCAACGACAACGAGCAGGAGATCCTCGAGGCGGAGTACTGGCTCCTCCACAGGGGCTTCGACGGGATCTTCAACTTCGACCTCTTCCCGCAGCGCGTCCCCGGCGAGACGAAGAAGGACACGCGGCGGCGCTTCGGCGAGCACCTCGCCGAGTGCGTGAACGCCGTGCGCTACCGCTGGGAGCTGGTCAAGCGCCTCCCGCCCCCGGAGGAGATGTCCTCCCTCTGGGCGGACCCGGACGAGACGCGGGTGTCGCGGCTGCTCCGCGACACCCGCAATCGTCGGATCGAGTTCGCCGAGTCGCGCTACCGGGGTTGACGCCGGCCGGATCTCTGCGGACCGGCGCCGGGACGCCGAAGCGACCTAGGCGGGCTGGCAGTCCAGGTGCGAGCTGCCGTCATCGCACTGGTACTTTCTGCAGGCGCACCACACTTCCTTCCCCTCGATCTCGCAGTACTGGTAGGTGACCGACACGACGGTGCAATCCGGCTGCGCCTCCGCGGCGAGGGCCGCGCTCGTCGGCCGCGCGGGAGCGGCGCCGCCGGGGGAGTCCAGGTCGATCGTTGCGCGGCGCAGCCCCTTCGTCCCGCCGGACGATCGCGCCTTCCCGCCGTCCGCCATCGACTCCATCGAGATCGATGCCGGCATGTAGAAGTCTTTCAATGCCTGACGCAACGTCGAAGTCACGGCCTGCATCACGCGGTCGAGCTTTCGCTCGTCGCCCTTGACGAGCTTCGAGAACTTGTGGCTCCGCTTGAAGGTCACGTCGAAGAGGTTGTGGATCTCGTGCTTCGAGTGCTCCATCCTGACCCCCTCCGCGGCTCGTTCCTCTGTCTTCGGGGCGGCCATTGATTCGGCTCCTTGTCCGGCGGGACTCTCGGGTTAGGAACCTGGGGCGCAGCACGCCGGCTGCCGCACCGGTCCCTCCACGTTCGTTGGACGATCGGGCCTCACGGGAGGACGCTCTTCGCGCAGCGGAATCCGACGTGGGACTCTCGCGCGTTCGGAACGAGGGGGCCGCGATGAACGCACGTGCACGCGTTCCGGCCCGTCGGCTCGAGGGCGCTCCCGCCGCGCACGACGCGCTGCCCCACGGGAGCGAGCCACCAGGCCTCGAGCAGGGGCGTTCCCTCGCGGGGCTTCCAGGGGTCCCAGACCCACTCCGAGGCGTTCCCCGCCATGTGGAAGACACCGAACGGACTGCGGCCTCGCGGCGAGGAACCGACCGGCCTCGGGCGCAGATCTCCGAGGGGGATCCGGGTGATCTCCCCGCGCCGGACGACGGCCATCTTCCCGACGTCCGCCAGCTCGAAGTCGAACTCGTTCCCCGTCGGGTACAGGAAACCCTCGGGTCCCCGACAGGCGATCTCCCACTCCACCTCGGTCGGCAGACGTTTGCCCGCCCACTCCGCGTAGGCGCGCGCCTCGTCCCACGAAACGCCGAGGACGGGGAGATCCTCGTCCCCCTCCTCGGGGCGGTCGCCTTTCCACGACCGGGGCGCCGGGACACGCCTCTCTGCGACGAACCGAACGTAGTCGGCGTTCGAGACCTCGAATCGATCGATGTAGAAGGCGGGGGACTCGACGTCCTGCGCGACGAGTTCAGGGATCGCCATTCCCGAGGGTCGGTCGGTCGGGTCCAGGCCGATCCGGTAGCGCCCGGCCGGGACCAGGGCCATGCGGTCGTCGCTCGCCACCTCGACCGTGGGTCGAAGCACGACGTGGAGCGTGGTCGGCCCGGCGTCGTGCCGGACGAAGAGGGAATTCTCTCCGTAACCGAGGCCTTCCTTCATGACGACGACTCGATAATGCCCCGTCCGAAGAGGCACGGGCGCAAGCGGCGTCTCGCCGACGGCGCGCCCGGGTCCCAGCTCGCCGTTCGCCTTGACGGGATGCACGGCCACGCGTGCGCCGGGGGGCTGCGAGGTGACGGAGACGGGGACGACACCCCGGAGGGCCTCGTACCGCCTCCGGATGTCGGCGTCCTCCCGGAGCTCGAGCGCGCGGCCGTAGGCCTCCGCGGCAAGCTCCGTCCCGAGCGGCCAGCCCTCCTCCGCCTGACGGAGGGCCTCGCGGGCCTGCTCGAGCCTGCGGCGGAAGGCCTGCTCGATTCTCTCCTCGACGCGCCGGACCCCGAGGCGGGCCCCCTCGTTCTTTCCGTCCCGCTCGAGGACCTCGGCGAAGCGTTCCTTCGCCCGAAGGAGACGACGGTCGTCGACGTCCGAGGCCTGTTCCTCGCCCCCAGCGGCGCGCAAGGCCTCCCCGAGACGCGCCCGTTCCACGGCGGCGGCCCCCACCTCCGCGGCGACCGCGCCGCCCAGGAGTAGCAGGCCGATCGCGACCGCCGCGACGCGGTGGCGCCGGAGGTAGCGCCCCAGGATCCGGATCGGACCCGGCGGCGTCGCCCGGATCGGCTCGAACCGCAGGAAACGCCGCAGGTCCTCCGCCATCTCCGCCGCCGTGGCGTAGCGGTGGTCCGGATCCTTCTCCATCGCCTTCAGGGCGATCACCTGGAGGTCCCGCGGGATCGCGCGGTTGAGATGGCGGGGCGTCGGCGGCGGCTCGAGGACGATCCGGCGGAGCACCTCGTGCGAGGAGGTCCCCGAGAAGGGCACCCGCAACGTGAGCATCTCGAAGAGCGTGACGCCGAGGGAGTAGATGTCGGTGCGGTGGTCGACCTGGATCCGGCCGGCCATCGCGATCTCGGGGCTCAGGTAGTACGGCGTCCCGATCAGGTCCCCGGTGACGGAGAGGCTCTCGAGGCCCGCCTCCCTCGCCAGGCCGAAGTCGGCGACGTGAGGGACGAGGTCGCGATCGAGGAGGACGTTCCCGGGCTTGACGTCGCGGTGGATCACCCCGCGGCTGTGGGCGAACGCGAGGCCGTCGGCGATGTCGGCCACGAGGTGGGCGACCGTGCCGAAGTACGCCAGGGGCCGGAGGGGCGCCGGGGCCGGCCCGCCCGCCTCGTCCCGTTCCTCCTCCGGGGGTGGCGCCAGCTCCCGCACGAGGGCGCGCATGTCGAGCGAGTGGAGTCGCGAGGGGCCGAGCCTGCGCAGCTCCCTCAGCACCGCGTCGAGGGACACCCCCTCCACGTGCTCCATCGCGTAGTAGGCGTACCCCTGGGCCTCCCCCTCCGCGTAGACCGCGACGAGGTTGGGATGGTGAAGCCGCGAGGCGATCTCCGCCTCGTGACGGAAGCGCTCGAGGGTGCGATACGACTGCGCGAGCGGAGCGGAGAGGAGCTTCAGCGCAACCGGCCGGTGGAGGGAGATCTGCTCCGCGAGGAAGACGCGGCCGTAGGCCCCGCGCCCGATCTCCCGCACGATCCGGAAGTCGCCGAGAACCGTCTCCCTCCCGGGGACCTCCCCCGTCCCCCGCACGAGGCTGTCGAGGGCCTCGACCGTCTCGAAGTGCTCGCCGAGCTCCTTGCGGAGGTGGGGGTGGCGATCCAGGTACTCGCGCGGAGAGGGGGACTCGCCGCGGGCGCGGCGGTCGAAGAACTCCTGGAGGACGCGGCGGAGCTCCTCTCCGTGGTTCGTCACGCCCGCCCCTCCCCGTCGGGATGGATCCGCCCCTCGCGCACCATCCGGTCGTGGACCGCGTGCAATGCCCGCTCCAGTCTCTTGCGGACGGCGCCCGGGCTCCTCCCGATCCGGGAGGCGAGCTCGGCGATCGAGAGGTGTTCGACCAGGATCATCCGCAGGAGGGCCCGCGAGTGCGGCGGGAGGTGCGAGATCGCCGCCTCGAGCGCCTCGGCCTGCTCTCGTCGCCCCGCGATCGAGGAGGGGGAGCGATCCGGGGAGGGGAGCCCGTCGCCGAGGTGCAGGGAGCCCCCGTCGCTGCCGGCGCCGATCGACTCCTCGAGCGAGCGCTTCTCCCCATCGCGGCGCTTGCGGCCGAGGTGGCGCCGGCGCAGGTCGATCACGCGGTTCCGGGCGATCGTCTCGATCCACCAGCACAGCGCCGACGCGTTGGGGAACTCGACCGATCCGATCGAGCGATAGGCGCTGATCAGGACATCCTGGACGACGTCCTCGGGCTCCATGACCCGCTTCAGCCACGGATCCATCTCTCTGTCGCAGACTTGAAGGAGCCAGGACCTGTGGGAGGACAGGAGGGACAGGAAGGTCTCCCGGTCCCCCCGCAGGACGGCGGCTAGAAGCGCCTCGAGCGCCACCTTGTCGGGGCGGTCGGGCTTCAACTCTCCCTCCTAGGAACGCGGGATCCGACAGAACGCGACAAACACCCGCCCCTCTCGGACGGGTCCTCTCCGCAACGGGGGGGATTGTAGACAGGGATCCCTGACCCCGCCCCGTCCATGAGCGTCCGGGGTGGCCCCCGTCCCGGCCCCTGCGGGAGGCGCGCCAGGGCTCCTTCCGTCCGCCCTCCCTGCGGGCCGCCGGACGCCCGGACACCCCGATCGAGGGGGCGACGTTCGGATCGGACGTGGGGATCCGGCGCTCTGGCGATCGGCGCCTCGCCCCCTCACGAACGGCTATCTCCGGCAGCGGCGCACGAACGGCGCGGAAGCGGCGCGGCCCCTTCCGGAGACCGTCGTCCGCCCGCAGCCGCACCGGTTGGCCTCGCTCTGGGCGGACCCGGATGAAACGCGGGTGTCGCGGCTGCTCCGCGACACCCGCAATCGTCGGATCGAGTTCGCCGAGTCCCGCTACCGCGGGTAGGCGGTCCCTACCCCTTCCCGGCCGGGACGACGCAGGGACCGTACACGTAGGTGTACTTCCCGTTGCAGAGCCACTTCTCGACCCTCATCAACCCGGGTTCGCCTTCGACGGCAGTCGAGCAGGGCTCGTAGTCCACGCCCACCAGGACGCACTCCGGGCCCACCTCCGCGGAGGACTCCTCTCCCGGGCCGAGCGAATTCGTGCTGAGGATCCTCTTGAGCAGCTTGGTCAGGTCGCGGCGGATCATCTTCCGGTGATTCTCACCGAAGTGCTCGATCCAAGGATGCCAGTCGAGCGAGATCAGGACGCCCGGGGGGACGTAGCCGCCCCCGGAGCCGCCCCCGGAGGGCAGGCTGAGGGCTGCGACCTTCTCCTCCGGCGCGGCTTCGGGCGCCGGCTTTGTCGCACGCGGTTCGGGGATGAGGACGCCGATGTCGTTTCGATGAGCCATGTTCACTCTCCTTCGGAGCTTTCTCGCCCCGCGGTGCGTCGCGGGACTCGCCTCTTCCGTCGGCTAGGCCGAGCACGCACGCGCAGCCTCACTCTCGTACGCTCTTCGCGCATCGAAAACCGAAGTCCATGGCGTGAAAGGCCGGGTCGAAGGGTTCCCGCGCCGCGCAGGTGCAGTCCTTGCCACCGGGGAAGACCGTGGAACCGCCTCTCGTGACCCTCGTTCGACCGGGCGCGAGCCAGGGATCGTGTGCGAGCGAGGTTCCCCTCCGGGGACGCCAGGGATCCCAGACCCATTCCCTGGCGTTCCCTACCATGTGGAACATGCCGAACGGGCTTCGACCTTCCGGTAGGCCACCGACGGGGAGGAAGGGAGCCGGGGACACATCGTTGCGGGTTCCAGGCTTGCCCTTCTGGTACGGAGGACCGAGGTTCGCCCGTCGCGGGTCGAACTCCGTGCCCCAGGGGTAGAGCCACCCCTCTCCCCCTCTGCAGGCAATCTCCCACTCGATCTCGGTCGGCAGGCGCTTGCCCACCCACTCGGCGTACGCTCGGGCCTCGTCCCACGTGACGCCGGTCACGGGACGATCTCCTTCCCCTCGTCGGAGCCTCCTCGCCGCGTCCCCGTCCCAGGTGCTCGGGAGCCTTCGTCCCGTGGCGAGGAAGAACCTCTCGTACTCGGCGTTCGAGACCTCCTTCGCGTCGATGTAGAAGGAGGGGTGGTCGACGGTCCCCTCCTCGAGTTCCAGGAGAGGGACTTCGGGAAAGATCGGGACGGTGTTCAGGCCGATCCGGTACTTCCCGGCCGGGATCTTCACCATGTCCCTGACAACTTCCTCCGTCCGCCGTAGGGTGACCTCGACGGTCGGGGGGCCGCCGTCCCGGGTCACCTCGAAGGAGTGCTCGCCGAACCCGAATCCGGCGATCTCCAGGACGGCGCGGTACCACCCGAGCGACAACGGGATCCCGCGCAGGGGTGTGGAACCGAGGAGCCGGGGCGGACCAAGTTCCCCGGACGCCTCGTGGACGTCGTGGAGGAAGACCCGTGCCCCGCTCGGCTCGCTGAGGAAGGAGACTTCCGCCTCGCCGAGCACCTCCTGCATTCGCTTGCGAAGGACCGGATCCTCTTCTCCGCGAAGGGCCAACGCCTTCTCGAGCTTGAGGGTGGCGAGCTGGCGGAAGTGCTCCTGGTTGTCCTCCTGCGCGCGCCGGATGTCCTCCTCGGCCTCGACGAGGAGCGAATCGACGTCGGCCTCGACCTTGGCCGACACGCGGCGCAGGGCCTCCCCGGCCCCCCGCTCCTCCGGGTCCTTCGCGATCCACCCCTCGAGCACCCACTTCGCTCCCGCAAGCGCGCCGCTGCGTTCGAGCCCCTCGGCCGCTCGAAGCGTCGCCTCCCGCTCGACTCGCGCGACCCGAGCCGCGTGGATCGCTCCCGCGGCCCCCGAGACGAGGAGCGCGAAGGCGGCGAAGCTCGCCGCGACGCGGTGGCGTCGGAGGAAGCGGCCCGCGATCCGGATCGGACCCGGCGGCGTCGCGCGGATCGGCTCGAAGTGCAGGAACCGCCGCAGGTCCTCCGCCATCTCCGCCGCCGTCGTGTAGCGGTGGTCCGGGTTCTTCTCCATCGCCTTCAGGGCAATCACCTGGAGGTCCCGCGGGATGGCGGGGTTGAGGCGGCGAGGGGAGGGCGGGACCTCGAGGACGATCCGGCGGAGCACCTCCTGCGAGGAGTCTCCCGGGAACGGCACCCGCAACGTGAGCATCTCGAAGAGCGTGACGCCGAGGGAGTAGACGTCGGTGCGGTGGTCGACGTGGATCCGGCCGGACATCGCGATCTCGGGGCTCAAGTAGTAGGGCGTCCCGATGAGTTCCCCGGGGATGGTGAGACCCTCGGGACCCGTCTCCTTGGCGAGCCCGAAGTCGGCGAGGTGAGGGACGAGGGCGCGGTCGAGGAGGATGTTCCCGGGCTTGACGTCCCGGTGGATCACCCCTTGCCCGTGGGCGTAGGCGAGGCCGTCCGCGATCTCCGCCACGAGCTGGGCGACGACGCCGAAGTAGCCGAGGGATCGAACGGGGGAGGCGTGCGGGATCTCCGGATCCCCGGGGCCCTCCTCGGACGCGGGGGCGGAATCCCGGACGAGGGTGCGCAGGTCGAGCGAGTGCAGTCGCGAGATCCCGAGGTCGCGGAGCGACTTCAGCACCTTCTCGAGGGAGACCCCTTCCACGAGCTCCATCGCGTAGAAGGCGTACCCCTGCGCCTCCCCCTCCGCGTAGACGGAGACGAGGTTGGGGTGCCGGAGCCGCGCGGCGATCTCCGCCTCGCGCCGGAAGCGCTCGAGCGTGCGGTACGACTGCGCCAGCGGGGCGGAGAGGAGCTTCAGCGCGATCGGCCGGTGCAGGGAGATCTGCTCCGCCCGGAAGACCCGGCCGAATGCTCCCTTGCCGATCTCCTGCTCGAGACGGAAGTCGCCGAGGACCGTCTCCCGGAAGGGGACCTCCCGGTTCCCCCTCACGATCCGGTCGAGGGCCTCGACCGTCTCGAAGTGCTCGCCGAGGTCCTTCTGGAGGTGAGGGAAGCGCTCGAGGAACTCGCTCGGGGAAGGAGACTCCCCGCGGGCGCGCCGGTCGAAGAACTCCTGGAGGACGCGGCGGAGCTCCTCGGCGTGGCCCGTCACGCGGGCTTCTCCCCGTTGGAACGGATCCTCCCCTCCCGCACCACCCGGTCGCGGGCGGCGCCCAGAGCCCGCTGGAACCGCTTGCGGACGGTCGCCGCGGGCCTCCCGAGCCGCGTCGCGATCTCGCCGATCGAGAGCTGCTCCACCCAGATCATCCGGATGAGGACTCGGTGACGCAGCGGGAGGTGGGAGAGGACCTGCTCCAGCGCCTCGGCCTGTTCCCGTCGACCGGCGATCGAGGAGGGGGAGTGATCCGGCGAGGGAACGGCGTCGCCGAGACGCACGGCGCCGCTGCCGCTGCCCGTGCCGATCGGCTCCTCGAGCGAGCGCCCCTCTCCGGCTCGGCGCTTGGGGCCGAAGTGGCTCCGGTACAGGCTGATCAGTCGGTGGTGGACGATCTTCGCGAGCCACGCGCGGAGGGCGGCCTCGGTCGGGATCTCGACCGTCGTGATCGAGCGATACGCGGCGAGCATGACGTCCTGGACCACGTCTTCCGGCTCCATGACCAGCCGCAACCGCTTTTCCATCCTCCTCTCGCACATGCGGAGGATCGCGGGACGGTAGATCGACAAGAGGGACTCGAAGCACTCCTTGTCCCCCCGGAGGCCAGCGGCGACGAGCGCCTCGAGCGCCACCTTCGCGGGGCGGTCGGGCTTCAACTCTCCCTCCTACGAACGCAGAATCCGACAGAACGCGACACACACCCGCCCCTCACGGACGGGTACTCTCCGCAACGGGTGGGATTGTAGACAGGAGGCTTCGACTCCGCCTCCTATCCGCATAATCCCTCCTTTCTTTACCCCCCCACCCCCCTCCCGATGCAGGTCCTCTTCGTCGCCGACCGATCCCAGGGGGCCGCGGGAAAGGAGCAGGAGGCGGCTCGGTCCTGGCTCGCGGCGACGGGGCTGGCGGCGGGTGAGGTCCCGCCCGAGGGCCTGGACGCGCTGCCGGCCGACCTCCGGCTGGTCTGGTGGCACGGAGCCTCGAGGCCCGGAGTGCCCGCGGCGGGGCCCCGACTGCGGGCCTGGATCGAGAAGGGGGGGACCGCCCTCCTCACCCTCCAGGCCGCCGCCCTGGTGGGCGACCTCGAGCTGGATCCGGTTCCACCGAACCGCGTCGGGACCTTCCCGTGGGAGAGGGCCGAGGAGGAGCTCGCGGCCGTCCAGGGGGAGCGCCGGGGGCTCTTCCCCTACTTCTCCCACCCGCTCTTCGAGGGGATGCACGGGGGCGCGACCGTCCTCGAGCCGGTTCCGGGCCGGAGCTACCCGGAGGCGGTCTACTCGGACGGAGCCTGGCCGGAAAAGGGGAGGGTCGTCGCGCGCGAGTCGATCTACCTCGACCTCGACCGGACGCGCCTCCTCGCCTGGGAGATCCTCCACGGCCGCGGCGCGGTGCTATGCATCGGCGCGCACCTCCTCTTCGCCGAGGGGGGGAACCGGCACCGCCCGGCGATGGAGGGGCTGGCGAGGAACGCCCTCCTCCACCTCCTCGAGCGGCGCTACGCGCGGCGCGGCGTCCGGCACTGGCCGAAGCCCGAGCCGAGGATCGAACCCTTCCGCTTCACCGAGGAGGAGAAGCCGCTACTGCACGAGGCCCCTCTTTTCGCCGATCCGACGCCGACGCTGGTCCGGGGAGGAGAGGGGGACGACTTCTTCGACGTCGCCGGGCTCGAAGTCCGGGTCCTCGGCCAAGAGCGGAGCGGGGTCGCCGAGGTCTGGACCGGCGCGCTGCGGTGCCTGCGCGATCGCCGGGTGCGCTTCCTCCCGGCGGGAGGGGGAGAGCCCCTCCCCGAGGGGGAGGCGCTCGTCGAGACCCGGATCCGCCCGTTCTCCGTCGAGAGGGTCTTCCGTGTCGGGGGGGCGAGGGTGGTCGAGAGGCTCGCGCCGGAGGCCGCCTCGCCCTCCGCGGTCTTCGCGTGGCGCGTCGAGTCGGGATCGATCGCCGGCCTCGAGATCGAGGCCGAGTTCGACCACCGGCTGTTCTGGCCGATGCGCGAAGGCGCCGCCGGGGCGCTCCGCCACGCGTGGTCCGCCCGCGCGAACGCCTTCGGCGTGCGGGACGCGGAGGACCGGTTCGCCGTCGCCCTCGGATTCGACCGCCCCCCCCTCGAGCCGCCGCGGGTCGAGGACGGGAGCGGGGAGGCGGCGCGCGTGAAGTTCCGCGCGCGGTTCGGCGGGCCGGAGTTCCGGGGCGTCCGGGCTGTCGTCGCCGGCTCGGACGGAGGCCACCTCGACGCCCTCGAGGTGCTCGAGGCGACCTGGAGCCGGGGGGAGAAGGTCTTCGCCGCCGCCGCGGACCGCGGCCGGCGGTTCTTCGGGGCGGGCCTCTCGATCGAGAGCGGGGACCCCGCCTTCGACGAGGGCTTCGCCTGGACCGCGGCGAAGCTCGCTCCGTTCGTGTCGGACCCTCCCCGGATCGGCAGGGCGATCGCGGCCGGCTTCCAGACGACGCGACCGGGGCGCAACGCGGGGCGCCCCGGCCACGACTGGTTCATCGCGCGGGATGCGTTCTGGGCGGCCCCCGCCTTCCTCGCCCTCGGCATGCGCGAGGCGGTCCTCGGCGCGCTCGAGGCCGCGATCCGCCTCCAGGACCCCTCCGGGAAGATCCTCCACGAGGCGACGCCGAGCGGCGCGGTCCACTACGACGCCGCCGACTCGACCCCCCTCTTCCTGATCGCCGTCGAGCGCTACCTGCGATGGAGCGGGGACCTCCCCTTCGCGGCGCGGCACCGGGAGGCGATCCGGCGGGCCCTCGAGTTCTGCTCCTCGACGGAGCGCGACGGCCTGATCGAGAACGCCGGCGTCGGCCACGGCTGGGTCGAGGGGGGGCCGCTCCAGGGGAGGATTCGCTCCACCCTCTACCTGAACGCGTGCTGGGCGGAGGCGCTGCGCTGCGCCGGGGCGATCGCGGAGGCGACGGGGGAGTCCGCGCTCGCGGCGCGCTGCGCGCGGGAGTCCGGCCGCGTCCGCGCGCTCCTGGCGGAGCGGTTCTTCGACCCTCGGGCGGGACGGCTCGCCACCGCGATCCGGGTCGACGGCTCCCTCGACCCGACCCCCACGATCGAGCCCGCGATCGCCGCCCTCTTCGGGCTCCTCGATCCGGATCGCGCGGGCGCCTTCCTCGACGAGGTCGGCGGTTCCCGCACCACGACCCCCTGGGGGGTGCGGTTCCTGCCGAACGACCACCCCGATTACGACCCGCGCGGAGATCTCCACGGGAGCGTGTGGCCCCTCTTCACCGGCTGGGTCTCCCTCGCCGGGTACCGGCACCACCGTCCCGAGGCCGCCTTCGCCCACCTCCGCTCGAACCTCGGGCTCCTGCGCAAGGGCGCGCTCGGCTGCCTCCCCGAGGCCCTCGACGGGGACACGGGGGATCTCCCCGGGGTCTGCCCGCACCAGGCCGCGTCCCACGCCCTCACGGTGTCCGCGCTCCTCGAGGGGATGCTCGGCCTCGTCCCCGACGCCTCCGCCGACCGACTCGTGGTCGCCCCCCACCTGCCGGTCGAGTGGAGGGGCCTCGCCCTGAAGGGGCTCTCCCTCGGGGAACACGAGGTCGACCTCCTCTTCCGGCGGGAGGGCGGGGGACTGCGCGTCTCGCTCGGGCACCGCGGACCGCGACCGCTCGAGGTCCTCCTCGCCCCCGCCTTCCCGGGCGGCGTCGAGGTCATCGGCGCGGGTGTGGACGGCCGGCGCGCCGGTCTCTCCTTGGAGCGGAACGACCGCGACCAGCACGCGGCGATCCGGCTCCCGCTCGAGGGGAAGGCGGAGGTCCGGATCGACGTCGCGGGAGCGTGAGCCCCCGCGCGGGGACTCACTTCACCTTGAAGGTGAAGTCGAGCGTCCGCGACTCCTTCGGTCCGAGCGTGACCTTCTCCGTCTTGGGGCCGTCGAGCTTCGTCGACTCCTGCCACGCGACGATCTCGTAGTCGCCGGGCGGGAGTCCGGGGATCGAGTAGGTCCCGTCCTCGCCCGTCACCGCGAAGAAGGGATGGGAGAAGACGCCGGCGTAGCCGTTCATCCACGGATGGACGTTGCACTCGAGCCGGATCGGCGGCGCGGACTCCTCCTTGTCGAACTTCTTCTCGTCCTCCATCCCTTTCTTCGCCTGACTGATGTTGAAGCCGGAGTTCTTCTTCGGAGCGCACTTGATGTTGTGCGAGGTCGCGTCGCTGTTGCGGATCGCGATCGGCTGGCCCGTCCTGACGCCGAAGACGTGGGGCTGGTAGAGGCAGCCCTTCTGGTCGAGGACGACCGGAGTCGTCGGCGTCTCGAACCGGAGCCCCTCGAGCGCCCTGGAGCTGGACTTCGCGTAGACGAGGACGTTCTTCAGCCTCCCTTCCTTCGCCACCACCTCCTCCTTCAGGACCTTCGCGTCCCCGTGGATCTGCGAGCAGGTGGGATCTGCGTCGAAGTTGTGCGGGACCATCCTGGGGGGGTCCCCCTCGAGGGCGACCTTCCCCGCGATCGAGGCGTCGGTCGCGGGGGAGGGCTGGTAGGCCCGAACGGTGTCGGCCGGCGCGGAACCCCCCGGCGCGGGCGTCCTCGCGGACGCGTCGCCCGCGCGGGCCGGCGCCTCGCCCTTCGAGCCTCCGCACCCCCCGCAGGCGACGAGGACGAGGAGGCTGAGCGCAAGAAGGCTCGAGGCGACGAGGAGCGGGCGGCGGCGCATGGGGGTCCTCCGCGGGACGGGCGCTCCTACGCTAGGCCTCCCGGCGCGACGCCTCAAGGCGCCCGGGGAGACGCGCGCGGCTAGACTTCGCGCCCCTCGAGCCGGGCAGGGCGGCCAACCGAGAACGGGCGGACATGGACCGGAAGAAAGTCCTCGCGATCCTCCGCGTCGCGTTCGCGGCGGCGCTGATCGCCTGGATCGCGAGCCGGGTCTCCCTCTCCGACGCCGCGGAGCGGCGCGCCCCGGACGGCTCGCTCCTCGAGGAGCGGACCGGGCGGGCGGAGGGTCCGTGGAACACGGATCGCGTGGCGTTCCGGGACTCGACCGGACGGGCGGAGGCGCTCGACGTCCATGAGGGCTGGCGGGTCCGTCCGGGGCTGCGGACCCTCGTCGCGGGGCTCGACCTCCGCCTCTACGCCGTCACGATCCTCGTCTTCCTCTCGACGCCGCTCCTCACCGTCGTGCGCTGGAGGGGGCTCCTGCGGGCGGTCGGGATCGAGACGAGGTTCGGGGAGGCGTGCCGCCTCACCTACGTCGGCCTCTTCTTCAACCTCGTCGTGCCGGGGCTCACCGGCGGGGACGTCGTGAAGGCCGTCCTGGCCGCGCGCACGACCGACCGGCGGGAGGCGGCGGTCGTCTCCGTCTTCGTCGACCGTGTGGTCGGGATCCTCGCCCTCGCCCTCCTCGCGGGAGCGGTCGTCTGGCCGCAGCGGGCGCGCTTCTCCGAGATCGCGACCGGGCTCTACCTCTTCCTCGGCCTCCTCACCGCGGGATCGCTCCTCCTCCTGTCGCGGCGGCTGCGACGCCTCTTCCGCATCGACCGCGTCGTCGGGGTCCTCCCCTTCTCCGGGATCGTGCGGCGCGTCGACGAGGCGGTCCTCGCCTACCGGGACCACCCGCGGGTCCTCGTCTCCGCCCTCGCCCTCTCCCTCGTGAACCACCTCGGGATCCTGGCGGGGACCGTCCTCCTCGCCCGCGCGGTGGGCGACCGCCTCCCGGTCTCCGACCTCCTCGTCCTCCTCCCGGTGATCAGCATCCTCTCGGCCGCCCCGATCGCCCCCGGCGGATGGGGCGTCGGGGAGACCCTCTTCGGCGAATTGTTCCGGCGCTACGGCTCGAGCCTGGAGATCGGCGTCGCGACCTCCATCCTCTACCGCCTCGCCTGGATCGCCGCCTCCCTCCCGGGGGGATTCGCCTGGATGTCCGGCGCGAGGAGGGGGGATCAGGGGACGGGACCCTCCCTCCCCTCGAGCAGCACGTAGCCGCGATCCGCCGCGAGCCCCTCGAGGCGGTCGATGCGGCCCGAGGGCCAGCGCACCTCGAGGCGATCGACGCGGGTCGCGTCCCCGAGCCCGACGTGGACGCGCGGATCGCTCGCGCAGAGGTAGGAGTAGCCCGACTTGGAGCAGCGGCGGAGCGTCCGGCCGCCGGCCGTGACCCGGAGGTCCGCCCCGAGCCCGTCGCGCGCGCTGCGGGCGCCGACGAGCCGGAAGCTCACCCAGTGGCGGCCCGGGACCCCCCCGTTCCGGAGGATCTCGACCCGCTCGCCGACGCTCGTGAGGACGACGTCGACGAACCCGTCGTCGTCGAGGTCGCCGAAGGCGGCTCCCCGGCCGACCCGCCGCTTCCCGAAGACCGGTCCCGCGCGGGCGGAGACGTCCTCGAAGGTCCCCTTCCCGCGGTTGCGCATCAGGAACGCGGGCTGGCGGTAGGTCTGGCCGGTGTCGACCTCCTCGACGTTGTCGACGACATGCCCGTTCACGAAGAGGAGGTCGAGCGCGCCGTCGTCGTCCGCGTCGAAGAAGCCCGCGCCGAACCCGACCCAGGGGAGCGACACGGCGGCGAGACCGGAGGTCTCCGTCACGTCCTCGAAGGTCCCCCCCCCGAGGTTGCGCGACATCGTGTTCGTCTCCTGGTTGAGGTTCGTCACGACGAGGTCGAGCCGGCCGTCCCCGTCGAAGTCCGCGGCGTCGGTCCCCATTCCCGCCTGCGCCCTCCCCGCCGCCGAGTAGGCGACCCCGGCGACGAGGGCGACGTCCTCGTAGGTCCAGTCCCCGCGCCCCCGGTAGAGGTGGTTCGGCGTCGAGTCGTTCGCGACGAAGAGGTCGGGGAGGCCGTCCTCGTCGAAGTCGCCGGCCACGACGCCGAGCCCCTTCCCCTCGGTCGGGCCCGCCAGCGCGACGCCCCCCTCCCGCCCGCGCTCGACGAAGGTCCCGTCCCCCTCGTTGCGGTAGAAGAGGTCCTCGAGCCCCTCGAAGGTGTCGGGGTGGCAGTAGCCGCGGCGGCCGGCCCGCAGGCACCTCGGATGCGTCGCGTACTCCACCTTCACGTAGCGGGCGACGTAGAGGTCGAGGTCCCCGTCGAGGTCGGCGTCGAGGAAGGTCGCGCTCGTCGACCAGCCCCGGTCGCCGAGGCCCGAGGAGCCCGTGCGGTCCTCGAAGCGGCCTCCGAGGTTGCGGAGGAAGAGGTCGGGACCGTCGTTCGCGAGGAAGAGGTCGGGGTCGCCGTCCCCGTCGGCGTCCCCCGCCGCGCACCCCTGGCCATAGCCCGACCCCGCGGCCCCGGACTCCCCCGAGACGTCGCGGAAGCGCAGCCCTCCCTCGTTGCGGAAGAGGCGGTTCGGCGGCCGGGGGGAGGGATCCTGCGGCGGCGGCGCCCCCTGGACCAGGTAGAGGTCGAGATCCCCGTCCCCGTCCGCGTCGAGGAGCGCCGCCCCCCCTCCCATCGTCTCGATGAGGTACTTCTCCGGAGTCGGGAAGTTCCTGTGCAGGAAGTCGACGCCGGCGGCGGGCGCCCGGTCCTCGAAGACGGGGAAGGCGGAGGCGGGGGCCGGCGGGGCCCCGGGCCGTCTCCACCGGAGGAATCCGTAGACCGCGGCGCCGAGGAGCCCCGCGGCGAGGAGGGGGGCGAGGCGCTTCAACGACCGCTCCCGCGCGTCGCGGGGAGCGCCCCGATCTCCGTCTCGAGCGCGAGCGCCCCCGCGTTCCCCGGGCTCCGGGCCAGCACCTCGCGCACCTCCTCCGCCGCGGGTCCGAGGCGGCGGGCCCCGAGGTGGGAGCGGGCGAGGTCGAGCCGGACGGAGAGGTCCTCCGGTGCGAGCGCCTTCGCCCTCGCGAGGATCGCCGCGGCGGACTCGAAGTGGCGCAGGGCGAGCTCCGCCCTCCCGAAGAGGGCGAGGGTCCTCCCCCTCGTCGCGGGATCGTCGGGGAGATCGATCAGCCAGCCGATCGCGGCGGCGGGCTCCCCGAGCGAGAGGAGCGCCTCGGCGAGCTCGAAGCGCGCCGCGAGATCCCCCGGGTAGGCCTTGAGCCGGTTCCGCAGGGCTTCCTGGCGCTCCTCGAGCGTCGAGATCTCGCGGAAGCGCGCCAGCGCCGCCCGGCCCTCCTCCGCCCGGCCCGCCGCGGCATACGCCCGGGCGAGGCGGTACCAGGCGCCGCGGTGCGACGGCTTCTCCCGGACGACCCGCTCCCACTCCGCGATCGCCTCGCCGGGGCGGGGACCGCGCTCGAGCACGGTCCCGAGCCGGAACCTCGCCTCGACGCGACCCGGATCGAGGGCGAGCGCCTCGCGGAACTCCGGCTCGGCCTCCCGGTCGCGCCCGAGGAGCGCGAGCGACTCGCCGAGCTCCTGGCGGATCTCGGCGTCCCTGGGGCAGCGCTCGATCCCCTTGCGGAGGAGGCCCACCGATTCGTCCGTCCGGGAGGTGCCGCGGAGGACCTGGGCGAGGACGGCGTAGGCGCCGGCCGACTCGGGCTGGAGCTCGATCGCCCGCCGGAGGTCCGCCTCCGCCTCCCGGGCCTTCCCGATCCGGTGGTGGACGTACCCTCGCATCGTCCGGACTCCGGCGTGATCCGGGACGGCCCGCGCGTAGCGGTCGAGGGGGACGAGCGCCTCCTCGAACCGGCCGAGGAGGAGGAGGGATCGCGCGACCCCCTGGAGCGCGCCGGGTTCCTCGGGCTTCCGGGCGAGGACCGAGGAGAAGTGGCGCAGCGCCTCCGCCGGGTCGTTGCGGTCGAGGCTCGCGCGGCCCGCCGCGATCGCCGCGGCGTCGTCCTGGGGGGAGGAGGGGGGCGGCCCGAGGATCGCCGCGGCGAGGAGGAATCCCCTCACGCTCCGAGGGCCTCCCGGGCCGGCCGCTTCACCGCGCCCCGGGAACCCCCGGGCCCCGCCGCTGCACGGAGAAGACGCAAAACGGGTTGTAGTTCGTGGTCGCGGGGGAGTCGATCGAGTCGAGACCCTCGACCCGCTTCACCCAGTTGGCGAAGGGGATGCTGAAGGGGAGCGCCGCGGCCTCGTAGAGGACCTTCGCGACGTAGAGCGTCGCGAGGGTCCGCCAGAGGTCCCCCGACGGGATCGTCCCGGTGTAGGCGACGACCATGAAGATCGCGGAGTCGACCCCCTCCCCGACGATCGTCGAGGCGAGGAACCTCCACCCCTGGCGCAGCCCGCCCCTCCCCGCGTCGCGGTACTTCATCCTCGAGAGCACGAAGCTGTTCGCGAACTCGCCGCACAGGTAGGCGGCGAAGCTCGCGAGCGCGATGCGCGGAGCGAACCCGAGGATCGCGTCGTAGGCCGCCTGGTTCGGCCAGGAGGCGGCCGGGGGGAGCGCGCCGACGGCGGCGAGGGTCAGGGCGGCGAGACCCTGGCAGGCGAGCCCGGTCCAGATGATCCGGCGGGAGCCGTCGTACCCGTACACCTCCGTGAGGACGTCGTTCAGGATGAAGACGAGCGGGAAGATGACCGTCCCCCCCGGAAGCTGGAGGGGACCGATCGAGAAGATCTTCGTCGACGCCACCGGGACGGTGGCGAGGACGGCGGAGAAGATCCCCGCGAAGACGCCGTAGAGCCGCACGCCGGTCCGCCCGGGACGCCTCGCCCCGCCCCCTACGACCTCGCGTCCACCGAGGCCATCCAGGCGGTCACGCGGTCGATCAGCTCGAGGAGGTCCGGATCGGAGAGGCGCAAGGCGAAGCGCGTCTTGCCGTGGTGGCGGAGGTTCTGGAAGCCGACGGCCCTCGATCGCGCCTTCGGGTCGGCGACGACGTAGTCGGCGTGGAGCCAGGTGAACGCCGCCGGGGGGACCCACAGCGCCTGGGCGAGCCGCTCGACCTTCACGCGGCTCCCCCCCTCCGACGCGAGCCGCTCCCGGAAGGCCTCGAAGCGCGCCTCCGTCTCCCGGTGGATGAAGTACGTGTACCGGACGCCCCGCTTCAGGTTCTCGACGACGGCGCCGTGCATCCGCTCGTCCTCGTCGTCGAGGAAGTAGGGGGCGATGACCCAGAAGGTCTCCAGCCCCTCGACGGAGCGCTGCCAGTTCGCGATCCCCTCCACGTCGAGGATCTGGACCTCCCGGAGGAGGGACGCGCGGGAACGCACCTGGTCGGCCTCGAGGCCGCTCGCCCGGCCGATCCGCGCGGCCGGGGTGAGCGCCGCCTCGACGAGCCCCCAGCGCTCGGAGGTCTCCGGCGCCTCCTCCCCCAGCGCCTTGTCGAACTTCGCCTTCGCGAGGCGCAGCATCATCCCGAAGAAGTCGACGCCGTAGAGGGAGGCGAGCGCGGCGAGGACGTCCGTCGAGGGGTCCTGCACCCGCCCCGTCTCGTAGTGGGCGAGGAGCCCCTGCGAGAACTTGACCCTCCGGCGCCCGAGGTCCCGCACGACCGCCCGCTGGGAGCGGAACCCCGCCCGCTCCCGGCAGGCCCGGAGGTACGCCCCGAACTGGGAGACCGGATGTGGAAGCCGTCGCTTCGCGCTCTCTCTCATCTCGTGCCGGGAACTCGCCATCGGCCCGGCTGGAGCCAGGGCATGGTCCAGGCTCCAGCGCAACACCCCGAACGAATACCAATGTTACTCACCTCGTACGGATCGTGGAAGCGACCCCTTGCAAGGGGGTCCCCCCGGCCGTACAAGAGCCTGAGGAGCCGCCGCTCGCTGTACCCATCCCCCCTCAACACTCTCCTTACCTACCACCCTCTCTCGCGGCGGCTCCACTTTCCTTCCCGTCGGATCCCGGTGCGGCGGACCGGGCCGGGAGCCGGGGATCTCAGGAGCCGGTCGTCCGCGGCGGGGCGACCCCGTCGGGGACCGCGATCCGGAACCAGAACCCGAGGCGGTGGTTCGCGTCGCAGATCCGGAGCAGGGCGGAGTTGCTCCCCCGCCGGAGGAGGACCCTCGCGCGGTCCTGGTCGGGATGCGGCTCGCGGTGATCGGACCGGTCGAGGACGAGTTCCCCGTTCCACCAGACCCGCTCGCCGTCGTCGGAGCCGACCCAGAGGTCGGCCTCCGCCTCGACGTCCGACTCGAACTCCGCGTACGCGTACACGGCGACCCGGTCCGCGCCGGGGTAGGCCCCCGCGAGGTCGACGAAGTCGGACGGCGAGTCGTGCGGGATCCAGCCCACCTCCCCTCCGTAGCCGTCGGGGTACCGGGCGTCCGGCCGGAAACCCCCCTCCGGAGGGTAGGTCGCCTTCCACCCCGACGTCGCGTTGTCGAAGGGTCCGGCGAGCCGCCAGGACCGCACGAACGACCCCCGCCGCATCGCGCGGTCGCCGTCGCGGTCGGCGTAGAGCCCGGAGTCGAGCCAGACCCGCTCGCCGAGGGGGGTCAGGCGACCGATCGGCCGGAAGAGGGGCGAGACGGCGTAGCGCAGGAGCGCGTCGACGAGGGAGCACGCCGCCGGGCCGCCGCCCGAGACGTCGAAGGCGGCGGCGAGGACGCCTCCCTCCCCCACCTTCGCCTCGACCAGGTAGGCGTCGGTCCGGCGCGGCGTCCGGCAGTCGATCCGGGGGGCGATCGCGACGAGCCCGTCCTCGCCGGAGAGGTCGACGGCGAGGTCGGGCTCCATCTCCAGGAACTGGAGGTCGGGGAATCCCTCGTGCGGGAAGCGGCCGAGGGCCGGATGACGCCCGAGCGCCGTCACGCTCTCGCGGCGGAAGAAGGCCCGCCGGTTCGGGACCGCGTCGGGGCCGAGGAGGAGGAGCCGGCCTCCCGCCCGCACCCAGGCCCGCGTCGATCCGGAGGGGACCCGCGAGACGACGAGGGCCGCGTCGCGCGGGACCTCGGGGGCGGCCGGATCGAGCCGCTCGAGGAATCGGAACTCCCGCGCGACGGCGGCGAGGGATCCCCCCGCGTCGTCGAGGAGGACGCGGCCTCCGGCGTCCTCGAGCAGCGTCGAGCGGTCGAAGACCCAGACCTTCCAGCGGTTTCCCCAGCGCCCCTCCTTCGCGACCGCCTCCGCCTCCAGGGAGTGCTCGCCGGGGCCCGCGTCCGCGGTCTCCAGGACCGCCTCCCCCGCGCGGACGACCGAACCGGGCTCGATCCGGCCGATGCCGAGCGATCCGCCGCGCCCGCCCGGCCCCTTCCACTCGACGCGCGCGTCCTCGAGCGGGCGCGCTCCCGAGTGTCGGACGAGGAGCGGGACGCTTAGGGCCTCCCCCTTCCATACCGCCCGGGCGGGCCATTCGGCCAGCACGGCGGTCTCCCCGTTGAACGGCAGGAACTCCCCGGGCCCCCACTTCGGCTGCCGCGCCTCGTCGAGCAGCCCGGAGCCGAGGTCGATGACGTCGTGGAGGTGCGTCACGACGAAGCCCGAGAGCTCCGGCCTCGCCCGGAACGCCTCGACGAGGAACTTCCGGTAGGCGAGGACCTGCCGCTTCGAGAGCCCCTCCATGCGCTCGTAGAGCGGCTCGGGCATCTGCGGCGCGGCCTCGACCTGGAACGGGCGCATCCACCACGGGGGAGCCCCGCCGTTGCGCTCGAGGATCCGCGGCAGGTTCTTGAACGTGTCGCCGTCGATCGTCTCCCCGAGGAGGAAGGGCTTCTCCCTCGTGCGGGCGACGCCTGCGGCGTCGAACCCGCGGAGTCGGCCCGGGTAGGGGTGGGCGCTCTGGAACTCGGCGAGGCGACTCGGTCCCAGCGGTCGAGGGGGCGGTCCGCCCCATCCCCCCGAGTTGTCGAGGAGGAGGCTGGAGGGACCCTTCTCCTTCACGGCGGCGAAGGCGCGGTCGACGAGCCTCCCGTCGAAATACCGCTTGTCCCACTCCGTCGAGAGGGAGGAGAGGACGATCGAGGGGTGGTGGCGCAGCGCCCGCGCCATCTCCCCGTACTCCCGGACGAGGGCCTCGCGGTTGGCGTCGTCGACCCGGATCTGCCAGTTCGGATACTCCTGCCAGAGGAGGATCCCCTCCTCGTCGGCGGCGCGGTACCAGGCCTCCGGGAAGACGACCAGGCAGGGCTTCACGCCGTTGAAGCCGAGCGCCCGCATCGCGGCGAACTCCTCCCGCGCGGTCGCGCCGTCGGGGGCCGGGGCGATCCGGTCGGGGTACCACCCCCAGTGGAGGACTCCGCGGAACTCGATGGGCCGACCGTTGAGCAGGACCGCGTTCCCCTCGGCGCGGACCTCGCGCAGCCCGAAGCGCGCCGAGGCACGGTCCACCTCCCGCCCGTCGCGCTCGAGGGAGACGCTCCCCTCGTAGAGGTGGGGCCGCCCGGGCTCCCAGAGGACCGGCGCCTTGATCTCGATCGGGAGTCTCACCGGCACCGCCGCGCGCGCCGGGACGTAGAGGCTGACGGTCCGGTCCCCCTCTCCCTCGACGCGCCCCGTCACCGTGAAGCGCGACCCGCTCCCCCCGGCGTTCTTCACGACGACCTCGAGGTCGGCGAACGGCGGGTGCACCTTCCCTCGGGCGAAGAAGTCCTCCAGGGTGAGGTCGTCCTTCCCCTCGAGGGCGACCCCCTGCCAGATCCCCGCGTAGTTCGAGCCGACCAGCTGCACGAACCCCCGCGTCGCCCGCTCGCGGTGCTCGACCCTCACGGCGAGCGTGTTCGTCCCCGGGCGCGCCGACCCCGCAGCGTCGACGGTGAAGGGCGCCCAGCCCCCGACGTGGCCGCCGACCTCGGCGCCGTTCACGAAGACCCGCGCGGACCGCTCGACCGCCTCGAATCGGATCCGGACCCTCCTCCCGCGCCATTCCTCCGGGACCTCGAAGGTCCGCCGGTACCAGCCGATCGAGTGCTCCCCGTCCGGATGGCGGATCCCTCCCCCCGGAGCCGGGAAGCAGCCGGGCACCTTCCCGATCCCCCACGGCGCCCGCGCGGCGCCGGGCGAGTCGGGATCGAACCAGCGCTCGGCGAGCCCCCTGTCCTCGTCGTCGTAGGCGAGGTCCCAGATCCCGGCGAGATCGATCGAGTCGCGCCCCACGGCGCGCGGAAGGATAGCCACGCAGGCGAGGAGGGAGGCGGGGACCAGGAGGAGGAGGACGCGCATGCGAGGGCCCGGGCGACCGGGGAGCGATATCCTCGCCTCCCCTCGTTCCAGAGCCAGCGGTCCATGCGGAGCCACGGGGCGAATCCCCTCCCGCTCGTCCTCCTCCTCCTCGCGCTCATCGGCGTCGTCGCCGCCGGCCTCCTCTTCTCCTCCGGAGGCGAGACGCCCGGCGGCTCCCTCTCGCCCGCGACGACCGCGCCGCCGCCCGAGACCTCCCCTCCCGACGAGCCGACGGTCCCCGAGGCCCCCGTCCGCGCGGCCCCTCCCCCCGAACGGCTCGCGCTCCCCACCGCGCCCGAGACGAAGCCGGCCGAGCCCGCGGCCGAGTTCCCCCCGGCGACGCTCGAGGCTCGGATCGTCGACGCCTCCGCAGTCCCCCTCCCGGGCGCGCGGCTCCGCTGGGGGAAGACGGAGGCGTTCAGCGGAGCGGGCGGGCTCGTGGCGCTGTCGTTCCCCTCCTCGACGGGCCGAGATCGATGGACGGCCCGCTGCGAGGCCTCGCTCCCGGGGTACGCGACCCGGCTCCTCGACGCGGAGGTCGAGGCTGGACGCACGACCCGGCTCGGCGACGTCGTCCTCCACCCGGGAGGAAAGGTCGCCGGACGGGTCCTCGACCCATCGAAGCGCGGCATCCCCGGGATCACGGCGTGGGCCGCCGCCGCCGAGCTGAGCGAGTTCGACGCGAAGTGGGTGCGCTTCCACGGCCCCGGCGGGGACCGGACCCCCTCCGCGAAATCGGGGGAGGACGGCGCCTTTCTCCTCGAGGGGCTGGCGCCGGGGTTCGTCCGCATCTGGGCGAACGGGGAGGGGACGCCGTACGCGTTCAGCCCTCCCGTCGAGGTCCGTGCCGGCGTCGAGACGGCGGAGGTGGTCCTCGTCCTCGAGCCGTTCGAGCGCGAGGATCTCCTCGAGGGGATCGTCCTCTCCCCGGACGGGGCCCCCGTGCCGAGCGCGCCTCTCGTCGTCACCTATCGCACGCAGAACACGAGCGGGACGACGACGACGAACGCCGACGAGCGCGGGCGCTTCCGGTTCGTCCTCCATCCGCGCGCGCCCCGCGACCTGCGCGCGAGAGACCCGCAGGGCCGGTGGTCGGACGCCGTGGCGAAGGGGGTGGCGCCGGGCACGCTCGGCCTCGAGCTGCGCCTCGCCGAGCCGAAGTGGCTCGAGGTCCGGGTCCTCGACGAGGGGGGCGCCCCCGTCGAGGAGTTCGCGGCTCACACCCCTCCCTCCGGCAACCCGCACTCCGTCGGGGACGGCCGGAACGAACCCCACCCCGGAGGGACCGTCCGCCTCCGGATCCCCCCGGACACCTTCCTCCTGTGCGTGTCCGCGCCCCACTTCGCGGAGTCGGACCAGGGGCCGTTCGATCCGGGAACCGCGCCCTCCTCGATCGAGGTCCGGCTCCGCCCGCTCCCGGGCGTCTCGGGGCTCGTCCTCGCGGAGGGGAAGCCGCAGCCCCGCGCGAGGGTCGCCCTGCACGAGGTCCCCTCCCCGGGGACCCGGATCGAGCACAACGGATTCCCGACGCGCGTCCAACCGACCGCGGAGGCGTCTGGCGAGACCGACGGCGGGGGGCGCTTCCGCCTGACCCTCCGGAAGGACGCCCGATTCGTCCTCCGCGCCGAGGCCTCCGCGTTCGCTCCCGCCGAGACGGGCCCCTTCGACCTCCGCGCCGCCGTCGGGCGCCAGGGGATCGAGGTCGTCCTGAATCCGGGCGGCGCGATCGAGGGGCGCGTGATCCCCGCCGCGGGCCGCGACGCCAACGGAGTCGTCGTGGCGGTCAACCGAGGGGACGGCCACCCGAGCCTCCAGAGAGTCGGCGTCGACGGCCGCTACCGCTTCGAGCGTCTCACGCCGGGGCGGTGGAACGTGGAGGAACGCGAGAACCTCCTCGACCCGGGCCATTCCTCGACCTCGATCAGCAGCGGGTCGGACGTGAAGGAGGTCGAGTTCCCGTGGGTCTGCGAGGTCGTCGAGGGGCAGACGACCTACTACGACCTCGACCTCTCCGGAGCGGGAGGGAGGGTGCTCCTCGGGGAGCTCCTGATCGACGGCGCGCCGGCGGGCGGATGGACGGCGGTCATCCGCCCCGAGAAGGGAGGGTTCCCGATCGCCGGCCGCGATCGGCAGACGACGGCCACCGATCGGGAAGGCCGGTTCACGATCCCGTTCCCGCCGGGGGACCGCTTCCGTCTCGCCCTGGAGAGCGACGCCGGCTCGGGAGTGCCCATCCGCCTCTCGGACCTCGTCTCCGCCCAGCCGCGCGACAATCGCTGGCGGCTCGATCTCCCCACCGGACGCCTCGAGGGAGAGCGGGCGCCCACCTCTTCCGGCGAGGGCGGCCCGCTCACCCTCCTCTGGTCCGGCCCGGGGGAGCTGCGCGCCTCGGTCCGGTTCACCCCCGACCCCGAGGGGCGCGTTTCTCTCCCCCTCGTTCCCGCCGGCCGGGTCCGCCTCGCGCGCCCCGGCCCCGGCGGGCCCGACTCCGATCCCTCGACCTGGCCGACGCTCCTCGAGGTGGACGTCGCGCCGGGCCGGGTCGCCCGCATCGCCCTCCCGTAGCCGTCAACGTCCGGGAGCCGCCCGATCGACCTACGGCCGGAGGGCTTCGAGCGGTCCCCGGTTCAGGACTCCGCCCCTCCGCACTCCGCAGCCACTCGATTCCCCGGAGGCCGAATCACCCCGCCTTCCTGAACTCCTCGAAGCGCTCCGCGAGTCGCTCGCGATCCGGGCGGAGGGGCTCATTCCGTGGGACGACGATCGCCTTGCCGTGCGCCTCCTGGATCCCGTGGATCAGGACGGGCCCGTCCTCTTCACGGAGCACGTCCGCGCGAACCTCGACGACGAGATCGGGCCGGACGCCGAGGAGGTTCGAGTCGAACGCTCCGTGGTGGAGCTTGCAGAGCGACAGCCCGTTGGGGACGACCGGGTCACCCCGTGGATGGCCATCCCGCAGGACGCGAGCGGCGTCGAGCCGCTCCTCGTGACGAAGCCGGCAGACGGCACACCGGCGCGAACAGGCGCGCAGCACGCGCGCACGAAACTGGTGCGGATGCACGCGCTTCTGCACGGAAGCCGTCACGTTGCTCCGAACGGCGTCGGCGCCGGCTTCCGCCACGACCCCCGAACGATGAATGGCGCTCCTGGGCTCGACCTGGACCAGGAACTCGAGGCGCTCACGATCGTCGTGCACGACGTAGACCGGCCATTCCGCGGAGTACCGCCCCTCCTCGATTCCGAACAAGTAGAGGAGGGGGACGTGGCGCTCCATCGCCTTGCGAACCCCCACGTGGTCCCGGTGATCCGGATCGGTCCCTCGGTAGCAGTAGTGGATGACCCCCGCGTGCTCGATCCGATCGGGGTACGGCGCGGAGCGGCCCTCGACCGGGGGAGCCGTGCGAAGGCTGAGCGGAATCTCGGGGAGGATGGCGGGTTTGAAGATCCCCTGCTGTCCTCGGAGGTGAACCGGGCTTCCCTCGAAGTCGAATCCGCGCCTCATCACCGAGGCCGGAAGGACGTTTCCGTGGATCCTGGTCGCGCGTTCGAGGAACTCGAAGGCCGCGAGCCGGACCCGGAAGTCGAGGTCGGGTTCTTCCGCGGTCGGGGGCCTCGCCCGGAGCGGCGCGAAGCGCCCGAGAGGATAGTGCGCCCGGAAGGAGCCCCTCCCCCAGGGCTCCCCCCCTCGCCCTCTCGGCTCGTCCCCGACGCGCGCCTTGTCCCGGTCGAGGGGAGCGTCGGTTCCGCCGAGGAGACCCTTCCTCCCTGACGAGCGCGGTCCGTCGGATCCTCCGTCCGACCTTGTCTCCGACGCGTGGCGTCGTACCCTGTCATACATGGACTCCATCCTGACCATCCGCCTGGACGGAGAGCTGGCGCGGGCCCTGGCGCGGCTCGCGAAGCGCACCGGCCGATCCCGGAGCGAAATCGCGCGCGACGCCCTGCGCCGCCAGCTCGCCGTGCTCCAGTTCGAGCAGCTGAGGC
Source organism: Planctomycetota bacterium (assembly GCA_022616055.1). Lineage (GTDB taxonomy): Bacteria > Planctomycetota > UBA1135 > UBA1135 > JAKEFM01 > JAKEFM01. The sequence continues at coordinate 34,000 of JAKEFM010000211.1, forward strand.
GGAGGGCCTTGCCGTTCGCCGAGGCGCGCGGCTACCTCACGGACGAAGACGTCTTCCGCGACGTCTCGTGAGGGTGTTCCTGGACACGAACGTCCTCGTCAGCGCCTTTGCCACCCGCGGACTCTGCTCCGACGTCCTCCGTCACGTGCTCGCCGAGCACGAGCTCGTCGTGGGGGAGGTCGTGCTCGCGGAACTGCGCAGGGCGCTTCGTGACAAGTTGGGGTTCCCCCGGGCGTTCGTCGAGGAAATCGACGGTTACCTGCGGGCGTTCGACGTGGTCCGCAAGCCCGACCGTCGAGCGGACGTGAAGGTGAGGGATCCCGACGACGCCTGGGTCGTAGCCTCCGCCGAGGCCGGGAGGGCCGACGTCCTTGTTTCCGGCGACAAGGATCTCCTCGACCTGGGGGACGCCTCGCCCGTCCCGATCAGGTCCCCGAGGGACTTCTGGCGCCTCGCCAGGGGTTCGCGGTCGTAGGAGAGAGTCGGAGCAGGCGAGACGTCCAACAGCCGCAGCTCCCGCGTTCGGCCGATGTCCGGGCCGAACCGGGGCGAGATTCACCGCCTCCTCGCCTTCCTCTTCGGCGATCTCTTGCCGGCCTTGCTCGGGCGCGCTCGCCTCGACGGCGGCGCGGCACTGCCCGCCCCCTTCCCCGCGGGCATCCCCTTCGGCCGCGCGTGCCGGGGCTGGTAGACCCCGAGCTTCCCGCCGCCCGGCAGCGTGACCTGGGTGAAGATCCCGTATCCCTGGTCTTGTACCGGGCTGCAGGCGATGCGGTGCTCCTGCATCTGCGCGACGAAGGCCCGGATGTCGTCGCACATCAGGTAGAACTCGTGCTCGTCGTTGTTCTCGGAAGGGTGGACGGCGACCTCCGCGGGCGGGAGCCCGAAGATCAGCCAGCCCTCCCCCACGTCGACGTTCGGGAGCCGGAGCACGTCGCGGAGGAAGGCGCGATCGGCCTCCGCGTTC
>JAKEFM010000212.1 GCA_022616055.1 Planctomycetota bacterium
GCCGGCCGGGCCTCGAGGGCGGCGCCGAGGCGCGTCGCGAACGCCCGCGTCGAGGAGAGGCCGGGCGCGAAGCCCCCGTTCACGACGCCGAGGCGCGCGGCGGCGTCGATCCCGGCGGCGAGACGGCGGATCGCCGCCTCCTCGACGCCGTCCCGCGGGCTCGCCGCGGGATCGATCGGCGCCCGCTCGAGGGGGGCGAGGCTCGTGTGGCGCCAGCGCTCCTCCCGCGTCGTCGGGAGCCCCCGCTCCGCGAACCGGGCGATCGCCCGGCCCCGCAGCGCGTGGAGCCAGCCGGGCCCGCGCGCCTTCGCCTCGGGCTCGAAGCGCGCGAAGGCCGAGACGAACCGCTCGCGACCGTCGCGGGACATCTCGCTACGGCCGCGGCGCCGCGGCCCCCGCGTACCCCTTCTCCTCGAGCTCGCGGGCGAGCGTGCGGTCCCCCGAGCGGACGATCCGCCCCTGCGAGAGGACGTGGACGGCGTCGGGGACGACGTACTCGAGGAGGCGCTCGTAGTGGGTGATGAGGAGCATCGCGCGGCCGGGCCCGCGCATCGCGTTCACCCCGTCCGCCACCAGCTTGAGGGCGTCGATGTCGAGCCCCGAGTCGGTCTCGTCGAGGAGGCAGAAGCGCGGCTCGAGCATCGCCATCTGGAAGATCTCGTTGCGCTTCTTCTCGCCGCCCGAGAACCCCTCGTTGAGCGGGCGCTGGAGGAGGCGCTCGTCCATGCCGAGGCGAGCCATCCGCACCTTGGCGAGGGCGAGGAACTCGATCGCGTCGAGCTCGGGCTCCCCCCGGTGCTTGCGGACGGCGTTCAGCGCCGCCTTGAGGAACAGGGCGGTGGAGAGCCCCGGGATCTCGACCGGGTACTGGAAGGCGAGGAAGAGCCCCTCGCGGGCCCGCTCCTCGGCGGACATCGCGAGGAGGTCGCGCCCCGCGAAGAGGACTCGGCCTCGCTGGATCTCGTAGCCCTCGCGCCCCGCCAGCACGTGGGCGAGCGTGCTCTTCCCCGAGCCGTTCGGGCCCATCACGGCGTGGACCTCGCCGGCGGGGACCGTGAGGTCGATCCCGCGCAGGATGTCGCGCCCCTCGACGCGGGCGTGGAGATCTCGGATCTCGAGCATGGGCAGCCTCCGGGGGCGCTAGCCGACGGCCCCCTCGAGCGAGACGCCGAGGAGCTTGCGGGCCTCGACGGCGAACTCCATCGGGAGCTCCTTGAAGACCTCCTTGCAGAAGCCCGCCACGATGAGGGAGACGGCGTCCTCCGCGGAGAGCCCGCGGCTGCGGCAGTAGAAGAGCTGGTCCTCCCCGATCTTCGAGGTCGAGGCCTCGTGCTCGAGGCGCGCCGTCGGGTTGTGGACCTCGACGGTGGGGAACGTGTGCGCCCCGCACTGGTCGCCGAGGAGGAGGGAGTCGCACTGGGAGTAGTTCCGCGCCCCCGCCGCTCCCTTCTGGATCCGGACGAGGCCCCGGTAGGTGTTCTGGCCGCGCCCGGCGGAGATCCCCTTCGAGACGATCGTGCTGCGGGTGTTCCGGCCGAGGTGGATCATCTTCGTCCCCGTGTCGGCCTGCTGGCGGTTGGCGGCGACGGCGACGGAGTAGAAGGCCCCGACCGAGTCGTCCCCCTGGAGGATGCAGGAGGGGTACTTCCAGGTGATCGCCGAGCCGGTCTCGACCTGGGTCCAGGAGATCTTCGAGCGCCGGCCGAGGCAGCGGCCGCGCTTCGTGACGAAGTTGTAGATCCCGCCCCGCCCCTCCGCGTCGCCCGGGTACCAGTTCTGGACGGTCGAGTACTTGATCTCGGCGTCGTCGAGCGCGACGAGCTCGACGACGGCGGCATGGAGCTGGTTCGTGTCCCGCCGCGGGGCCGTGCACCCCTCGAGGTAGGAGACGTAGGCCCCCTCCTCCGCGACGATCAGGGTGCGCTCGAACTGCCCCGTGTCGGCCGCGTTGATCCGGAAGTAGGTCGACAGCTCCATCGGGCAGCGCACCCCCTTCGGGATGTAGGCGAAGGAGCCGTCGCTGAAGACCGCGGAGTTGAGCGCGGCGAAGAAGTTGTCCGTGTGGGGGACGACGGAGCCGAGCCACCGGCGCACGAGCTCGGGGTGCTCCCGGACCGCCTCCGAGAAGGAGCAGAAGACGATCCCGAGCGAGCCGAGCTTCTCCTTGAACGTCGTCGCGACGGAGACGCTGTCGAGGACGGCGTCGACGGCGACGCCGGCGAGGCGCTCCTGCTCCTTGAGGGGGATTCCGAGCTTCGCGTAGACCTCGAGGAGCTTCGGGTCGACCTCCTCCAGGCTCTTCGGGCCGTCCTTCGCCGACCGCGGCGCGGAGTAGTAGATGATGTCCTGGTAGTCGATCGGGGGGTAGGTGACGTTCGACCACCGGGGCTCCACCATCGTCCGCCACTGCCGGTAGGCGCGGAGCCGCCACTCGAGGAGCCAGTCGGGCTCCCCCTTCTTCGCGGAGATCAGGCGGACGGTGTCCTCGCTCAGGCCGCGCGGCGCGGACTCCGCCTCGATGTCGGCGGTCCACCCGAACTTGTACTCGGGGGAGAGGAGATCCCGGACCTTCTTCGCCTCGGCGGGCATCGCTCCCTCCCCTCAGGGGGTTCCGGTCGCCGGCGCCTTCGCGCCGGCGCCGCCGGCCGTCCCGAGGCGCATCCGCCGGGCGAAGAGGGCCGGCGGCATCGCGAGGTGGGCGAGGGTGAGGCTGTCCATCGCCTCGAGGAACGCCCGGTTGATCCACTGCCAGTGGCTCCGCACGGCGCACAGGGGCTCGTGCCGGCACATCCCGGGGAAGCCGAGCGTGCACTCCATCAGGCCGATCGGCCCCTCGAGGGCCCGCAGGACGTCGGAGACGGCGACCTCCTCCGGGGAGCGGGTGAGCGTGTAGCCCCCCTTCGTCCCCCGGTGGGAGGCGAGGAGCCCGCCGCGGGCGAGGACCTTCAGGACCTGGCTGACGATCGGGAGCGGGAGCCGGGTCTCCGCGGCGATCTCGCGGGCGTTGTGGACCGCGCGCCCGGGATCGCGCGCGAAGTGCGTCATCAGCACGATCCCGTAGTCGGTCTTCTTCGTGAGGCGGATCATCCCTGCCGATCCCGGAAATGTGGGTACAGTTTAGTCCGATATCCGGCGGGGTTCAACCCGGCGGGGAGGCCCGTCTCAAGGCGGCCTGCGCGGGGCTCCGATAGGGGACCGGTCCTCGTTCGATCCCTGAGTCCTCGAACCCCTGCCGCCGGGTCCCCGGTCGGACGGGGAGGCGGCAGCCATGGAAGAACGGCAGCAGGAGGGAGCGCGGAGCTTCCCGTCCCCGGAACCGACGGCGGCGACGGCGGCCGCCTTCCACGAATACCTCCGCGTCCGGCGACGGGCGCGCGCGGTCGGCGGCTGGGTGTCGCTCGGCGCGTTCGCCCTCCTCGCCGGCACCGTCGGGATCTGTTACCGGACGGCCCGCTTCAACTTCTCCGAGCCCCTGATCCGGAACGCCGCGACCGAGGAGGCCGAGCAGCTCCTCCCGACCCTCCGGGAGGAGGGAATCGCGCTCGTCCGGGAGATCCAGCCGACCTACGTCGCGGAGGCGAAGCGCGCCCTGCGCGAGGCGATGCCCGAGCTGCAGGGGAACGTCGAGCACGAGTTCCTCGACCTCGCGGGCGTCCTCTCGCGGCGGACGGAGGAGGCGCTCGGGGCGGCGTTCGTCTCGGCGGCCGAGACGGCGCGCGGCGAGCTCCTCGCGGCCTTCCCGACCTTCCACGACCGGGCCTACGTCGACGCCCAGGTCGCCACGGTCGAGAACCGGCTGCGGCAGGAGACCGAGTCCTTCCTCGCCGCGACCCTCCGGGAGTGCGCCCCCACCCAGGAGAAGTTCGCCGCGACGCTCGCGCGCTTCCCGCGGATGAAGGAGCTCTCGGACGAGGAGCTGCAGCGGCGCTTCCTCCACTACTGGCTCCTCCTCGTCGACTACGAGCTGACGGGAGGCGCCTCCATGCCGCCGGCGGGCGCGCCGCCGACCATCCCGGGAAGGAGGGGTTGATCCGATGGAGGGAACCCACGAACGTCACCGGCCGGCGCCGGACCTCGGCGCCGAGCTGCGCCGCGAGACCGACCGGGCGCGCCGCTCGGTCCGGAACCATGCGGTCCTGGGAGGGGCGGTCCTCCTCCTCCTGACGACGTGGGGCGCCTGGCTCCACGCCCAGGTCTCGAGCTTCGGGCCCGCCGACGCCGCCATGCTCGCGCGCGTCGAGGTCGCCGCCGCCCTCCCCGGAGCCCGGGCGGAGCTCGCCGCGCACCTGCAGAAGTCGGCCCCCGACCTCGTCGGGCACGCGATCCGGAGCCTGGTCCGCGCGCCGGCCTACCTCCGCGCGCGACTGGAGACCTCCCTCTCCGCCGAGATCCCGGCCGTGGCGGCGCGCCTGAAGGAGAAGCTCGACGAGGAGATCCGGGCGTCGATCCGCGCCTCCCGGCTCGCCCTCGACACGCGCCACCCCGAGATGGACGACCGCGCGCGGTTCGACTGGATGGCCCGCGAGCTCGTCGAGGGCTACCGGGAGAGGCTGTCGCTCGTCTCCGAGGCGTACGCGAACCCCTACCGGACCTCCCTCGAGGACCTGCGGCGCCGGATCGAGAACCTCTCGGAACCCGGGGTCCTCGACGAGCGGGAGCGGCTCGAGCGGGAGATCCTCGTGACCTTCCTCGAGATGCACGCGCGCGCCCGCGAGCGCGGCGAGATCGACGTCCTCACGAAGCGCGGGGTCCGGATCCCCTTCCTGCGCGACGAGTAGTCCGGGGAGGCGCGGCTCCCGGGAAACGAAGAGGGCCTCCCGCGCGGGAGGCCCTCGGAGTCGTCTCGTCGCGGGGTCTAGGCCTGGATCGTGATCTCCAGACCGTTGCTCGAGCTCGCCCCGATGGAGGAGGGGGCGCAGGGCCCGGCGGGCCAGCCCCACGCGGTCTGACCGTAGAGGATCGCGCCGATGAGGGCGGTCGAGTTCGGGATCGGGATCGTCAGGGATCCGGTCCCCGAGGCGTTGCTCGGCATGGGGAGGAGGAAGAGGAGGGGCGAGCCGAGGCTCACGTGGAGCGTGAGCCCGACGCCGAGGGGGTCGGAGCCCGCGAGGTCCTGCACGTCGGCGAGCGCGAGGATCCCGACCGAGCTCGCCGGCGCGTTCGTCGTGGTGAGCGTCCAGCACGGGGCGTGGATCGCGGCGGGGGTGCTCGCGGAGAGGGCGTGGGCCCCCGAGCACCCGGCCGTCCCCGTCCCGTACGGGGTGAGACCGGTCGTGACCGGCGTCGCCGGGACGATCTTGAAGATCTCGCCCCCGAGGTCGCAGATGTAGAGCTCCCCGCAGCCGTCCTCCCCGAACCCGGCGATCGAGCCGATGGCGAGCGCCCCGGGCGGGTCGAGCTCGGCGGTCCGGGTCATGAAGTTCGTCATGACCCCGCCGATGTACCGGAACGACCAGATCTGGTTCGAGCAGTTGTCCGCGAGGAAGTAGGTCCCGCGCAGATCGGGGATCGCGCAGCCGCGGTAGACGGCCCCCCCGATCACGGCGAAGCAGGGCTGGTTGACGTACCAGTGGATCGGGGGAGTGAGCGCCGCGGCGTTGCAGGTGCAGCCGGTGAGCCCGGTGCAGAGGTTCGCCTCCATGCACCGCCAGCCGTAGTTGCGGACGGGGAAGGTCCCCGGCGCGGCGAAGAAGTCGGCGGCGGCCTGGAAGTCGATCTCCTCGCGGGCGTTCTGGCCGACGTCCCCGATGTAGAGGTCCCCTGTCAACCGGTCGAAGCTGAAGCGGAAGGGGTTGCGCAGGCCGATCGCCCAGATCTCGTCCGCGCCCGCGATCCCGACGTAGGGGTTGTTCGCCGGGGCGCTGTAGGGGGTGAGCGGCCCGGCGTTGTCGACGTCGAGCCGGAGCATCTTGCCGAGGAGCGAGTTGATGTTCTGGGCGTTGTTGCTCGGGTCGTTGCCGCTCCCGCCGTCCCCGGTCGCCATGTAGAGGTAGCCGTCGGGGCCGAACTGGACCGAACCGCCGTTGTGGTTGCTGAAGCCCGGGTGCGGGACGGCGAGGAAGACGGTCGCGCTCGCCGCGTTCGCCACGTCCGGATTGGCGGCCGAGACCTGGTAGCGGGCGAGGGTGAGCGCCCCGTCCGGGGTCCGGGTGTAGTAGATGTAGAAGAACCCGTTCGTCGCGTAGTTCGGGTGGAAGGCCATCCCGAGGAGCCCCCGCTCGCCTCCCGAGAGGATCAGGGGCGCCACGTTGAGGAACGGGGTGGCGAGGGTGACGCCGTTCTTCCGGATCCGGATGAGACCTCCCTGCTGGACGACGAAGAGCCGCTCCTGGTCCCCGGCCGGCGCGCACACGTAGACGGGGGCGGAGAAGCCGCTGGCGAAGAGGACCCCGTCGAGCGAGGTCTGGCTGGGCGCGGGGGAGGGCACACCGAGCAGGCCCGCGAGGGCGAGCGGGATGAATCGCTTCATGCTTCTTCCTTCCGATAGGGTTGGAGGAGGGGCCCCGTCGCGACGGGCCGCGGGGGTCCCAGGCGCGACGAAGTGCCGGGGAATCGTAGCCGATGGATCGGGACTCGCCATCCCCGCCCTCCCATCCGCGGAATCTCCCCCCGGCCCCTCTCCCTGTTACCGGGGGGCGCGCGCGGGATAGGACACCCCCCGCAGAGCCGACCCGCCGGGCCGGAGCGCTCGCCGGGAATCCCGGGTTCGGGAGAGGGAACCGGAGGCGCGCTCGGGCCGCCCGTCGCTCGCAACCGCATGCCTACCTTGCGCTTCTCGGCGAGCCTCGCATAACATTCCTCGCTCGATGGACCAGAAGCCGGACCTCGCGCAGATCGCCCGATCGGCCATCCGGAACTCTCCGTGGCTCGTCATCGCGGTCATGCTCCACGTCGTGCTCATCGCCGTGATGAGCGTCGTCTACATCCACCACGTCCGGCAGAAGGAGGAGAACTCGGTCACCTCCGTCGCCGTCGCCGCGCCGCGTCAGGACGCCGAGGAGGTCACCGAGGTCCCCCTGGTCGTCGACCGCAAGGCGGTCCCGAAGAACGAGCAGGCGGAGGTCGTCGAGTACGAGCGCGACATCTTCGTCCCGCACAGCGAGCCGCTGCCCGACGAGGACCTGACCCAGGAGGCGGGCGACCCCGAGTCCCTGACGAATCTCCCGAGCGGGTCGGGAGGCGGGACCGGGATCGGCGTGGGGGCGGGAGGGCACGGCGGACCGACCTCTCCCTTCTCCTCCCGCAAGCCCGGGCCCGGCACCGCCCCGAGGGGGCGCGCGGCGGGGAACACCCAGGGGACCGAGAAGGCGGTCCTCGAGGGGCTGCGCTGGCTCCTGCGCCACCAGAATCCCGACGGGTCGTGGGGGGCGGACAAGCTCCACGAGCGCTGCATCCCCGAGGCCCGGTGCGTGGAGCCCAACGCGGAGCTGACCCCGTTCCACAACGAGGGGCTCACCTCCCTCGCCCTCCTCGCCTTCCTCGGCGCGGGGTACAGCAACGACTCGAAGCAGGACATCGTCGACACCGTGAAGGGGAAGCGCCACCGCCTCGGGGAGGTCGTGAAGAACGGCCTGCAGTGGCTCGCGAAGCGCCAGAAGGCCGACGGCTCCTTCTCGGCCGAGCGCACCTTCATGTACAACGAGGCCCTCGCCACGCTGGCGCTCGCCGAGGCCTACGGCCTCACCCAGAACCGCTACTGGCGCGACTTCGCGCAGAAGGGGGTCGACTTCCTCGTCGCCTCGCAGCTCGCGGCCCCGGACGGCAAGGGGCTGCGGGGGTGGCGCTACGTCCCGCGCGCCGAGGTCGAGAGGAAGCTCGCGGAGGACCCCGAGTACATCAAGCAGGACCAGCACCGCAGCGACACCTCCGTCACCGCGTGGGTCGTGATGGCCCTCAAGTCCGCCGAGTTGAGCGGCCTCAAGGTCCCTGCCGAGGCGTACGCGGGCGCTCTCGAGCACGCGAAGTACGTGTCCCTCGCCGACGGCAAGGCGGGCTACCTCGATCCGCGGTACGCGGGTCTCCCCGTGAGCGGCCGGTTCGACCACTACAAGTACCACGCCCCGGTCATGTCCGCGCTCGCCGCCGTCACGAAGATCTTCGGGGAGAAGAACCCCGACGACCCCTTCCTCGACGCGGCGGCGAAGCAGCTCCTGTCCGACCTCCCCGTCGTCACGAAGGACCAGCTCTCGATCGACTACTACTACTGGTACTACGGATCCCTCGCCCTGAACCAGCTCGACGGTCCCGACAGCCCGCGCAAGACCGGACGGTACTGGGGCACGTGGAACCGGGCGATGACGGAGGCGGTCCTCGGCCTCCAGGAGAAGGACGAGCGCTCCTGCAGGCGGGGCGGGTGGATCGTCAGCGACCGCTGGGGACTCGTGTCCGGCGGGCCGATCTACACGACCGCGATCAACGTCCTCACCCTCGAGGTCTACTACCGCTACGAGAACGCCTTCGGAGGCGGGAAGCGCAAGTAGGTCGGCCGCCGCGAGAGCCCACCGACGCCCGATGGAACCGCGTATCGCCGCGCTCGCGCTTTTCCTCACCCCAGCGGGCGCCGCGCAGGGCGAGCCCGACCGGATCCTCGGGCAGGGGGACACGGAGTTCGCGCGGGAGCTCTACCGCGCGGGGTACGTCGACCTCGCCGAGGGGCTCTGCTCCGCCATGGTGAAGGCGGGGAAGGGGACCCCCGAGCAGTTGGTCGAGGTGCGCGCCCTCTCCCTCGACCTGCGGCTCGACGAGGCGAAGGCGGAGATCGACCCGCGCAAGCGCAAGGACGCGGTCGCCGCCGTCCTCCGGGAGAAGCAGGAGTTCATCCAGGCGAACCCCGGCTCGCGCGAGGCGCAGGAGGCGCTCGAGAACCTCTCGGAGGTCTACCGGAGCCTCGGCGAGGCGCTCACGGGCCTCCTCGAGAAGGAGACCGACCCCGCGGCCGCGGCGAAGCTGCGCAAGGAGGGGGAGGAGATCTTCACCCGCGCGGCGGAGGCGCTGCGCGAGCGGATCGCGAAGCTGAAGGAGCTGCGCGACGATCCGGCGGGGGAGCTGCGCTACCTGAACGCGTACTACAGCCTCCCCCGGACCTTCTACTTCCACTCCCTCATCTACCCCGCGGGGGACATCAAGAAGGAGCGGCTCCTCGACGAGGCGGTGAACGCCTTCCGCGAGTTCGGCCTCGACTACGGGGAAAAGCTCCTCAACTTCGAGGGGCTCGTCTACCAGGGCCTGTGCCACAAGCAGCTCGGGAAGCCCGAGGAGGCGCTCGCCGACTTCGACGACGCCATCCGGCTGCGGGAGATGTACGAGAAGGACGAGGCGGGCCGCTTCGTCATCCCCCCCGAGGCGGCGGACGTCGTCTCGGCGGCCGTCCTCCAGAAGGCGCTCCTCCTCCGCGAGCAGAAGAAGGCCGCGGAGGGGCTCGCGGCGGCGAAGGACTACCTCGCGACCGTCGCCGACGCCCTCGCGGCGAGCCGGGGGCTCGCCGTCCTCGCGGCGCTGGCCGACGCCCAGCTCGAGACCGAGGACCTCGCGGGGACGGCCGAGAGCGCCGAGCGCCTCGTCGCGTCCGACCCGAACGGCGCCTGGGGGAGGTACGGCCGCGAGTTGCAGGGCCGCCTGCTCGGGGGGAACGCCTCGGCGGGGGACTCCGGGAAGCTCCTCCGGATCGCGGAGACCCTCATCGAGGGGGGCGACGGGGCGCGCGCGCTCGACATCTGCCGGGAAGTCCTCGAGGTCACGCGGGGGACGCCGGAGGAGGCCGACGCGGGGGCGCACGCCCTCCACCTCGTCGGCGTGGTCTACGCGGCGCGCAAGTGGTACCACGAGGCCGCCGCCGCCTTCGACGCCGCCTCGGAGCGCTACCCGACGGGGGCGCAGGCCCCCGAGGCGCTCTTCAAGGCCGCCCAGGCCTACATCGCGCTGAACGAGAAGGAGCGGCGTCCGTTCTACAAGCGCCGGATCGACGACCGGATGGCCCGGCTCGCGAAGAACTACCCGACCCACCCGAGGGCGGCCCGCGCCCAGCTCGTCGAGGCCCAGCAGCTGGCGGACGAGGATCCCCTCCAGGCGGCCCGGCTCTTCGAGCGGGTGGCCCCCGGCTCGGCGGGCTACGAGGAGGCGCTCCTCGGGGCGGGGGACGGCTACTTCAAGCACGCCCGCGCCCTGCTCCAGGACAAGAAGGCGGCCGAGGCGAAGCCCTTCCTCGCCCAGGCGGAGGAGCGCTACAAGAAGGCCGCCTCGGTCGCCCAGGAGTCGGCGAGGAAGACGCTCGATCCGACGGCGCAGCGCACCCTCTCCGGCGTCGAGTTCGCCTCGCTCGCCTCGCTCTCCGGCCTCTACCTCCTCGAGGAGGTCAAGCGGCAGGGGGAGGTCCTCCCGCTCCTCGAGGGGGCGGACGCGCGGTGGGCGGACGATCCGACGAAGGTGGCCGCCGTCTGGGGGCTCCGGATCCAGGCCCTCCAGGCGCAGGGGAAGTTCGAGGAGGCGATCGACCTCCTCGAGGCGCTGGTCAAGAAGGGCGCCGACCCCCGCCAGATCGGCGCGGCCGCGGGCGTCCTGGCGCGCGCCCTCGACGAGCAGGGGGTCGGCCTCCGGGAGAAGGAGCCCCGCTCGACCGCGGCCGACGACCTCTGGAAGAAGGCCGCCCGCTACTACGAGATGAGCGTGCGGGCGCAGGTCTCGGGGGACGAGCTGCCCAACGCCGACCTCCTCGACCGCGTGGCGTTCCGGCTCTTCGTCTTCGGCCTCCACTTCAACGGCGTCCCCCTCGACCAGGAGGAGTTCGTCGGCTGGGAGGGGCCGCCGAAGGCCCCCGAGTGCTGGGAGCAGGCGGCCCGGATCTACGAGGCCGCGCTCACGACGAGCGTCTCCTACCGGACGATGGTCCTGCTCGGCCGGACCCAGGGGTACCTCGGCCGGTGGCGCGAGGCCGCCGCGACCCTCGCGAAGCTCTTCGACCAGGAGTCGATCCTCACCGCCGACAAGGGGCGCCTGAACAACGCCGTCCTCTCCACCAAGCACGAGCTCCTTGGCGCCTACCTCGAGTACGGGTTCGCCGAGTTTCAGGTCGCCTCCGCCGAGAAGGACCTCGAGCGGTTCGGGCGGGCCCGGACCATCTTCGAGGTCCTCGCCTCGAGCCTCGGGGGGGACTCCCGGAGGTGGTGGCACGCGAAGTACCACCAGATCCGCTGCCTGATCGAGCAGGGGGCCTACCGCGACGCGGACATCGCCGTGCGAAGCGTCGAGCGGACGACCCAGGACTTCGACCAGGGCAAATTCGGCTACAAGGCCCGCTTCCTCGCGCTCAAGGCCGAGCTCTCGAAGAAGAACTTCCGCCAGTAGGTCGCACCATGCCCATGACCCCGGTCCTCTCCGCGCGGCGCCTCGCGCCCCTCTCCCTCGCCCTCCTCGGCCTCGCCCTCTCCGCGTCCGGCCAGGGCGCGAGGGACAAGGTCCGCCTGAAGGACGGCAAGGACCAGGACGTCCAGATCGAGACGGAGGACTACGGGGGGATCGTCTTCAAGCCGGCGCGCGGCGCGGCGGTCACGGCCCCCTGGGGCGACGTCCGCTCGGTCCAGTACGGGGGGGCCACGGAGTTCGCCGCGGCGCTGGCGAGCTTCAACGCCGGGAGGCTCCCCGAGGCGGAGAAGGAGTTCGAGGAGCTGAAGGGGGACGCGAAGCTCCGCCCCGTCCTGCGCCAGCAGGTCCTCTACCACCTCGCGCAGACCCTCCACCGCCAGGGGAAGTACGACGCGGCGATCGCGGCGTACGACGACCTCCTCAAGGCCTTCCCGAAGGGGCGCTTCCTCTTCCAGGTCGGCTCGGGCCTCCTCGCCTGCCACCTCGCCAAGAAGGACCCGGCGGGGGCGGAGGCGGCCTACGAGCGCTTCAAGGGCGAGACGCGCGCGGTCACCCTCGACGGGGGGGGAGAGGCGGAGCTCGGGATGCTGCGGGGCCGGCTCCTCGAGGCGCAGGGGAAGTTCGCCGAGGCGCGGGCGGTCTTCGAGGTCGCGGAGAGGACCGCCGGCGGCGCGACGGCGATCGCGAACGAGGCGAAGCTCGGGATCGCGCGCTGCCTCCTGCGCGGCGGGAAGGGCTCGGAGGCCGAGCCGATCCTGCGCGCCCTGAAGGACCTCCCGGACGCCCCCAACCGCGTCTACGCGGGCGCGTGGAACGGGATCGGGGACCTCGTCAAGGAGGAGGGGCGGACGAGGAAGGACCCCGACAAGCTCCTCGAGGCCCTCTACGCCTACCTCCGCGGCGTCGTCCAGTACCGCCCCGGCCCCGGCGAGCCGACCGAGGAGTACGAGCGCGCCCAGGCGGGCGCCGCGGACTGCTTCAAGTTCATCTCCGAGCTCGAGAAGAACGCCGACCGCAAGCGCCTGTACGGGGAGCGGTCCCGGGAGCGGCTCGAGCAGCTGAAGAAGGAGTTTCCGAGTTCCCCCTACCTCGCGCGCTGACGGCCTCCCCTGACCGCGGCGCCCCCCCGAAGGCCCCACCAGACCCCCCCTGACCATCGGAAAGAAAGACGGTAACCATCGATGAAGACGTTCCGGAAGACCGCGCTCGTCGGCCTGTTCGCCGCGCTCGTGCTGGCGGGGACGGCCTTCGCCCTCGAGGAGCCCAACGTCAAGAAGAAGTCCTGGCTCGAGCTGTTCCAGACGACCGGAGTCGTCGGCTACCTCCTCCTCGGCACCTCCATGATCGGCACGGCCCTCGTCATCCAGTACGGGGTGAGCCTCCGGAGGGACAAGCTCGCCCCCGCTGCCGTCGTGCAGGAGGTCGAGGCCCTGATCAACGAGGAGAAGTACGACGAGGCGATCGAGGTCTGCGACGCGGAGGGGGGCTACCTCTCGAAGATCGTCGGGAGCGCGCTCCGCATGCGGCACGCGGGGTACGAGGAGATGATCGGCGGCCTCGAGCAGGCGGCCGCCGAGGAGACCTTCAAGCTCGCCTCGAAGATCTCGACCCTCTCCCTCCTCGGGAACGTCGCTCCGCTCCTCGGTCTCCTCGGCACGGTGACCGGGATGATCTCCTCCTTCCAGGTCATCGAGACGCTCACGGCCCCGACGCCCGGCGACCTCGCGAAGGGGGTCTACGAGTCGCTCGTCAACACGACCCTCGGACTCTTCCTCGCGATCATCTTTCTCACGATCTACTTCTTCTTCAAGAACAAGGTCACCCAGATGACCCTCGGACTGAACCTCCAGGCGGTCGACATGCTCCGGCACCTCGCCGTCGCCCACAAGTAGAGGAGGCGAACCGTGGCCGGTTTCAAGGGTCCCGAGGTGCAGGAGGAGGTCCCCTGCAACCTCATCCCGATGATCGACATCATGTTCCTCCTCCTCCTCTTCTTCATGCTCGGGGCGGACATGGCCCAGCGGGACCTCGAGGACGTCGTCCTCCCACAGGCGAGCGAGGTGAAGGAGGACGAAAACGTCCGGGGGGATGAGGGGACGACGACGATCAACGTCCACCACTCCTTCCCCGCCTGCCCGGTCCACGGCCGGACGGACGCCGCCGGGAAGGACATGGTCTGCCGCGAGATGGACCACTGGCGCGTCGCGATCCGGTCGAAGGACTTCACGCAGGACACGATGCGCCAGCAGCTCCAGATCGAGGCGGACGGGGAGCTCGAGGACCAGGTCGATCCGCTGGCCGGGAAGCGCCTCTCCAAGCGGCGCGCCATGGTCCGGGCCGACCGGCTCGCCCCCTTCGGGCTCGTCCAGAGGATCATCGAGACCTGCGGGTCGGTCGGGCTCTACAAGGTCGAGGTCGGGGCCGCGCAGCCCCCCAAGCCGTAAGGAGAAATAGACATGGCTGGTGGAGGCGGTGAACAGGGCGAGAACCCGGTCGCCATCAACGTGGTGCCGATGGTCGACGTGATCTTCTGCCTGTGCGTCTTCTTCATGTGTTCCTTCAAGTTCAAGCAGCTCGAGGGGAAGTTCGACTCCTGGCTCCCCAAGGGGAAGGGGACGGGTGGCCCCAGCGATTCGATGATCATCGAGGAGATCCGGGTGGCGCTCTACTGGGACCCCTCGACCCAGAGGACGATCCGGAAGATGCGCCACAACACGATCATCGACGACAACCAGCTCGAGTCCCTCATCACGGAGGCCTACGCGGACTTCAAGCGGATGAGCAAGCCCGACACCCCCGTCATCGTGGACGCCGAGGCGGCAGTCCCGTGGGACGAGGTCGTCAAGATCCTCAACATCTCGAAACGCCAGCAGATCACCAAGTTCGAGTTCGCCCTCGGGGCCGCCCCGGGCGCGCAGATCCCGGCGGTGAGGCCGAAACCGGACGAGCCCAAGTAAGAGCGCCCGTCCCGGGCCCGGGGCCGGCCCGGGCTCGGACGGGCCCGCGATGGATCCCCTTCCTCCGAAGATCCCTCCGCCGAGGTCTCCGCGGCGCCGGGCGTTCCTCCAGCCCCCCGCCCCGGTCCACCCGCTCCGGAGCCCCGAGATCCGCCGGGTCCTCGGCCTCGCCCTCTTGTTCCTCCTCATCCTCGCCTTCTGGCTCCTCTTCCCCAACCGGACGCCCCGGGCGGTCGAGCGGGCCTTCGCCTCCGTCCAGGCCACGGTCCCCGCGGAGGCCCCGGCCACGCAACCGACCCTCGAGGAGCGGCGGGAGGAGCGCCGGCGCCTCCTCGAGACCCTCTTCGAGGGGACGCTCCTCGACGCCGCGGACGGGACGGACTTCGAGGAGACGGACTCCTACCGCCGGCTCCTCGAGCTACTCTGGGACATGCCTCCCGAGGAGGCCTCGGCGCGGGCGACCGTCGCACTCGACCACCGCGCGGCCCTGGAGACCCCGGATCTCCTCCGCGGCGAGTTCGTGCGCGTGACGGGGATCATCGCGAACTCCGACCTCGTGGCGACGCGGCTCAAGCGCCCGCTCGCCGGACGCGAGGACGTCTGGCGGGCCTTCCTGACGCAGACGGACGCCTCGGAGTGGGTCGCGTTCGACCTCCCCGACCGTCCGGAGTGGTTCGAGCTGCGCCGCGACGTCGTCGAGATCGAGGGGATCTTCTACCGGACGGTCCGGTACGAGGCCCGCAACGGCCGGATGCACGAGATCCCGTACGTCCTCGCCCGGAACCTGAAGCTGACCGGCCTCGGCCGCGCCCGGACCGGCTTCCCCCTCCCCCTCGCCGTCGTCCTCCTCCTCGCCCTCGCCGTTTCCGCCGCGATAATGCTCGGGGCCCGCCGGGCCCGAGCCGGCGCGATCCGCAAGTCGGCGGGGTTCCGCGAGATGTTCGAGAAGAAACTCCGCGAAGAGGACCGCGCCCGCGGGCCGAGCCCTCCCGCCTGAAGAGGATCCGTCCATGCCGAAGTGCGAGATGTGCGGAAACGACTTCACCCCCTCCTCCGGGGCGGTGACATCGCTCCGCATCCTCTGCCCTCCCTGCGAGACGAAGCGCCAGGCCGCGAAGGCGGCCGCCTCTCGCCCCGCCCCTGCCGCGCCCGCCCGGCCCGCTCCGGCGGCGCGCCCGACCTCCCCGGCGCCCGCCGCGGCGAGGGCGGCGACCTCGACGGCCGCGCGCCCCGCCCCGCGACCCGAGGCGAGGAGGGCGCCGGAACCCACGCGCCACCCCCATCCGATCCCCGGCAAGACGGAGCGGGATCCGATCATCTTCTTCGGGTGGATCGCCGCCGCCGTCCTCATCATCGTCGGGGGGGGGATCGTCCTCGTCATCAAGGGGAAGAAGGACCGGGAGCGCCAGGCCTTCGAGGCGCGCGAGGCGCGGCTGCAGGAGATCCTGACCAAGGTGAGGTCCCTCGATCCCGCGATCGAGGCCCAGGCCGTGGAAGGGAAGAGGTACGCGGAGGAGAAGCAGGACGTCTGGAAGGACACCGAGATCGCGCCGGAGGTCGAGAGCCTCCTCTCCCGGTTCGCCATCAGCATCGAGATGAACAGGGAGAAGAAGGATCTGCGGGACCGCCACGCGAACATCGAGGAGAAGCTGAAGAACCCCCAGTCGGTGCCGGTCGAGGAGATGCGCGAGATCCGGCGCAAGCTCGAGGAGCTCGACCTGCAGAAGGACAAGGTCGGCCCGGAGTTCGTCGCCTCCGTCGGCCAGACGCGCAACAGCTTCGAGCGCGTCTACGTGGATCGCCTGCGCGAGGACGCGAAATCCTTCGCCGCGGCGAACCCCGACAAGGGGCTCGGCGCCCTCGCCCGCTACAAGGAGGCGGAGGACGAGATCTACAAGAGCTTCGAGCGCGCCCACATCGCGCGCCTGGAGGAGGCGAAGAAGTACTTCGAGGAGCAGTACCGGGGGATCCAGGCGGAGGGGGACGCGCTCTGCGCGAGCGTCTTCACGCCGGAGATGATCGAGCGGATCCCCTGGAAGCCCCTCCTCGGGAACGACATGACGAAGGAGTGGATCGCCAGCTCCGTCGAGGGCTTCTCCTGGCGGATCGAGCGGGAGGCCCTCCGGGTCGAGGGACCCGCCAAGGGGTCGGGGAAGAAGGGGATCCTCTCGATCGGGGACCGGGACAAGTGGCGCGACTTCGTCCTCGAGTTCGAGGTCACCTTCGAGTCGGGCGAGATCGAGCTCTTCGTCCGGCTCGGCCAGCACGCGGACCGGCGGGCCATGAGCGTCTCCATGGCGGTGGGCCCCGAGTTCACCGCGGGGGCGCCCTACAGCTGCGAGCTCACCTGCATCGGGAACAAGTTCAGCCTCAAGATCGGGGACCAGCCGCCGTTCGAGCCGGAGATCCCCTGGACGGTCTCCCGCAAGGGCTCGGTCGGCATCGTCGTCGACGAGGAGACGAAGGTCCGGTTCTCCAAGATGAGGATCCGGATCCTGCGCTAGGCCGCTCGCGATCGCGAATCCACGCGCCGACCCCCGGGGACGGACGCTCCCCGGGCGGCGCGCATCTCTCGGGAGGGCAAGGAGTCCATGCTTTCGACGATTCTCGACTTGTCGGCAGGATCCCAGGCGAAGAAGGGCGGAGAGGCGAGCCTCGTCCTCCCCGACCTCGGCGCCGTCGACTTCCTCGGGTTGAGCGGTTCCTCGCTCCTGACGTTCGGGATCGGGGTCTGCCTCCTCGGGATGGTCTTCGGGCTCGTGATCTACCGGCGGCTGCGGGCCCTCCCGGTCCACGCCGCGATGCGGGAGATCTCGGAGCTGATCTACGAGACCTGCAAGACCTACCTCCTGACCCAGACGAAGTTCATCCTGATCCTCGAGTGCTTCATCGGGGCGATCATCGTCGTCTACTTCGGGGCGCTCCGGCACTTCGCGGCGCCGAAGGTGGCGACGATCCTCGCCTTCAGCCTCGTCGGGATCGCCGGCTCCTCCCTCGTCGCGTGGTTCGGGATGCGCGTCAACACCTTTGCGAACTCCCGGACCGCCTACGCGAGCCTCGCCGGGAGGCCCTTCCCCCTCTACGCGATCCCGCTCCAGGCGGGGATGAGCATCGGGATGCTCCTCATCTCGACGGAGCTCCTGATCATGCTCGGGATCCTCCTCCTCGTCCCGCGCGACTACGCGGGGCCCTGCTTCATCGGCTTCGCGATCGGGGAGTCCCTCGGGGCGGCGGCGCTCCGGATCGCGGGGGGGATCTTCACGAAGATCGCGGACATCGGCTCCGACCTGATGAAGATCGTCTTCAAGATCAAGGAGGACGACGCGCGCAACCCCGGGGTGATCGCCGACTGCACGGGGGACAACGCAGGCGATTCTGTCGGGCCGACGGCGGACGGCTTCGAGACCTACGGGGTGACCGGGGTCGCCCTGATCACCTTCATCCTCCTGGCGATCACCGAGGCGACCACCGGTCGCGCCTACGAGGCGGTCCAGGTCCAGCTCCTCGTCTGGATCTTCGCGATGCGCATCCTGATGATCGTCGCGAGCGGCCTCTCCTACTGGATCAACGACGCCTTCGCGCGCGCCCGCTACGGCTCCTCCGAGCGGATGAACTTCGAGGCCCCGCTCACCTCCCTCGTCTGGATCACCTCGGGCGTCTCGATCGCGCTCACCTACGTCGCCTCCTTCCTCCTCGTCCGCGACCTCGGCGACGGCTCCCTCTGGTGGAAGCTCTCGACGATCATCACCTGCGGCACGGTCGCCGGGGCGGTCATCCCGGAGATCGTGAAGGTCTTCACCTCGACGAAGAGCGCCCACGTCCAGGAGACGGTGACCGCCTCGCGCGAGGGGGGAGCCTCCCTCAACGTCCTCGCGGGCCTCACGGCGGGGAACTTCAGCGCGTACTGGCTCGGGCTCGCGATCGCCCTCCTCATGGGGGGGGCCTACCTGATCAGCACGCAGGGGCTCGGCGACCTGATGATGGCCCCCGCGGTCTTCGCCTTCGGACTCGTCGCGTTCGGTTTCCTCGGGATGGGCCCCGTCACGATCGCCGTCGACTCCTACGGCCCGGTCACCGACAACGCCCAGTCGGTCTACGAGCTCTCCCTCATCGAGGAGGTGCCGGGCGTGAAGGAGGAGGTCCGGCGCGCGACCGGACGGGAGGTCGACTTCAAGAAGGCGAAGGAGCTCCTCGAGGAGAACGACGGGGCGGGGAACACCTTCAAGGCGACCGCGAAGCCCGTCCTCATCGGGACGGCCGTCGTCGGCGCGACGACGATGATCTTCTCGATCGTCATGCTCCTGACGGACGGGCTGAAGCCCGAGCACCTCCACAACCTCTCCCTCCTCCACGCCCCCTTCCTCCTCGGCCTCCTCCTCGGCGGGGCGATGATCTACTGGTTCACGGGGGCCTCGATCCAGGCCGTCGCGACGGGGGCCTATCGCGCCGTCGAGTTCATCAAGAAGAACATCCGCCTCGAGGGGGCGGCGAAGGCCTCGATCGCCGACAGCAAGCGGGTCGTCGGGATCTGCACCCAGTACGCGCAGAAGGGGATGTTCAACATCTTCCTCGCCGTCTTCTTCTCGACGCTCGCCTTCGCCTGCCTCGAGCCCTACTTCTTCATCGGCTACCTGATCTCGATCGCGCTCTTCGGGCTCTTCCAGGCGGTCTTCATGGCGAACGCGGGCGGGGCCTGGGACAACGCGAAGAAGGTGGTCGAGGTCGACCTGAAGGAGAAGGGGAGCGCCCTCCACGCGGCCGCCGTCGTCGGGGACACGGTGGGGGACCCCTTCAAGGACACCTCGTCCGTGGCGATGAACCCGATCATCAAGTTCACGACCCTCTTCGGGCTCCTCGCCGTCGAGCTCGCCGTGGAACTCCCGCCCGCCACGAGCCGCCTGCTCGCGGTGGCCTTCTTCCTCGTCGGCGCGTTCTTCGTCCGCCGCTCCTTCTACGGGATGCGGATCCCGGTCGCGCAGGCCTGAAACGACGCCGCCCCGGCGAGGGCCGGGGCGGGGGTCTCCGCTCGGACGGGCGGGGGCTACTTCTTCCCCGTCGCCTGCTTGAGCTCCGTCTTCAGGTACCGCATGTCCTTGATGAACTGGTCGATCGCCTTGCCGTCCTCCGGGGTGACCCCGTCCAGGCGGACGCGGACCTTGACGGCCCCGTCGGGCTGCGCCTCGAATCCGAGCGCCGTCGAGTCGATCTCGAGCGGCCCCCGCTTCTTGTAGAGGGGGAGCCAGAACTTGAGGCGCATCGTCGCCTCCGAGCCGAAGATCTCCGCGGCCTGCACGGAGTCGACCTTCGCCTCGGCCCCTCCGTAGAGGAAGGCGAGCCCCTTCTCGTCGACGGTGGCGAGGCGGCCGACGCCGACCTCCTTGCCGAGCTTCTTGCGCCGGCCCGCGTCGTCGAGGGTGAAGAGAACGGTGGCGGCGTCCTTCACCTCGATCGGGCTGCGGGTCTCGACGAGGGGGTCGCGCCGGGGCGCCGGCGCCTCGGGCTCCTTCGCGGCGGGGGCGGCGACGTGGGCGAGGGCCTGCGCCTCGTCGGCGAACATCCGCAGCGAGTTCGCGAGGCCCACCTTCTCGATGACCCCCTTCACGAACGGGGAAGGCTGGGCGATCGCGAGCTCGCCCCCCGCCTCGCGCAGCCTCTTGCGCGCCTTGACGAGGGCCCCGAGCGCCGTCGAGTTCAAGAACGGCGTCAGCCGGAGGTTGAGGGCCACGCGGACGGCTCCGGCCTTCGCCAGGGCCTCGACCGCTTCGTTGAAGGCGGGGCAGTGGAACGTGTCGAACTCCCCCTTGAGGTGGAGCACGGCGCGATCCCCCTGGACGTTTTGTTCGATGTTCATGTCGGAGGCCGGCGGCGGGCGAGTAGAGCGAGTGTAGGTGGACCCCTCCGGGGGGGCAAGGCGGGCCGTCAGCCCCTTCGAGCGGCCTTGATCCGGGCCGCGAACTCCTGCAACCCCTTCTCGACGGTCGCGACCTGCTCCGGCGTGAGGCGGCTCCCGCCCCCCTTCAACATCGAGAGGAAGTGGTCGATCTCCTCCGATTCCACGGGGCAGCCCACATTCCCCTTCGGTCCGTCCGAAGTCGCGGCGACCGCCCCTTTCGAGTCGAGGAAGGCGAACCAGGGGATCCCTCCCCCCTCTCCGGGGCGGAACCGCGCCTGGACCTCCTTGCCGTGGACCATCCGATCGATGTCGATCCTCGCCCGGACGAGATCGAGGCCGAGGACCCCGTCGATCTCCTTTCGCCCGAGGAACTCCTCGAGCCGGTGGCACCAGCCTCACCAGGGCGCGCCGAACCGGAGGAAGACCCTCTTCCCTTCCTTCCCGGCCCGGGCGACCGCCTCCGCGAGCACCTTCTCGGCGTCGAGGGGCGGGGCCGCCCACTTCTCGAGGAAGGTCTTCACTTTCGCCGGGTCGTGCGCGGAACCCGCCTCCAGGGAGGAGGTCTCCTGGTTCGCGAGGGGCTTCCCCTCGGCGTCGAGGACCGTGAGGAAGGGGATGCCGTTCTGCCGGACGGGGGCGCCGAGGTCGGCCGCGAGGGCCTCGTTCTTGTCGAACCGTCCGACGTCGACCAGGACCTTCTCGTACTCGTAGAGGAGAACGCGGGCGATCTCCGGGTTCTTCTTGAAGAGGTCGTCGAGCTTCCGGCACCACCCGCACCAGTTCGCCCCGAAGACGAGGAGCACTCGCTTGTTCTCCTCCTTCGCGCGGGCGAGGGCCGCCTCGATCTGCTTCTTCGCGTCGGCGGACTCGTCGTAGATCGGGGCGGGCTTCTTCTCCTCGGTGGACGGCGTCCCCTCCTGGGATCGCGCCGGAACCGCGATCAGGGCGGCGAGGAGGAGGAGGATCCCCGGCGCAGGCCTCGTCACGGAATCCGGCTCGCGTCGGGGCCCGTAGGGAGATCGTTCGACCTTCCGAAGCAGGAGCTGCGCCATGGAGGACCTTGCCTTTCCGGCTCGGGTCGAGGGGAGCGGAGCGTGGGACAGCGGTCGAGAGGCATCTAGCGCAGGGCCTGGATCCTCATCCGGCTGAACTTCACCTTCGTACCCTTGTCGACGACGATGCCGACCGAGCCCTTGCGGGAGGCCGTCCAGGGCATCTCCGTCTCGAAGGGCGGCCGGTCCCCTACCTTCAGGACGAACCGGTTCCCGATGCAGGAGATCTCACAGCCGGAGGGCGTCCCCGGCGTGAGTTGGCCCGGGGCGACGGCGAGGGAGACGCTCATGGCCCGCCGATCCGCATGCGGCCCGAGCCGGACGAAGAGCTCGACCTTGCCCGACTCGAAGGTGACCTCGAAGTCGAGGACGAAATCGCGCCATTTCTCCCGATCCCCGGTCGAGAGGATCCCCTTCTTCCCCGTCCCCTCGGCGGGCCCCACGATCCGGAGGGTCCCCCTCTCGATTCGCCACGAGAAACCCTCGACCGAGTTGGCGATCCAGTCCCTCACCCTGTCGGGCGTGAGGAGATCGATCCACGGGACGGTCGCGATCGTCTCCGGGGTGAACACCGCCGCGCACAGCGCGTTGCTCTCGTCCAGGATGCCCCGGTACTGGCGCTCGAAGAACTCCTGGTCTTCCTTGACCCGCGAGACGAAGGAGCGCTCGAAGAGCCGGTAGACCTCCTCCTCCGCCTGCTTGTAGCGGTCGAGCGCCTCCCTCCCCTTGTCGGGGTTCGCGGCCAGGGCCTTCGCCTCCGCGTGCAGCCGACTAGCCTGGTCGCGATCGGGCTCGTTCGGCGCCTGGACGGCGGCGCCGCCGACGATCAGCAGAGGGACGCTCAGGGGAAGGACGGCAGCCCGCATCGGCGAGGCTCCTTCGGGGGGAAAGGCAGGGTCGAGCACACTCTTGGACCCGCGCTGCGTCAAGGGCGAGACCAGAATGGACGCGACGCCGCGCATTCTCGCGGCGCCATGCCTCCTCTCAAGACCCTGCGCGAGCGAGCGAGCGGCGGATCTCGTCCTTCCGGATCTTCCCGGTGCCCGTCTTGGGCAGCTCGGGGAGGAAGACGAACCGCTTCGGGATCTTGAAGGAGGCGATGTGCTCCTTGAGATACGCGGCGAGCGCCTCGGGCTCGACCTGCTCGCCCGGGCGCAACACGACGGCCGCCGTCACCGCCTCTCCCCACTCCTCGTCCGGGAGGCCGACGACGGCGCACTCGAACACGGAGGCGTGGGTCGAGAGCGCGGCCTCGACCTCGACGGAGTAGACCTTCTCGCCGCCGGTGAGGATCACGTCCTTCTTCCGGTCGACGATGTTGACGGAGCCCTCCGCGTCCCAGGTCGCGAGGTCGCCGGTCTTGAACCAGCCGTCCTCGAACGCGGCGGCGGTCTCCTCGGGACGGTTCCAGTAGCCGGGCGTCACCCAGGGCGCCCGGACCCGGATCTCGCCGACGGAGCGGTCGTCGCGCGGGACGTCGCGGCCCGAATCGTCGACCACCCGCAGGCGGACGCCGATCGCGGGCCTTCCCGTCCGGGAGATCCAGCGTCGCTGCTCGGCGGCCGGCCGATCGCGGAGCGTCCGCTTGAGGGCGGAGAAGGTGAGGTAGGGGCTCGTCTCGGTGAGGCCGTAGGTCTGGACGTAGGTCGTGCCAAAGGTCTCGACGACCCGCTCGAGGAGCGCGGGGGAGATCGGCGCGCCGCCCGAGAGGATCGCCCGGAGCGCGGGGAAGGGGGCCGCCCGTGCGGTGGGCTCGGCGACGAGGCGCGCGAGCATCGTCGGGACGAGGTTCGTGATCGTGACCCCTCGGGAGCGGAGCCCCTCGAGGACGGGACGGGGCTCGAAGTCGGGGAACATCGCGTGCCTCCCCCCGACCCAGGTGACGGCGAAGACGGCCCAGGCGTCGGCGAGGTGGAACATCGGCGCGACGTGGGCCCAGACATCGCCGTCCGCGAGGCCGAGCTCCGCGATCGCCATCAGGGAGTGGGAGGCGATGTTTCGCTGGAGGAGCATCGCCCCGCGAGGGCGCCCGGTCGTCCCGCTCGTGTAGTAGATCTGCGCGAGGTCGTCGGGCGTGCGCAGGGCGGGGGCGCTCCCGCCGACCGCGGCGTGGAGGGCGCCGACCTCCGCGACCCGCACTCCGCCCCCCGCCTTGGCGGAGGCTTCTTCCGCCAGCGGACGGAAGCGCGCCTCCGTCAGGAGAAGGCGGGCTCCGGCATCGCCGAGCTGCTCGCCGAGGGTCGCCGCGTCGAGCCGGACGTTGAGGGGGACGAGGACCTCGCCGCCGAGGAGCGTGCCGAACGCGGCCTGGAGGAAGCGGTGGCAGTTGCGGTGGAGGATCGCGACGCGGTCGCCGGGGAGGAGCCCGGCCGCACCGAGGCCGCCCGCGAGCGCGAGCGCCTCGCGCTCGAGGTCCGCGTACGTCCAGGCGTGGTCGCCGCAGAAGACCGAGGGCTCCCGGCCGTAGAGGAGGACCGCCCGCTCGAGGATCGAGGAGAGTTCCATGTCCGCGGCGCGCGGCGGAGGGGGGGCGGGCCGGCCTAGGACGCCGCGAGCGCGCAGAGGAGGGCCGCGCCCATCGGCAGGACCTCCTCGTCGACGTCGAACGCGGGGTGGTGGTTGGGCGCGACGATCCCCCGGCGCTCGTTGCGGACGCCGAGGAACGCGTAGGCGGAGGGGACCTTCTGGGCGAAGTAGGCGAAGTCCTCGGCGCCGAGGACCCGGCGGCCCTCGCGCAGGACCGAGGCCGGGCCGAGGACCGAGGCGGCGACCTCCCGGGTGCGGGCCGCCTCCTCGGGGTCGTTCACGGTCACCGGATAGCCCCGACGGTAGTCGACCTCGGCTCGGCATCCGTGCGCGGAGGCCGCGGAGGCGGCCGCCTCGCGGATCCACTCCTCGAGCCGGTCGCGCAGCCCCGCCTCGAGGGCGCGGGCCGTCCCGCGGAGCTCGACCGACTCGGGGATGACGTTGAAGGCCGTCCCCCCCTGGACGGAGCAGACTGAGATCGCCGCCGGCGTGAACGGATCGACCCGGCGCGAGACGATCGCGTGGAGGGCGAGGATCGCGGCGGCCGCGGCCGGCAGCGGATCGGCGGCGAGGTGCGGGGCCGCCGGGTGTCCGCCGTGCCCCGCCACCCGGACGGAGAACTCGTCGGCCGAGGCCATCGTCGCCCCGTCGGCGACGCTCACGGTCCCCGCGTCGAGGTCGCCGATCACGTGGAGGGCGTAGGCGGCGGAGACCCCCTCGAGGGCCCCGGCCCGGACGAAGTCGACCGCGCCTCCCGGGCAGGACTCCTCGGCGTGCTGGAACACGAACCGGACGGAGGAGCGGAGGAGGTCGCGCCGGCCGGCGAGGAGGGAGGCGGCGCCGAGGAGCATCGCCGTGTGGGCGTCGTGGCCGCAGGCGTGGGCCAGCCCCGGGGACTCGCTCCGGAGGCCCGGACGGCAGGCGTCGGGCATCCGCAGCGCGTCGAGGTCCGCGCGCAGGAGGACCCGGCGAGCGGCCCGGGGGACCTCGAGGTCCGCGACGAGACCGGTCGCGCCGACCGGGCGCGGGGAGAGACCGACCGCCTGCAGCCTCTCCCGGACGAGGGCCGAGGTCCTGCGCTCCTCGAACGAGGGCTCGGGATGGCGGTGGAGGTCGGCGCGGACCTCCGCCATGTCGGCGGCCAGGGACCGGGCGGCGTCGAGCCAGTTCAGGGGGCGGCCCCCTCCTTCTTCCCCGCGGCCTCGAGCGCCTCGATCTCCATCTTGATCCGCGCGATCTCCGCCTCGCTCACCATCAGGTCGATCTTCCGCTCGAGGGAGGCGGTCTCCGCCGCCCGGCGGGCGCGGTCGAGGTCCTGCGCCTTCGCCTCGACCTCGGCGGAGAGCTTCGCCCGCTCGAGGGGGAGGGTGTTCTGCTCGAGCCGCTGGACCTCCTGCTCCTGGAGCGCGAGGCGCTGCGTCGCCCGCTCGACCCGGCGCTTGCCGCGGCGGATGACGACCTCCTTCGTCATGTCGGCGAGGTCCTGCCCCTTGTACATCATCTCGAGCTGCTCGAGCTCCTCCTTCGCCTCGTCGAGCATGTCGCGCGCCTGCTGCATGTCGAGGCGGGCGCGCGCGCGACGCTGCGGGTCCTCCTTCTCCTCGAAGTCCCGCAGCCGCCCCAGGGCGAGGTCGTGCTCCTTCTTCGCCTTGTCGAGGGACACCTGATTCGCGGACTCCTGGTCCCCCTGCTCCTTCCTCGCCTTGGCGAGCTTCGCCTCCGCGATGGGGCGCTCGCGCTCGAGCCCGGCCCGCTTGAGGGCCTTCTGTCGCGCCTCCTCCTCCTTCTCCTTCGAGGGGGCGGCCGGGGCGGCGGCTCCCGGAGCCGATGCGGCCGATTGGGTCTGCGCGCTGCCGCAGCCGCCGGCGAGCAGGGCGGCAGCGAGGGCGCCCCCGAGGACGGGGGCGGAGAGACGGGTCATCGCGAATCCTCCCGGGGAAAAGGGCGAAGGCCGCGGCATCGTAGCCGCCCGGGAGAGAAGGGGGAGGCCGGACCCGGTCGCTCGAAGGAGGTGGGAGGGTCGCGAGGAGGGTCGCGGAGGGGCCCGGCCTCCCGTCAGATTGTCAAAACGTCTCGAGTGGGCCGACGCGGCCCCCGATCCGACAACGCCCGGGGAGAGAGAGCTTGCTGCGCACGCACCAGGTGGATCGGAGACCGCGCCGCGCGGGGGGGACCACAACAATCTGCGTGCCAGTTGTGCGGCGGCCCGGGAGGAGTCGTACGAGCGCTTCCCGGCTCGATGCGCGGACTCGGCGGGGGGGGCGGGGCCGCGGCGGCCGCGGAGATTGCCTCAGACGGCCGCGAGGTTTTCCGGGGGGGTCGGTTTCCTTCCCTGCTCGAACCCGAACTTCTCGATCCGGTATCGAATCTGGTCCCGATTCAGGCCGAGGAAGCGCGCCGCCTGGGACCGGTTCCCCTTGGCGCGCTCCAGGGCCTGGCGGACGAGGTCGCGCTCGAGCTGCTCGAGGACGAGCCCGTCCGGGGGAAGGAGGAAGATGGAGGCGGGGAGGCCGTGGCGCCTCTCGTCCGCCCCCCCGACGATCTCCCGGGGGAGATCGGCCCGGCGGACGATCCCTCCCTCCGCGAGGAGCACCGCCCGCTCGACGGCGTTGCGCAGCTCCCGGACGTTGCCCGGCCAGGGGTAGCGCTGGAAGGCCTGGAGCGCCGCGGGCTCGATCTCGGAGACGTCCTTCCGGAACTCCTTCCGGAAGTGCGCCAGGAACATGCGGGCGAGGGGCTGGAGGTCCTCGGGGCGTTCCCGCAGCGGGGGGATGAGGACCGGGATGACCTTGAGCCGGAAATAGAGGTCGCGGCGGAAGCGGCCCGCCTCCACTTCGGCGTCGAGGTCCCGGTTCGTGGCGGCGACGATGCGCACGGAGACCCTCAGGTCGCGCGTCCCCCCGACGCGCCGGAAGGACTTCTCCTCCAGGACCCGGAGGAGCTTCGCCTGCAGGCCGGGGGAGAGGTCTCCGATCTCGTCGAGGAAGAGGGTCCCGCCGTCCGCCAGCTCGAAGAGCCCGCGCTTCTGGACCTTCGCGTCGGTGAACGCTCCCCGCTCGTGTCCGAACAGCTCGGACTCGAGGAGGGTCTCGGGGATGGCGGTGCAGGTGACGTTCAGGAACGGGCGCTCGGCCGTCCGCCCTTCGTGGTGGAGGGCGCGGGCGGCGAGGCCCTTTCCCACTCCCGACTCCCCGAGGAGGAGGATCGTCGTCGCCTCGCTCTGGGCGACCCGCCGAAGGAGGTGGACCACCTCCCGCATCGCGGCGCTCTCGGCGACGAGGTTGGGGAGGCCGAACTGCCGCTTCTCCTCCTCCTGCCGGCGGGCGAGCTGGCGCCGGAGGGAGTAGGCCTCGAGGGCGCGCTCGACCCGGACCAGGAGGTCGTCGGCCTCGTAGGGCTTGGCAAGGTAGTCGTGCGCCCCCTCCCGGACGGCGGCGACGGCCCCCGCCAGGCTCGCGTGCGCGGTCAGGAGGAGGACCGGCACGTCGGGCGAGAGGGCCCGGATCGACTTGAGCACCTCGAGCCCCGTCCGATCCGGGAGCCGGTAGTCGAGGATGACCAGGTCCGGGGTCTCCCGGGAGAAGGCCTCGAGCGCGGCCCCGCCCTCGTCCGCCTCCTCGACCTCGTAGCCCGCCTCCTCCAGGCTCGCCTTCAGGGACCACCGGATCATCTTCTCGTCGTCGACGATCAGGATTCGGGCAGGCATGCTGGTGGGTTGGGGGTGCCGGTCACGCGGGACATTCCACCACCCCGCCGGGGAATATTCCCCGGCGTTCCGCTGCCCGAGCCCCCGCCGGGAGGCCTTCCTGCATACCGCGGGCCTGCCGTTGGCTTTCCTGGAAAGGGCCGTACAGTGCCGAAGCGGTCACGGGATCGGAGCGAGATACACGTGAAGCAGCGGGTCCTCGCCCCCTCCCCTGGAAAGAGCGACGCGGAGGTTCTCGCCCGTCTCTCCGGGGCGGTGGAGCCCCATCTCGGGTCGATCGCGGAAGGGTGCGCCGACGTTCTCCTCGGGCGCGAGGAGGCGAGGCGGTACTTCGCCGGGGAAGAGGGGAAGTGCCTCGACCGGACCGAGGAGCTCCTCGCCTGGCTCCGGGGGCTCTTCTCCGTCGAGGTCGAGTCGACCCGCCGGGCGCGGTGGGAGCGATTCGGCGGAGTCTGCTTCCGGATGGGGCTTCCCGTCCAGGTCGTCGTGGCCTGCGTCGGGGCCGCCCGCCAGCGGCTGGCCGAGATCCTGCGCCGCCGTCTCTCGCGGAGCCGGGACCTGCTCGCACGCTCCGTGAACGCCCTCCACCGCACGCTCGACACCGAGCTGGGCGGGATCCTCGAGGCCCACGAGGAGCACCGGCTCCGGGGGGTCGAGGAGAATCGACGACTGCTCGCGGAGGCGGAGATCGACCGCACGCGCAGGGAGGCCGAGGAGCGGTTCTGGCTGCTGGCGGAGGCGACGACCCTCGGGATCTACGACTGGGACATCCCGAAGGACCTCCTCTGGTGGAGCGAGGGGTTCTACCGCCTGTTCGGCTACGAGCCGGGGACCCGGACGTCGAACATCGCGTGGTGGAAGAAGGGGATCCACCCGAAGGACTACCCCCGCGTGGTCGCGGGGATCGAGAAGGCGATCGAGGAGAAGGCGCGGTTCTGGACCGACGAGTACCGGTTCGCCCGGGGGAACGGGACCTACGCCTGGGTCCTCGACCGCGGCTACTTCATCCGCGACGAGGCGGGGCGGGCCGCCCGGATGGTGGGGGCGATGATCGACCTCTCGGACCGCCGCGAGTCCGAGGAGCGGTTCCGCCTCCTCGCGGAGGCGACGAACGACACCGTCTGGGACTGGGACCTCGTCAAGGACGTCGTCTGGTGGGGGGAGGGATTCCGGCGGATGTTCGGCGATGCCCCGGGGACGAGCGGCTGCATCAACAACTGGTGGACGCTGAGGATCCATCCGGAGGACCGGGAGCGGGTCTCGGCGGGGCTCAAGGCCGTGGTCGAGAAGAGCCTCCCGTTCTGGACGGAAGAGTACCGGTTCCGGCGCGCGAACGGGACCTACGCCGACATCCTCGACCGGGGGTACACGATCCTCGACGACTCCGGGAAGCCCGTCCGGATGGTCGGCGCGATGATGGACGTCACGGACCGGCGTCAGGCCGAGCAGGAGATCCGGCGTCAGAGGGACCTCGCCGAGCGGATCCTCCGCAGCAGCCGCGAGGCGATCGTCGTCGTCGACCGGGAGCTCCGGTTCACGCTCTGGAACCCCGCCGCGGAACGGATGTCGGGCCTGAAGGCGGAGGAGGTCCTCGACCGGAATGTCTTCGAGGTCTTCCCGTTCATCCGGGAGATGGGGGACGAGGGGGGCCTCTTCCGCGCTCTCGCGGGGGAGCCGGTGTCGCTGCGCCGCCGCCGCTTCCACATCCCCGCGACCGGGCGGGGCGGCCTCTACGACGCGCAGCTGAGCCCGCTGCGGGACGAGAAGGGCGAGATCGTGGGGGTCCTCTCCGTCTCCCGGGACGTCACCGAGGAGGAGCGGATGAAGGAGACCCTCGGGCGCGCGGAGCGCTTCTCCGCGCTCGGCGAGGTCGCGGCGATGATCGCCCACGAGGTCCGCAACCCCCTCACGGCGACGAAGGGGGTGCTCCAGGTCCTGCTGCGGCGGCTCCCCCAGGAGTCCGCCGATCGCGCGGCGGTGTCGGAGACGGTGGAGCGGCTCGACGCCCTCGCCCGTCTCATCACCGACCTCCTCTCGTTCTCCCGGCCGATCCACGTCCAGGTCCGGCCGCTCGACGCGCGGGAGGCCCTGCGCACGATCGCGGAGGGTCTCGGCCGGGAGGAGGGGTTCCGGCTCCTCTCCGTCCGGTTCGAGGACCCGGGGGACGTCGGCCGGATCGCCGCCGACCCCGCCCTCCTCTGGATGGCCTTCCTCCACCTCGCCCGCAACGCCGTCGAGGCGGCGAACGGCCCCGCCGAGATCACCCTCCGGGCGGAGCGCGTCGGGGAACGGATGGCGCTCCGGATCCTCGACCGGGGCCCCGGCATCGATCCGGCCGTCGGCTCGAAGCTCTTCTCCCCCTTCTTCTCCACGAAGCCCGGCGGGACCGGCATCGGACTCGCCATGGTGAAGCGGATCGCGGAGGCCTTCGGCGGCGAGGTCGAGGCCTCGAACCGGCCGGGAGGCGGGGCGGTCTTCACCCTCTACCTCCCGCTCGCGGAGGCCGAAGCGTAGGGATCGGGCGGCGTTTGGCCCGCCGTCAGCGCAGTCCCGCGCCCCGGATCTCCGCCCGCAGGCGGGCCTCGACCTCCTCGAGCGCGACGCCGCTCCCTCCGTCGGCCGAGAGCGAGACGACGATCCGGATCGAGTCCTTCGCGCCGGCCACCCGGGACTTGGCGTAGACGCCGGGGAACGCCTGCAGGATCGCGCGCAGGAGGGGGGCGAGGCCCGACTCGTCGCGGATCGCGAGCTCGACGTCCCGGTGGAGGGGGGCGAGCCCCCGCGGGAGGAGCCTCGCGATCTCCGGCTCGACCTCCTCGCGCCACACGACCTCCATCTCGTCGGGTACGCCGGGGAGGCAGAAGAGGATCGCCCCGCCCGTCTCGATCGCGACCGCGGGGGCGGCCCCGACCCGGTTGCGGACCGGGCGGGCGCCCACCGGGAGCCGGGCCATCTTCTCCCGCTCGGGCGTCAGGTCCGCCGAGCCCGCGAGGCCGCGCGCGGCGAGATCGCGGTAGGACTCCGCCACCCACTCGAGCGCCGTCGGGTGGAGGCGGAACGGGCGGTCGAGGGCCCGGGAGAGACCCTCGAGGGTCCGGTCGTCGAAGGTCGGCCCGAGCCCTCCCGTCGAAACCACGATTCTCGGCCGGAGGGCGAGGGCGGCGGCGAACTCCCGGGCGATCGCATCGGCGTCGTCGTCCGCCGCCGCGATCCGCAGGACCTCGGCGCCGAGGGAGGTCAGGCGACCGGCGAGGAAGTGGGCGTTCGTGTCGAGGGTCCGGCCCCGGAGGATCTCGCGCCCAATCGAGAGGACGGCCGCCGATCGGGTCCCCGCGTCAGACATGCGGGCGGGTGAGATTCCGGTGGCCGTCCGCCGTCGCCAGGACGTCGTCCTCGATGCGGATCCCCCCGCAGGGGACGAGGCGATCGACGAGGGCCCAGTCGACGAGGGAGGCGGCGGGCGCCGAGCGGAGGCCCCTCAGGAGCATCGGGATGAAGTAGACGCCGGGCTCGACGGTCACGACCTGTCCCTCCTCGATCGTCCGGGTCGTCCGGAGGAAGGGATGGCCCTCCGGGGGCGGGACCTCCCCTCCTTCCCGGGCGGCCTGCCGGCCCGCGACGTCGTGGACCTGGAGGCCGAGGAAGTGGCCCAGCCCGTGGGGGAAGAAAGGGGTCGTCAGCCCCGCCGCGAACGCCTCCTCGCCTCCCCGGCGCAGGATCCCCGTCCCGTGGAGGAGGTCCGCGATGCGGACGTGGGCGGCGCGGTGGAGATCGGGGAAGGGGATCCCCGGCCGCACGGCCGCGCAGAGCGACTGCTGGATCGACTCGAGGCCGCGGACCAGGTCGCGGAAGACCGGCTCGCACGCCGGCGTCGTCCAGGTCCGGGTGATGTCGGAGGCGTAGCCGAGGTGGCGCGCCCCCGAATCGAGGAGGAAGACCTTCCCGTCCCGGACCGCGCGCTTGACCGTGTAGTGGAGGGTCGCCGCCTTCTCGTCGAGGGCCACGATGCTCTCGTAGGGGAGGTCCTTGTCGACGCAGCCGAGGGCGGACACGTAGAGGCGGTGGAGCTCGATCTCGGAGCCGCCCGTCTCGAAGGCGGCGCGGGACGCGAGGTGTCCCTTCGCGGCGCGGCGGTTCGCCTCCTCGATGCAGGCGACCTCGTAGGGGGTCTTGAGGCTGCGATCCCAGTCGAGCCGGCGGAGAAGGCGTTCGGGGTTCACCGCCTCGGTCGGGACGCCGCCGGCCCGGGCGCGCTCCGGAGCGTCGCCGATGTAGGCGGTGCGCCTCCCGGGCGAGGCCCGCTTCCAGGCCTTCTCCTCGTCGGGGACCTCGACGATCTCGAACTCCCCGACCCAGAACGGATCCCCGAGGGGCGCCGGCTCGGTCCAGTAGTCCTCCGGCGCGACGCGGATCAGCAGAGGGGGGCCGCCCGGGCGGACGAGGAGCAGGTGATGGGGGCCCTCGAGCGGCGTCCACTGCGCGAACGGCGGATTCGTACGGAACGGCGCGTCCTGGTCGTCCTGGAAGTAGCGGGAGGGCCTGCCGGCGTCGAGGAGGATCGCGTCGAAACGTTCGGCGGCGAGCGTGTCGGTCGCGCGCCGGCGCATCCGCGCGAGGTGATCCCGGTAGAGGGCGGCCGGCGCGCTCACTTCGCGGCCCCGAGGAGGCGGCCGATCGGCCGGACGAAGAGGGAGAGGAGGACCGCGGCGGCGATCGCGGCCCCGCCGACCGTGGCGAAGATCCCGGGGAGGGGGAACGCCTCGAAGCGGCTCGCCACCCGCCCCCCCGCGTAATTCCCGACCGAGAGCGAGAGGAACCACGCGCCCATCATCAACCCGCCCACGCGCTCGGGGGCGAGCCGGGTCATGGCACTGAGTCCGACGGGGGAGAGGCAGAGCTCGCCCATCGTGTGGAACAGGTAGGTGCCGACGAGCCACAACGGGCCGACCCGCCGCGCCACGTCGTCGCCGCTCCCCGAGGCCGACGCGGGGCCGACGAGCAGGGCGAAGCCGAGTCCGGCGAAGAGGAGCCCGAGGGCGAACTTCGCCGGACTCGAGGGGTCGCGCGGGCCGAGCCGGAACCAGAGCCACGCGAAGACGGGAGCGAGGAGAACGATCAGGGCGCCGTTCACCGACTGGAGCCAGGAGGCCGGGAAGCGCCAGCCGAAGAGGACGGTCTCGGTGTTCCGCTGGGCGAAGAGGTTGAGCGTCGAGCCCGCCTGCTCGAACACCGCCCAGAAGATCGCGGAGGCGGCGAAGAGGACCGCGATGACGAGGAGGCGCGTGCGTTCCGCCGGGCTCCACGATCCCGAGAGGAAGACCCAGGCGAAGAAGCCGACGACGAGGAGCGCGAGGAAGAGGGCGAAGGAGCGCGAGATCCCCTCGACGGTGAGGCGCACCGCGCCCGTCCCGTGGGCGAGCGCGAGCCCCGCCAGGAGGAGGACGACCCCCCCGAGGCCGAACCGGAGCTTCCGGATCGCCGCCGCCCGTTCCTCGGGGCTCCTCGAACCGGCGGGGCGCAGCCCTGCCTCCCCGAGACGGCGTCCGCCGGCGACGTACTGGACGAGGCCGAGCGCCATCCCGACCGCCGCCATCCCGAATCCGAAGCGCCAGGACCGCGCGGGGGAGACGCCGTTCGACTCGAGGAAACCCCGGAACCCCTCGTCCTGCGCGAGCCAGCCGCACACGAGCGGCGCGAGGAAGGCGCCGAGGTTGATCCCCATGTAGAAGATCGAGAAGCCCGAGTCCCGGCGCTTGTCCCCCTCCGCGTACTGCTGGCCCACCATCACGCTGATGTTGGGCTTGAGGAGCCCGGTCCCGAGCACGATCAGCGCCAGCCCCGCGTAGAAGGTCTCGAGGCTGTGGATCGCCAGGCAGACATGCCCGGAGAAGATCAGGACGCCCCCGTAGAGGACGGCCCGGCGCTGGCCGAGGATGCGGTCGGCGATCCAGCCTCCCGGGAGCGAGAGGAGGTAGACGAGGGAGGTGTAGAGGCCGTAGATCGCCCCGGCCCTCGCGGTGTCGAATCCGAGCCCCCCCGCCTCCGCCGAGGCGGTCATGAAGAGGATGAGGAGGGCCCGCATCCCGTAGTAGGAGAAGCGCTCCCAGATCTCCGTGAAGAAGAGGGTGGAGAGCCCCCGCGGGTGGCCGAGGAAGCGGCGGTCCTCGACGGCGATCGCGGGGGCGGGCTGCGTCGCGGGCGCCGCGCTCACAGGTTCTCGCGGAAGAAGGCGGCCATCGTCTCGTAGAGGTGGCGGCGCTGCTTCGCGTCGGTGATCCCGTGGCGGTTGCCGGGGTAGAGCATCAGGTCGAAGCGCTTCCCCGCGTCCTGCAGGGCCTTCGCGAACTGGAGCGTGTTCTGCGCGTGGACGTTCTCGTCGATCGTCCCGTGGATCAGCATCAGCCTCCCGTGGAGGTTCGCCGCCGCCGCGATCGCGGAGCTGCGCTTGTACCCCTCGGGGTTGCGCTGCGGCACGTCCATGTAGCGCTCCGTGTAGATCGAGTCGTACAGGCGCCAGTCCGTCACGGGCGCTCCCGCGATCCCGACCTTGAACTTCTTCGAGTGGGTGAGCGCGAAGGAGGTCATGTACCCGCCGTAGGACCACCCCCAGATCCCGATCCGCTCCGGGTCGGCGATCCCCTGCTCGACGAGCCAGTCGATCCCGTCCTCGAGGTCGCGCAGCTCCTGCTCCCCGACGGCGCGGTGGATCCCCTTCGCGGAGGCGAGCCCCTTCCCGCTCGCCGACCGGTTGTCGCAGATCCAGATGGCGAACCCCTCCTGCGCGAGCATCTGGTGGAAGAGCCCGTTCACTCCCCCCCCGAAGGCGTCGCGCACGCTCGGGGCGAGGGGGCCCGCGTAGGTGTTGCAGACGACCGGATAGCGCCGGCCCGCCTCGAAGCCCGCGGGGCGCAGGAGGGCCGCCTCCATCTCGAAGCCGTCCCGGGTCTTCACCTTCACGAACTCGGGCGCCCGCCACCCCGCTTCCTTCGCCGGCTCCCCCTCGACGCGGGCGAGCGTGCGGAGGACGCGCCCGTCCGTCCGGCACAGGTCCGCGCGCCCCGGCTCGCTGCGGGAGGTGAAGAAGTCGACGAAGTACTTCCCCTTGGGCGACAGGAAGATCGAGTGCGTGCCCGGCTGCGCCGTGATCGCCGTCAGGCCGCTCCCGTCGAGCCCGACGCGGAAGAGCTGGGTACCCTTCACGTCCTCCTTGTCGGCCTCGAAGTAGACGATCCCCTTCTCCTCGTCGACCCCCTGGAACTCCTCGACGTCCCATTCCCCCTCCGTCAGGCGCCGCGCGAGCGTCCCGTCCCGGTCGTAGAGGTAGAGGTGGGAGTAGCCGTCGCGCTCCGAGACCCAGAGGAAGCGCTTCCCCTCCTCGATCCAGTGGGGGGCGTCGGTGGGGCTGGTCCAGGCGCCGGTCGAGTCCCGGAAGAGCCGGCGCACCTTCCCCGTCGTCGGATCCCCCGCGAGGAGGTCGAGCCAGGTCTGGATCCGGTCCTGGACCTGGAAGATCACCTCCTTCGAGTCTGGGCTCCAGCCTACGCGGACGATCAGGAACTCCTCCCGCTCGTACGCGCCGAGGTCGAGGAAGCGCGGCGCGCCCCCGGCGACGTCGACGACGGCGAGCCGCGCGGTCGGATTGGGGTCCCCCGCCTTCGGGTAGCGCATCTCCTCGAGCGGGGGGTGGGTCTCGCGGTGGTCGACGATCGTGTAGGAGGGGACGTTCGTCTCGTCGAGGACGAGGAACGCGATGCGGCTCGAGTCGGGCGACCACCAGTAGGCCCGCCAGCTCCCCCGGCCGTAGACCTCCTCCTGGTAGAGCCAGTCGAGGCGGCCGACGAGGACCGTCTCGCTCCCCTCGGTCGTCAGCGCGCGGGTCGCGCCCCCCTCGACGGGGACGACGTGGAGGTCGTGGTCGCGCACGAACGCGACGAGCCGCCCGTCGGGGGAGAAGGTCTCCTCCCCCTCCTCGACGGGATCCTCCGTCAGCCGGACGGCGGGACCGCGACCGTCGACGTGCCAGGCGAAGAGGTCGTTCGCCTCGTTGAGGAGGAGGGCCTGCTTCGAGGCGGAGAGGTTGAAGCTCGTCCGCCGGCTCCACCCCTTCGCCTTCTCGCGGGGGATCCCGGGGAGCGCCGCGAAGGCCTCCTCCATCCGGGCGGCATCGAAGTACGGCCTCGAGTGGCCGCTCGCGGCGTCGATGATGACGAGCTCGCGCCGGTCCGACTCCCCCTTCTTCTCGAGCGCGAGGTACTCCTCCCCGTCCGCCAGCCAGGCGACGTGCGTCCCCTGCGGGAGCCGGAACTTGCTCGCGAGCTCGAAGACCTTGTCGAGCGTCAGTCGTGGTCCGGGGGCGCTCTCCTGGGCGGGGACGGAGGAGCAGGCGGCGAGGAGGACGGAGGGGACGAGGAGGGCATGGCGCACGGTCCGGCGGCTCCGGGGCGGGGTCGCGCCGGTGAGTCTACGGACCCGCCCCCGGAGGGGATACCGGACGGCGGCGGTCCCCCGCTCAGAAGCTCCAGCCGAACCCGAGGATGTAGCGCACGTCCGTCCGCTCCTTGTCGACGGCGGGGGTCGAGTCCCAGTTCAGCGCGATCCGGCCCTCCGAGTACATCGACTTCGTCAGGCTGGCCCGGAGCGCCCACTCCGTCTGGACGAGGAAGTCGTGGGGGTCGTCGAAGCCGTGCACGGCCTCCATCGGGTGGAGGAACTTCAAGCTCGGATGGAGTTCCTTCTCGAAGCGGTAGGCGAGCCGCGCCGCGATCTGGTTCGTGTCCGCCGACGAATCAGGCGGGTCGGGCTCCTCGTAGTCCTCGTGGGCCCATCCCACCCCGAGCTCGGTCGAGAGTTTCGTCACGCCGGTCTCCACCCACTGGTAGCCGTAGCCGCCCGACGCGACGAGGCGGAGGTTGAGGTCCGCCGTGGCGTCGCTGTCGGCCTTCGCGGAGGCGAGGAGGTAGGAGCGGTCCGAGAGGAAGTAGTCGTACTTCAGGAACCCCGTGAGCAGGCGCTGGGAGGTCGACCGGTCGCCACCCGAATCCTCCTCCCGGGCCGCCGCGTACTCGCCGCGGAGGGAGATCCGGTCGACCTCCGACCGCCGGACGGCGTCGAGCACGACGCTGGCGGCGTCCTTGCGCGTGTTCCCCCGCACGAGGTTCGCGCCCGCCGTCGCCGAGCCGGTCCACTTCACCTCGGGTTTCGGGGGGTTCAGCGCGTCGATCTCCGAGAGGGGGAGGCTGCGGGGCGGGACCCCCCCCGCCTGCCCGATCGAGAACTTCCCCTCCTCGGAGGCCTGGGCCGGCTGGTTCACGACGGTGCCGTCCTTGAGGTGGATCTCGACGGCGCCGTCCGTCGCGAAGGTCTTCACCTTCGCGAGGTCGAGGGTGACCGATCCGATCCCCGCCGATTCGAAGGTCATCTTTCCGTCGACGACGGAGACGACCTTTCCGATCAGGCGCTCCCCGGAGACGAGGAGGACCTCGTCGGCGCGGGCGAGGGGGGAGGCGGAGAGGGCGAGGGAGAGGGCGAGGAAGAGGCGGAGGGGGCTCATGGAGGAGTCCTCGGGGTTCGCGGGGGGAGAGCGGGCTAGGCCGCCTTCACGTCGGAGGCGCAGTGCGCGCAGCGCGTCGCCTTGAGGGGGATCGCCGAGAGGCAGAAGGGACAGTCCCTCGTCGTCGGGGCGGCCGGGGCGGGGGCGGGCTTCCTCATCCGGTTCACCTGCTTGACGAGCACGAACACGGCGAACGCGACGAGGACGAAGTCGATGACGGCGTTGATGAAGACGCCGACCTTGAGCTTCGGGGCCTTCGCGGGATCCGCTCCCGCGACGGCGAGGTCGATGGCGAGATTCGAGAAGTCGACCTTCCCGAGGAGCAGTCCGAGCGGCGGCATCAGGACGTCGTTCACGGCGGAGGTGACGATCTTCCCGAACGCGCCCCCGATGATGATCCCGATCGCCATGTCGAGGACGTTGCCCCGCATGGCGAACTCCTTGAATTCCTTCAGCATGCCCACGGCGCTTCCTCCTTGCGACGAGACCGGCTCGGGGGGGGCAGGGACGGGCGCCCCGGCTCCCTTGCGCGCCGGGCGCCCGGTTTCCCGAAGTGCCGTCGGGCGGTCGCGGCTCCCCGGCTCGGGCTCGGGGCGCGATCATCCTTGTGCCCGGAAGGCCGTTCAAGGTCGCCCTCGCTAGGATCCGGGCTCCGGCCGTGCGGAAGTCGATCGGGTCCACGTTCGGGGAACCGACGCCCGGGGAGGTCCCCGTCGCCGGGCGCGAGACGGTCCTCCGCATCGAGCGGCTCGTGGCGGGCGGCGCCGGACTGGCGCGGATGCCCGACGGCCGCGTCGCGTTCGTCCCCCTCGCGGCGCCGGGGGACCGCGTCCGGGCGAGGGTGGTCCGGGAGCGCCGACGCGAGGTCCACGCCGAGATCCTCGAGGTCGTGGAGCCCGGGCCCGCGAGGCGCGCGGCTCCCTGCCCGTACTTCGGGACGTGCGGCGGCTGCGACTGGATGCACCTCGCCGAGGAGGCGCAGCGGGAGGCGAAGGGGGCGATCCTCCGCGAGGCCCTGCGGAGGCTGGGCGGAGTCTCGTGGGAGGCGCCGATCGAGGTCGTCGCCTCGCCCCCCTTCGGCTACAGGTCCCGCGCCCGGCTCGCCGTCCGGGGGGGGCGCGTCGGCTTCCTCGAGGCGCGGAGCGCGAGGGTCGTCGACGTCGAGGCCTGCGCCGTGCTCGAGCCGGAGGGGAGCCGGGCCCTCGGCGAGGTCCGTCGGGCCGCGCGGGAGGGGAACGCCCCCGGCGAGGTCCATGTCGCCGTCGGGGAGGAGGGCGCGGCCTGCTCGCCCCCGATCCCGGGAGTGCCCGCCGGTCCCGTCACGTGGAGGCTCGGCGGCCAGGAGTTCCGTTTCGATCCCGACGCCTTCGCCCAGGCGAACCGCGCGCTCGCCGAGGATCTCCGGTGCGAAGCGGTCGGCGAAGGGCGAGGAGATCGCGCGCTCGACCTCTACTGCGGGGCCGGGTTCTTCTCGCTCGCCCTCGCGCCGCGCTTTCGGGAGGTCCTCGGCGTCGACGGCGACGCGCGGGCGATCGGGCGGGCGCGGGAGAACGCGCGGTCGCTGCCGGGCCTGCGCTTCGTCGCGGCGGGGGCGAGGGAATGGTTCGCGCGCGGCGAGGCTCCCGAGCGTGCCGACTTCGTCCTCCTCGATCCCCCGAGGACGGGGACGGAGCCGGAGGTCCTCGAGGGGGTCGCTCGGTTGCGGCCGGCCCGCGCCGTGCTCGTGGGGTGCGACCCGGCGACGTTCGCGCGTGACGTGGGGAGGCTCGTCCGTCTGGGGTGGAGGCTCGAGAGGCTACGGGCCTTCGATCTCTTCCCGCAGACCCATCACGTCGAGGCGGTCGGAAGGCTCGTTCCGGCCTGAGTCCGGGGGCTCCCCGCGCCCTTGGGGCCGCGGGCGAGCGTGCGCTCCTCGAATCGGGTGATCGACTTCCCGATCACGATCGCGATGACGACGAGGCTCGCGATCATCCCCCCGAAGGCGTACTCGAGCTGGTGCACGATGCTCCAGAACGGCGCCTCGACGGGGGCCGGGGGATGCCCGGCGGTCATCGAGAGGAGCGTCGCCGCGAGGGTGACGATCACGTTCACCATCGCGACCCAGAACTTGCCGCGGTCCTCGTGCTCGCAGAGCTCGGTCAGGATCGCCGTCAGGCGCCCGCGAAGGAGGAGGAGGACCCCCAGGGCGACCGCGAACGAAAGCAGGGTTCCGACGATGAACGCGCCGACCTGCGTCATGGCACCGCCTCCTGGCGAGGCGAATGTAGGGCCCTCGCGGGGGGTGCGGTAGGGGGATTCCTACACCCGGCAGGCGCACCCCTTCGCTCGCAGGCGTCGGCGCTGGGCGCGCGGGGAGTCGACGAAGGCGCGCTGGACGAGCGGGCCCTTCGCGAGGCGGCGGTCGAGGGGGCTCGCGTGCCG
This sequence comes from Planctomycetota bacterium, assembly GCA_022616055.1. Classification (GTDB taxonomy): domain Bacteria; phylum Planctomycetota; class UBA1135; order UBA1135; family JAKEFM01; genus JAKEFM01. The sequence continues at coordinate 39,464 of JAKEFM010000212.1, forward strand.
GTAGCCGCGCCGGAGCATCTCCTCCACGAGGGCCTGGTGCCTGCGGAAGAGCGCACGCGTCTTCCCCGCCCAGCGAAGGGTCTCGGGATGCCGGGAGTAGCCCCGCTTCCGGCGGGTGAGGATCGACCAGACGGCGTGGAGCTCGCGGTGCTCGCCGAGGAGATGGGAGCGGCAGAGGAGGAGGGGGGAGAGGTCCCAGATCCGCACTTTGGTACTCGGGAGGGGGACTTTCTCCCGGAGGGGGGGCGTCCGTCCATGGCCCGGTCCCTCCTCCGGCACGACCCACATGGGTCGCTCCGGCTCCGCCCCGCGGCAGGGAAGGCGGGGTATGTTTTTCCGATGCCCGCCCGGGGGGGCGGGTCGAGCCTAGAGTCGACGGGGAACGACGCCCCGGGGGAGGGATCCGACCGCGGGGCGGGACGGGAGCGCCGGATGTCCGCAGGGAGAAAGCGCGTCGTCATCCTTGGGGCCGGGGGGAGGGACTTCCACGTCTTCAACACGACGTACCGGGACCGCCCGGACGTCGAGGTCGTGGCCTTCACCGCGACCCAGATCCCGAACATCGCCGACCGCCGCTACCCCCCGTCTCTCGCCGGCCCCCTCTACCCCGCCGGGATCGGGATCCGGGACGAGCGGGAGCTCCCCTCGATCCTCCGGGATCGCGCGGTCGAGGAGGTCGTCTTCGCCTACAGCGACGTCTCCTCGGCCTACCTCGAGGAACGAGCGCGCGCGGCGCGCGAGGCGGGGGCGGGGTTCCGCACGTTCGACGTCGAGCCGACGCTCCTCGAGTCGGACCTCCCCGTCGTCGCCGTCTGCGCCGTGCGGACGGGGTGCGGCAAGAGCCAGACGACGCGGCGCGTCGCCGCGCTGCTGCGCGCGATGGGGCGGCGGACGGTCGTCGTCCGGCATCCGATGCCCTACGGCGACCTCGAGCGCCAGGCGGTGCAGCGGTTCGCCTCGATCGGGGACCTCGCGCGCGAGGCGTGCACGATCGAGGAGATGGAGGAGTACGAGCCTCACCTGCGCGCGGGCTCCGTCGTCTTCGCCGGCGTCGACTACGCCCGGATCCTGCGCGCGGCCGAAAAGGAGGCCGACGTCCTCCTCTGGGATGGCGGGAACAACGACCTCCCCTTCTTCCGGCCGGCGGTCCACATCGTCGTCGCCGATCCGCTCCGGGCGGGCCACGAGCTCGAGTACTTCCCCGGCCGGATGAACCTCGAGCGCGCCGACGCCGTGGTCGTGAACAAGATCGACTCCGCCTGGTCCGAGGACGTCCGGCGGGTCGTCGCGAACGTCCGGAGCGTGAACCCGCGGGCGGCGCTCGTCCTCGCCCGCTCCCCCGTGACCGCCGCCGACCCCGGCGCGATCCGGGGCCGGCGGGTCCTCGTCGTCGAGGACGGCCCGACGCTCACCCACGGGGGCATGGCCTTCGGGGCCGGGGTGGTCGCGGCGAGGGGGTGCGGGGCGCGCGAGATCGTCGACCCGCGCCCGTACGCCGTCGGCTCGATCGCCGCGACCTTCCGGGCCTACCCGCGGACGGGTCCCGTCCTCCCGGCGATGGGGTACGGCGAGGAGCAGGTCCGGGAGCTCGCCGAGACGATCGAGCGCACCCCCTGCGACGTCGTCGTCGTCGGGACCCCCGTCGACCTCGCGCGCGCCGTCCCCTTCTCGAAGCCCTCCGTGCGGGTCACCTACGAGCTCGAGGAGGCCTCTCGCCCCGGGCTCGCCGAGCTCCTCGCCTCCCGCCTCGGGGCCGGGGACCGGGCGGCCGCCGCCGGATGAGCCGGTCGTTCCGCCACTTCCTCTCGCTCCGGGAGATCCCGAGGGAGGATCTCGACGCGCTCTGCCTGCTCGCCCTGAGCCTCAAGCGGCGCGAGGCGGTGGCCCGCCTGCCCGGACGCGTCCTCGGGATGCTCTTCTTCAACCCCTCCGTCCGGACGCGCGCCTCCTTCGAGTCGGCGATGGCGCGGCTCGGCGGGGCCTCGATCGCGCTCGCCGCCGGACGCGACACCTGGAACTTCGAGCACCGGGAGGGGATCGCGATGGACGGGGCGACCCAGGAGCACGTGAAGGAGCTCGCCCCCGTCCTCTCCCGCTACTGCGACGTCCTCGGCGTGCGGAAGTCGGAGCTGGTGACGACCTCCGCCACGACCGCGGAGGTGAGCGGCTCGTGGGACGACCTCAAGCGGGACGGCTTCCTCCGCGCCCTCGCGCGGTACGCGACCGTCCCGGTGATCAACCTCGAGTCGAACGCCGACCACCCCTGCCAGGGGCTCGCCGACCGGATGACGCTCCTCGAGCGCTGCCCGGGCCCGGACGGGCCGAGGGGGGTCAAGTACGTCCTCACGTGGGCCTGGCACACGAAGTCGCTCCCGATGGCGACGCCGAACTCGCAGCTCGAGGCGGCGGCCTCGCTCGGGATGGACGTCACGCTCCTCTGTCCGGAGGGGTGGGAGCTCGACCCCGAGGTGACGGCGGCGGCGCGGGCCTCCGCGGAGGCGGCGGGCGGGGGGCTGCGGGTCACGCACGACCGGGACGCGGCGCTCGCGGGCGCGAGATTCCTCTGCGCGAAGGAGTGGGGCTCGACCCGGTACTACGGCCGCTTCGACGAGGAGAGGCGCGACAAGGAGAGGCTGCGGGAGGCGTGGCGCGTGGACGGGCGGTGGATGGCCCGCACGGCCGGGGCCTCCTTCATGCACTGCCTCCCGGTCCGCCGGGGCGTCGTCGTCGCGGACGACGTCCTCGACTCGCCCGCCTCGATCGTCGTCGATCAGGCCGAGAACCGGATGTGGGCGCAGATGGCCCTCCTCGCCTCCCTCCTCGGGGAGCCGGGGTGAGGACCTCGCTCCTTCCCGGACGCCGGCGCGCCGGGACGAGGTTCGCGGTCCGCGTCCTCTTCGCGCGGGAGGACCACGCCCGGCACGCTCCGAGCGCGACGGCGCTCCTCCGCTGGGCGGCGCAGGAGGGCGCGGCCGTCGCGGCGAGGACGCCGTCGTACCTCGAGCGCCTGATGCGGGAGCGCAGGGCGGTCCTCGCGCTCGCGCGGGGGAGGCTCGTCGGGTTCGTTTTCCTCCAGGCCTGGGACGGGGGCGCCTTCGTCTCCCACTCGGGGCTCGTCGTCGACCCCGCGTTCCGGGGCGCGGGGGTCGCGCGCGCCCTGAAGGAGAAGATCCTCGTCCTCACCCGCCGTCGCTTCCCGCGCGCGGCGATCGTCTCCCTCACGCGCGCGCCGGAGGTCCTGCGCATGAACCGGAGGCTCGGCTTCCGGCGCGTCTCCCAGGCCGATCTCCCCCGGGACCCGGCGTTCTGGAAGGCCTGCCGGACCTGCCCCTACTACGAGAGCCCCGCGCGGCCGAAGGGGGAGCGCTGCTGCTGCAAGGCGACGCGCTACGATCCGCCCGGCTGCCTGCTCCCCCCTCCCCGGATCCTCCCCTGGTGACCCCGCGCGAGTTCGTCGAGGAGCGCCGAGGCGTGATCCTCGAGCTGCTGCGACGCCTCGTCGGGATCGACAGCCGGACCGGGAGGGAGGGGCCGATCGCGCAGTACCTCGAGGGGTGGCTGAAGGTGGCGGGCCTCGAGGCGCGGCTCGAGCCGTACAAGGACCGCTGGAACGTCGTCGCCTGGTCGGGGAAGGGGGACCCGACGCTCGTCTTCTCGGGCCACCTCGACACGGTCCACCCGCTCGAGGGGGCCTGGACCTCCGACCCCTGGACGCCGGTCGAGGCGCAGGGGCGGCTCGTGGGGCTCGGCTCCTCCGACATGAAGGCCTCCCTCGCCTCCGCCGCCTTCGCCGCCCTCTATCACAAGGAGCGGGGGCTCCCCGGGCGCGTCGTCCTCGCGTTCACCGTCGAGGAGGAGACGACGGGGGACGGCACCTCCGCCTTCGTGCTCGGGGCGGTGACCTCGGGATTCCTCCCTCCCTCCTCCTCGGCCGTCGTCGTCATGGAGCCGACGGGGCTCGACCACGTCTCGCTCGGCAACCGCGGCTCGACGTTCGTCACGGTGACCGTCCGGGGGGAGGGGGGGCACGGGGCGCGACCCCACCTCGCGAAGAACCCCATCCCGAAGCTCTGCGGCATCCTCGCCGCCGTCTCGGCGCTCGAGGAGCGGTGGGCCGCGCGGTATCCCGACCCCGAGCTCGGGGGAGTGAGCCTCACGCCGACCTGCGTGCGGGCGGGGGATCCCGCGCAGACGAACTCGATCCCCGAGGTCGGCTCCCTGGTCCTCGACTGCCGCGTCACGCGCCCTCTCGAGGACGCGGACTTCACGATCTTCCGGAGCGAGCTCTCGGCGTTCCTCCGGAGGTTCGAGGAGCCCGGCTACGCGATCGAGGTGAGGGAGGAGTTCGCCCGGGTGGGACACAAGCTCCCCGCCGAGCACCCCCTCGCTCAAACCGCCCTCGCGGTGCTCCGGGACGACCTCGGGATCCCCGACGCGCGCTTCGTCCACACCCCGGCGGCGAACGACTCCGTCTACTTCGCCCGCGCGGGGCTCCCGACGATCAACAAGCTCGGGCCCGGGGATCCCGCCCAGGCGCACAAGGGGAACGAGTCGGTCGACCTCGAGAAGGTCGTCCTCGGCGCGGTCGCCTACGCGCGCCTCGCGGAGCGCTGGCTCGCCGGCTCCGGGGAGGCGGCGGCGCCCCCCACCGCCCGATAGGCGGAGAGCCTCCGGTCCGGCGCGTCGAGGACCGACCCGCCCTCCACCCGGCCCGCGACGTTCCGCTCGAGGAACGCGACCGCGTAGGTCCGGATCGTGTCGAAGTCCGCCTCGGTCCCGCTCCACGTCCTCGCCACGATCCCGCTCGCCGCCGGGAGGTTGAAGGAGAAGTGGGTGCCTCCCCGGATCTCGGCGAGGACCTTCGGGGCGGGGAGGCGCTCGAAGGCCCGATCGAGGACCTGCGCGCGGGTCAGCCGCCCGTGGACCTCGCCCCGCTCCTTCTCCCCGAGGAGGATCATCGTCGGCACCCCCACGCCGGAGAACTCCTCCTCGTCGAGGAGGGAGAGCGCGGGGGAGAAGAGGAGGCCGGCGGCGATCCGGGAGTCGCGCTCGCCCCGGACCGCACCGCAGAGGGCGAGGGCGGCGAAGCCCCCGAGGGAGTGCCCCCCGACGGCGATCCGGCCGCGGTCGATCGCGGCCCCGGTCTCGGGGGAGGCGAGGAGCCCGTCGAGGACGATCCGGAGGTCGTCGAGCCGGTAGCGGAGGCTCCCCCGGTCGAAGTCGCGCCCGGCCCGCGCCATCGCCGAGGCCCGCTCGAGATAGGCGAAGCGGTCGACGCGCTGGCGACCGCCCCGCAGGCGCGCGAGCTTGTCCCGGTCCTCGTGGTCGGGGCAGGCGACGATCCATCCGCGCGCGGCGAGCGCCTCCGCGAGGAAGGCCGACCCGACGGCGTATCCGCCGTACCCGTGGGAGAAGACGAGGATCGGGAGAGGGGCCTGCGCCCGGATCGGCGCGTCGGGGGCGACGCGGCCTCGATTCGGGCCCCCGGCGTAGCGGACCTCCACCGCCTCGGCATCGGTCGGGTACCAGAGCGCCGTCGCGACCGCCCTCTCTCCTTCACCCGTCCCGCCGCGGAGGTCGACCACGCGATAGCCGACGCGGGGCGGGGGGGGAGAGGAGGCCATGCGCGGGGGGGGCGGGCGGGGGGAGGACCCATCCTCGCCCCGCTCAACCCGGAGGTGAAGCGCGCCCGATAAGGACCGCGTTTCCCCGGGGCGCCGGCCGATCCGCGACCGGACCCCCGGCGATCCAAGGAGAGCCGAGTGGTCCCGCGCGTCCAATCCGTCTCGAGGCGGCGTCCCCGCCGGCGCGTCGCCCGCGGCTAGGAGACTCCATGGAACGGCGGAGCCAGTATCGAATCGAGCTCGGGGAAAAGAGCACCGTCGAGGTGAGCATCCTCGTCAAGAACCGGCCGCTCATGGTCGGCCGCCTCCACGACGTCTCCGCCGAGGGGGCGGGGGTGGTGCTCCCGAGCCTCGCGAGCGCCCCTCTCGCCGTCGGCGAGGAGGCCGAGCTCGTCTTCGTCGGCAAGACGATCGTCAAGCCGCTGCGGGTCTCCGCGGTCCTCGTCCACCACCGGATCGAGGGGAGGGGGGCGGAGGCGGTCCAGCACTTCGGATTCGACTTCACGAACAAGGACGGGTTCGACGAGCTCCTGATCGCCCAGGACCTCCACGTCCTCTTCAACCGCCGCAAGACCCGGCGGGTCGAGCCGGACCCGGAGGAGCCGGTCGAGGCCCTCCTCGAGGACGAGGTCCGCGGCAAGTCGGGATCGGCGCGCGTCGTCGACCTCTCGACGTCCGGGGTCGGGCTCCACGTCACCTCCAAGGTCGACTCCCGGTTCGCCGAGGTGGAGAAGGTCCGCGTCGCGCTCCGGCTCCCGGGGATGACCGAGGACCTCCGGCTCGAGGGGAACGTCCGTCACCGCTCGGAGACGACCGGGGGAGGGATGCGGTACGGCATCGAGTTCGACCGGGTGCGGACGCCCCGTTTCGCCGAGCAGCAGGCGGTCCTCGTGCGGTACGTCGCCGGCTGCCTGCGCCAGCTCCTCAAGACCGGCGCGAAGTAGCGCGCCTCGCGACGCTTCCCGGCCCGCCCGGGCCGCGGGTAGGATCGCGCCCGCTCTCCCGCCCCCGCGACGCGCGAGCGGGAGGATGCCATGATGCGACGCCCCGCACCGTTTTCAGCGACGTGGGCCTCCTCCCCGCGGCTCCGGCGCAGGCCCCTCGGGCGGCGAAGGCGAGCCGCGGGGACTTCGCGCGCGGCGACCCCCTCCTCGATGCGGCCCTCGCCCGGCGGGGTGAGTGGCCGGACGACGCCTCCCCCCCGGGCGCGGCTTCGCTTCACGAGGTCGACGGAGTAGCCGGGCGAGCCCGGATCATGCGGATCACGTTCCGACTGATCGTCTCCCTCGTCGTCGTGGTGGCCGTGGTCGCGGCCACCTCGGCGTGGATCCACGTCGGCCAGGACCGCGCCCAGCGGCAGGACGAGATCGAGAGGCGATCTCGCCTCCTCGCGCTCACCCTCCAGGAGGTCGTCCAGCCCCTGGTGTCGGAGGAGACCTCCGAGCGGCTCCGGGGAATCGTCGAGAAGTACGCGAACCGGGAGCGACTGGCCGGCGTCGCGGTCTACGACAGGGAGGGACGCCTCCTCGCGGCGACCGCCGCCCTCTCCGGGGTGTTCGCCGAGCCCCCCGCGGCCGTCCGAGAGGCCCTGTCGAGATCCGTGGACGGGAGCGCGTTCGTCGAGATGGGGGGGAAGGAGGTCCACCTCTACGCCCTGCCCCTGACGGACGGGGGCGGGGTCGCCCACGCGCTCCTGATCGTCCACGATGCCTCCTTCATCCAGGCCCAGTTGCGGCAGATCTGGCTGCACGCCTTCGTCAGGGTCCTCGCCCAATCCGCGCTCATCACCCTCGTCACGCTCCTCGTCATCCGGTGGAGCGTCTTCGGCCCGATCGCCCGGATGGCGGAGTGGATGCGCGCGCTCCGCTCGGAGGGTGAGGTGCGCCCCCCGGAAGTCCCCAAGGGGGACCTCTTCGCGCCCATCGCCCGGGAGGTGACCACCTTTGCCCGGCATCTGTCGGCGGCCAAGGCCGCGGCCGAGAGGGAGGCTGGACGCCCGCGGAAGGATGAGCCGGCCGGGACCCCGGAATGGCTCAAGGAGCATGTCCGCGCCCGCCTCGGGGACAAGCCGCTCTTCGTCGTCTCCAACCGGGAGCCCTACATGCACCTGCGGCGCGGCAGGGACGTGGAGGTCATCGTCCCTGCGGGAGGGCTCGTGACCGCGCTGGAGCCCGTGCTTCGGGCCTGCGGGGGGACGTGGATCGCGCATGGGGCCGGCGACGCCGACTTCGAGGTGACCGACGGGAAGGGCCGGCTCCAGGTCCCCCCCGGCGACCCCCGCTACACCCTCCGGCGCGTCCCCCTCTCCAAGGAGGAGGAGCAGGGGTACTACTACGGCTTCTCCAACGAGGGGCTCTGGCCGCTCTGCCACCTCGCCCACACGCGCCCCATCTTCCGGGCCGACGATTGGGCCCAATACCAGCGGGTCAGCGAGAAGTTCGCGACGGCGGTCCTCGAGGAGGTGGAGGGGCTCGAGGATCCCTTCGTCCTCATCCAGGACTACCACTTCGCCCTCCTCCCGCGCCTCCTCAAGGAGCGCCGTCCCGAGATCCGGGCCGCCCTCTTCTGGCACATCCCCTGGCCCAATCCGGAGGCCTTCGGGATCTGTCCCTGGCAGCGCGAGCTGCTGCAGGGGATGCTCGGGGCCGATCTCGTCGGGTTCCAGACCCAGTCCCACTGCAACAACTTCCTCGACACGGTCGACGCCGCGCTCGAGGCGCGCGTGGACTGGGAGCGCTTCGGGGTCTCGAAGGAGGGCCACCTCACCCTGGTCAAGCCCTTCCCGATCAGCGTGGCGTTCCCCCCCGTCGCGCGGGATCCCTACCCGACGCCTCCCCGCGCGAAGGACCGCGACACGCTCCTGAAGGAGCTCGGGGTCCGCGCGAGGTTCCTCGGCGTGGGGGTGGACCGGCTCGACTACACGAAGGGGGTCCTCGAGCGCTTCCGGGCGATCGAGCGCTTCCTCGAGAAGCACCCCCGCTACCAGGGGGAGTTCGTCTTCGTCCAGATCGGCGCGCCGAGCCGGACCTACATCAAGCGCTACCACGACTTCCTCGCCGAGGTGGAGGCCGAGGCGCAGCGCATCAACTGGCGCTTCAAGAGGAAAGACTGGCGCCCGATCGTCTACCTCGAGAAGCACCACAGCCACGAGGAGATCCTCCCGTACTATCTCGCCGCGGACCTCTGCATGATCACCTCCCTCCACGACGGGATGAACCTCGTCGCCAAGGAGTTCGTCGCCTCGAGGGAGGACGGGGAGGGGGTCCTCGTCCTGAGCCAGTTCGCCGGCGCCTCCCGGGAGCTGCGGGACGCCCTGATCGTCAATCCCTACAACGCCGAGCAGGGGGCGGAGGCGATCCGGTACGCGCTCGAGATGGACCCCGAGGAACGGCGGGCCCGGATGAAGGCGATGAGGGAGACGCTTCGCGAGAACAACGTCTACCGCTGGGCCGGGAGCCTGATCGAGGAGCTCTCCCGCCTGCGGCTGCGCGAGCCCACTCCGGCGGGGAGCGAGTGAGATGCCCTCCGCCCTTTTCCTGTGCCGGCACAACGCCTGCCGGAGCCAGATCGCCGAGGCGGTCTGCCGGAGCCTCGCGCCGGCGTGGGACGTGGCGAGCGCGGGCTCGAGGCCGTCGGCGGACGTGGACCGGAAGGCCGTGGAGATCCTCCGCCGCCACGGCCTCGCGATGGCGAGCCCTCGCCCCAAGGGCGTCCCCGGCCTCCCCTCCCGGCGCTGGGACGTCGTCGTCTGCATGGGATGCGACGGCGCGGGCGCCGGCCTGCCGAGCGGTCGCTACGTCGAGTGGCCCGTCGAGGACCCCAGCGACGGGCCGATCGAGATCTACGAGGCCCTCTTCCGGGAGTTGAGCGAGCGCGTCGGCGGGCTCGTCCGGGAAGCGGAGAGCCCCGCCCGATGATCCCGCGGGCGCGGGAGCCGTTCCGCTTCTTCGTCCGGACGAGCCTCACCCTCGTCACGGGGATCCGGGCCCGGACCGTCCGCGAGCTCGCCGGTCGCCTGAAGGAGGCCCCGGACTCCTGCGTCTACCAGCACACCCACCGGTTCCTCCAAGAGCACCAGTACCTCGTGCCGGAGCCGCCGAACGACTTCGCGTACTGGGCGACGGAGATGCTCCAGGACGAGGCGCTGGGCGAGCGCCTGGCCTCCGTCGACACGGTCCGGTTCCGCTCGCTCGGGGAGCTGCGGGCCGCCCTCCTCGGGGTCCTCGAGGACCATGTCCTCCGGAACGGGGAGGGCCGCCCCGCCCCCCCCGGGAAGGAGTTCCACTTCATGCGGGCCGTCCGCTTCTCCGTGCCGACCCGCGAGGTGGCCCACGATCTCGCCGAGTTCGGCGATTGCCTGCGCAGGGTGGGCCTCTCGAGCCTCTACCTCCACGTCTTCGAGGCCCGCCTTCGCCTCCCGAGCGTCGAGGCCAACGACTTCGCGGTCTGGTTCGAACGGGAGCTGGGGGAGGCCGAGCTCGCCCGGCGGGTGGGCCGCCTCGACCCCTACGCCCACACGCTCCAGGGCCTGCGCGCGCGTCTCCTCGCCATGGTGAGGAGCCGCCTCAAGGATCTCGGCCATGCCCCGGCTTGAGGAGTACGCGCCGATCGTCGGCGCGGACACCCTCGAGGAGCTCTCCCTCGTCGCGGACCGCGTCAAGGGACGCTCCGTCCTCCACGTCAACTCGACGGCGGTGGGGGGGGGGGTCGCCGAGATCCTGCACCGCATGGTCCCCCTGTTCCGCGAGCTCGGCCTCGACGCCCACTGGGAGGTGATCCGCGGCGGCGAGGACTTCTACGCCGTGACGAAGAAATTCCACAACGCCCTCCACGGCCAGCCGGCGGAGTTCACGGCCCGGGACTTCCAGGTCTACGGCGAGACGACGGCGGAGAACTTGGCCCGCCTCGCGCTCGACGCGGAGGTCGTCTTCATCCACGATCCGCAGCCCGCCGCCCTCGTGGAGAAGCGCGGGGCCAACCGCTGGGTGTGGCGCTGCCACATCGACCTCTCCCAGCCGGACGAGCGGGCCTGGGCCTTCCTCCGGCCGTACGTCGAGCGATACGACGCCTGCATCGTCTCGGCCCCCGGCTTCGCCCAGGAGCTCCCGATCCGCCAGGTGCTCATCGCCCCGTCCATCGATCCCCTGAGCGAGAAGAACCGGGAGCTCTCCCCCGACGAGGTCCGCGGCGTCCTCGCGCGCCTCGGCATCCCGACGGACAAGCCCCTCGTCACGCAGGTCTCGCGCTTCGACCGCCTGAAGGATCCCCTCGGCGTGATCGAGGCGTTCCAGCGGGCCAAGCCCTACGTCGACGCGCGGCTCCTCCTGGTCGGGGGCTCGGCCGACGACGACCCGGAGGGGGCCCAGGTCCTCGCCGAGGTGCGGGACCGCGCCAGCGGCGAGCCGGACATCCTCGTCCACGAGCTCCCTCCCACGAGCCACCTCGAGATCAACGCCATCCAGCGCGCCTCGACGGTCGTCCTCCAGAAGTCCCTGCGGGAGGGCTTCGGCCTCACGGTCGCCGAGGCCCTCTGGAAGGGGAAGCCGGTCATCGCGGGCGCGGTCGGCGGCATCCCCCTCCTGATCGCCCACAAGCACTCGGGGATCCTCGTCCACTCGGTAGAGGGGGCGGGCTACTGGATGAGGCGCCTCCTCTCCGAGCCCGAGTTCGCCACCCGGCTCGGGGCCAACGGCCGGGAGCATGTCCGGCAGAATTTCCTCCTCACGCGCCACCTCCGGGACTACCTCCTCCTCATCCTGTCCCTCGATCACCCCGGGGAGGACTTCGTCCCCCTGCGGTGAAGGGGGAGAGACCGGAGCCGGCGCGGGACCTATCCTCCGGACGATGAGCGCGCCCGCCGGGTCGGTGCTCTCCGCGGCCCTCGCCGCGATCCTCCTCGGCTCGCCCGGCGACGACACCGAGGACCTGCGACGGTTCCTCGCCAAGTACCGCACGGGCGCGGTCGACGCCTCGGTGATCGGCCGGCTCATCCCGAGCCTCGAGCCTCCCCCGGCCTTCCCCGCCTACGAGCGCGCGCGGGAGAAGCTGCGCCTGGACCCCACCCCGGCGAAGGCGGCCGTCCTCCTCGAGGCGGCGGTCCTCCGGCTCGCCGAGGATCCCGAGGAGGAGCTCGCCCGGTTCGCGGCCTGCCAGCCCTGGGTCGTGCGAAGGCGGGCGATCGACGATCTCTGCTCGTTCCAGGGGAAGGAGGCGATCCAGGACTGGGCCCTCGGTCTCCTCGCCGATCCCTCCCTCCCTCTCCCCGAGCGGCGCGTCCTCGTCGAGTGTCTGGGTGCGGCCCTCGCGCGCCGTCCCCGCCCGGCCGTCTACGCGGCCCTGCTCGAGGCCCTCGAGCACTCCGACGCGACGGTCCGGGGCCTGGCGGCCGAGGGGCTCGGCCCCGCGCTCGAGCGCGCCGACCTCCTCCGGTTCCTCCAGCGCCTCTTCGACGGCGACGCCGGGGTCCGATTGCGCGCGGTCCGCGGGGTCCGGGCCGCCTTCCCTCGCCTGCAGGGGAGCCTCGCGGAGAAGGAGGAGCGCCGGGCCCTCGAGCTCCTCGGCTCGAGGCTCTCCGATCCCGATGCCCACGTCCGCCTCCTCCTGGCGGAGATCCTCCGGGAGTTCCCCCGTCCCCTCCTCATCCCCTTCCTCGTGCGGGCCCTCGAGCAGGAGGAGAAGCGCGCGGGGACGGAGGAGGCGCGACTCCGATTCCGCCTCGCGATCGAGGACCTCCTCTACCGGCTCACCGGTCTCGGCTCCCCGCCGTGGCCCGCGCCCCGCTGGCGCCAGTGGCTCGACGCCCGCAAGCCCGAGGAGGTGGCGAAGCTCCCGACGCCGACGGCCGTCCCCGGCTCCATCCACCGGACCGCCGCCACCTACTTCGGGCGGGAGGTGCGATCCGACCGCGTCGTCTTCGTGATGGACTTCTCCGGGAGCATGCGCCGGACGACCGGCAACCTCGAGCACGACCGCGGCGAGGGGAAGCGCGACCCGCGCGCCCGGATCGACGTCGCGCGCCGGGAGCTCGCCGCGTACCTTCACCCCCTCGACGAGACGCACCGCTTCAACGTCGTCGTCTTCGCCGTGGGCGCGCTCGCCGCCTTCGACGAGCTCGCGCCGGCGAGCGCCGAGAACAAGCGCCGCGCGATGGCGTTCGTGGACCAGGTTCCGGTCAGCGGCTCGACCGACCTGTTCTCGGGGATCCTCCGGGGACTGCGCTGCGGCGGGCTCGACGCCGGGAGCCGGTTCGGGACGAGGGCGGACACCGTCTTCCTCCTGAGCGACGGGGTCCCGACGGCCGGGGCGGTGACCGACCCGGGCGACATCGCGCGCCTCGTGACGAAGATGAACGAGGGCTCCGGCCTCACGATCAACGTCGTCGACCTCGGCGTCCGGCACGAGGCCTTCCAGAAGCACCTGCGCGAGCTCGCCGCGCGCAACGGCGGCGAGTACATCCGGGCCGAGTCCGCGCAGTAGCGCTCGCGGCCGGGGGAGCGACCGCGACCTTCGCCTCCCGAGGTCCAACTCCGTCCTCCTCGCCCCGTAGACTCGTTCGCCCGACCCCGAGGATTCGATGACGGACCTCCTCGCCTGGCTCTTCCTCGCCGCGTGTCCCCAGGGCCCACCGGAGACGGCCAGGGGCGAGCGCGGGATGACGGTGGAGGACCTGCTCTCCGTCGAGAACCTGGGGACGATCGCGCTCTCGCCCGACGGACGGTGGGCGGCCGTCGCGATCCAGCGCTCGAAGCGGGAGGCCGGGTTCTTCACTCGCACCCGGCTCGGCGGGGACGATCGCTCCGACCTCTGGCTCGTCGCGACCTCGACGGGCGAGCGCCGCCGCCTCACCGACGGCGCCGGCGACGGCAGCGGCACCTGGGCGCCCGCCTGGTCCCCGGACGGGGAGCGGCTCGCGATGCTCACGAGCCAGGGCGGCGACCAAGCCCGCCTCCTCGTCTGGTCGCGGGGCACGGGGACGCTCGAGCGCGTCGCGGAGGAGGGGATCCACCTGGGCGCCCCGCTCGCGACGGGCGCCGCGAGGGCGTACGGGTTCGCGTGGCTGGACGAGACGAGGATCCTCGCCGTCCTCGTCCCTCCCGACTTCCGCCCCTTCGACTTCGGCGGCGACCACGAGACGCAGATCCTGGCGCCGAGGGCGTGGACGAGGATGCAGCGCGGACTCGAGCCGAGCGTGAGCGTCCTCGTGAGCGGAGCACCGCCGCCTCCCGCCGGGGTCGCGACGGTCGCGATCCTCGACGTCGCGGGGCGCCGGACGACTCCCCTCGCCGAGGTCGAGGCCGCCCTCCTGTCCGCTCCGCAGGCGAGTCTCGCCCCGGACGGGCGGCACCTCGCCGTCCTCGAGACGGCGCCTCGCCCCCCGCCGGCGCCCGGAAGACCGATGACGTTCGCCGATCGCGGACGGACCCGGGTCGCCCTCGTCCGGGTCGGACCCGGGCGCGATTCGCCCCGCTGGCTCGAGGGGATCGAGCGGGCGAGCCTCGACACGGTGGCCTGGTCCCCCGACGGCAGGACGCTCGCCGCGCTCGCGCCGCGCCAGGGCGAGGGCTCGGACGACGCCGTACACCGGATCGACGCGCAAAGCGGCGAGCGGCGGCCCGCGAGCCCGCCGGGCTGGAAGGTCACGCGGCTCCTGTGGCTCGACTCCGAGCGCCTCGTCGTCCAGGCCACGACCGACGCGGGGAGGCCCGGGTCCGCGCCGCGGAGCGACTGGTGGCTGCTCTCCCCCGACGGCGAGCCCCGCAACCTGACCGCGGCGGTCCCGGAACCGCCCGCCGCGGTCACCCGGGGCCCGGACGGCATCCTGCTCGCCGTCGCGGGCGGCGAGCTCTGGCGGATCGATCCCGCGAGCGGGCCCTCGAGCCTCACGGCCTCCTTCGCGCCCACGGTCCGTTCCCTCGCGAGGCGGGAAGGACCTCCGGGGAAGAGGGACCTCCCCGAAGTCGTGATCGACGCGGGCGAGGAGGGCGCGACGTCGCCCTACCGGGTTTCCCTGGAGGAGGGGCCCCACCCGATCGAGTCCGTGCCCGTCCCTTCGTCCCACGCGACGGTCGACGCGCACTGGCCCTCGCAGCGAGCCGTCGTCTTCCGGGCCGTCGAGGACGAGGGCGTCTTCGCCTGGGCGACGGACCTGTCCACCGGGCGCACGACGCGCCTCGCCGCGCTCAACGAGCACCTCGCCGACGTCGCGCCCGCCCGCCAGCGGATCGTCGAGTATCGCGGCGCGGACGGGGACCCGCTGAACGCGCTCGTCCTCCTCCCCCACGACTACCAGGAGGGGAAGCGGTACCCCGTCCTCACTTGGGTCTACGCCGGGGACGTTTACCGCAAGATCCGGAGGCGGCCTCCCCTCGCTGACAAGTTCAGCGAGAACTCGCTCAATCTGCTGCCGCTCCTCGCGCGGGGGTACGTCGTGCTCCTTCCGAGCATCCCTCTCCCGCCCGAGGGGAAGCCGGCGGACCCGATGATCGACCTTCCGAAGGGGGTGATCCCGGCCGTGGACCGGCTGATCGAGCTCGGGATCGCCGATCCGGATCGGCTCGCGGTGGGCGGGCACAGCTACGGCGGCTACAGCGCCTACGCGATGATCGCGACCACGAACCGGTTCAAGGCCGCGATCGCCTCGGCCGGCACCTCCGACCTCGTCAGCCAGTACGGCACCCTCGACGCGCGGTTCCGCTACGGGGAGACCGCGACGGAGGGAGACTCCGAGCGGCGCTGGTCGGAAGGGGGCCAAGGGCGGATGGGCGTCCCCCCCTACGAGAACCTCTGGAGGTACCTCCGCAACAGCCCGATCCACTTCGTGGACCGCGTGCAGACGCCGGTCCTCATCATCCAGGGGGACATGGACTTCGTCCCCCTCGCGCAGGGGGAGGAGCTCTTCCTCGGGCTCCACCGCCAGGGGAAGAGCGCGCGGTTCCTGCGCTACTTCGGCGAGGGCCACACCGTGGAGTCGCCCGCCAACGTCCGCCACATGTGGGGGGAGATCTTCGCCTGGCTCGATACTCACCTCGGCCCGCCGGATCGTCCGCCGTCGGCGAAGTGACCGGCGCGGGGCTCGCTCCCCGGCTGGAAGGAGCGCCCCGAGCAGCGCAACCGTACTTGACAAATAGTGCGCCTAGCCGTAAAGGACGGTGGCGTGATCGAGCGCCCCTTCTGGCTCGCCCGCATCGAGAGCGCCTGGAAGCAGGCCCCCGTCGCCTGGCTCTCCGGGGTGCGACGCTCCGGGAAGACGACCCTCGCCCTGGGGCTCGGGGCCGAGCGGGCCCTCCACGTGAACTGCGACCTCCCCGCCGTGGAGGAGACCGTGCGGGATCCGGTGCTCTTCTACCGGAACGTCCCCAAGCGGGTCGTCGTCTTCGACGAGATCCATCAACTCCGGGATCCGAGCCGGCTGCTGAAGATCGGCGCCGATCTGTTCCCGCGGCTGAGGATCCTCGCCACGGGACCCTCCACGCTCGCCGCCACCCGGAAGTTCCGCGACACGCTCACGGGCCGCAAGCGAGAGGTGCGCCTCCTCCCCGTCCTGTGGGAGGAGCTGGCGGCGTTCGGGGCCATGCTCCCGAAGCGGCTGTACGACGGCGGCCTCCCTGCGGCGCTCCTCGCCGAGGAGAAGTCGCCGGCGCTGTACCGCGAGTGGATGGACTCCTTCTTCGCGAGGGACATCCAACGCCTCTTCGGATTCCGGAACGTCGATCGGTTCAATGCGCTCCTGGAGTACCTCCTGCGCCAGAGCGGGGGACTCCTGGAGCGATCTCGCGCCGCGGCGGCCCTCGGCATCTCGCGGCCCACCGTGGACAGCCACCTTCGGGCGCTCGAGATCACGCGCGCGATCACGCTCGTCCGGCCCTTTCACGGCGGGCGCCAGCGCGAGATCCTCCGGATGCCCAAGGTCTACGGGTTCGACACGGGCTTCGTCAGCTTCGCGCGCGGCTGGGATCCGCTGCGTCCCGAGGACCACGGCATTCTCTGGGAGCACCTCGTCCTGGAGCACCTCCAGGCGCACCTCCCGGACCCACCGATCCGCTACTGGCGGGACAAGGCGGGACACGAGGTGGACTTCGTGCTCGTGCGCTCGCGGGATCGGGTGGACGCCGTCGAGTGCAAGTGGGATCCCTCGGCGTTCGATCCGGCGGGATTGAAGGTGTTCCGCTCCCACTATGCGGACGGGAAGAACTACCTCGTCACGCCGGAGGAGGGCCCCGCCCATTCGCGCAGGCTCGGAGGGCTCGAGGTCCGCGTAGGCGGTCCGGAGGGGATCGGCGCCTGAACGCCGGCTATCGGAGGAGGGGGAGCGGCTCGAAGGCCGCCCCGAGCGTCGCCTCCGCGCGCCAGCCGAGCCAGCGCTCGAGAACGGCCGCGTAGACGCTCCGGAAGTCGACGGCGAACCGAACGTCGCCGTCGTCGAGGTTGGCGAGATCCGGAGGCGGCCCGTGAACGCCCCCGCTCACGGTTCCGGCGAGGAACATCGGCCCCGCCGCGCCATGGTCGGTGCCGTGCGATCCGTTCTCCCGCACGCGGCGACCGAACTCGGAGAAAGCCAGTAGGAGGACGCGGCCGCCGAGACCCTGTCCGTCGAGGTCGGCGAAGAAGGCGGCCACGGCCTCGGCGAACTCGCGGAGCAATCGCGGTTGGACGGAGGACTGCTCCGCGTGCGTGTCGAAGCCGTAGTGGCTGACGTGGAAGAGGCGCGTGCCGAATCCCGCCCGGAGCACTTGCGAGACGGCGCGGAGGTCGCGGCCGAGGTCGGTGGCGGGATAGGCGGCGGAGACCTTGGCATTCGAGGTGGCCCGCTCGAGGGCCTCGGCGCTGGCGAAGGCGGAACGACTGGCGACCGCGACGAAGGCGAGGTCGGTCCCTTGGGGTCTGGGGTGGGCGGCGAGATCGGCGAGGAGGGATCGACGGAGTTCGGAACCGGGACCGGCCGCGGGCGCGACGCGGTAGGCGTCGAGGGAGAGGATGGCGGTGGCGCGGCCGCGGTCGCCAACGAGGGAGAGGGGGAGCTCCGGGTCGCCGAAGGAGACGGCGGGGAGCGAGCCCTCGGAAAGGTCGCCCGCCGCGTCGAGGGCGCGCCCGAGCCAGCCGGTGAGGACGAGTTCCTTCTCGGGGAGGCCGGTCTCCCAGATGTCCATCGCGCGGAAGTGGGAGCGGTTCGGGTTCGGGTATCCCGCGGTCGGGACGATCGCGAGACGGCCCGCGTCGAGGAGGGGGCGGAGTGCCCTCATCTCGGCGTTGAGCCCGAGGCGGTCGTCGATCCGGATCGCCCCCTTCGCCGCGGCGCGGAGAGTGGGGCGGGCGCGGTGGTAGGCGTCGTCCTCGAACGGAACGACGGTGTTCAGGCCGTCGTTCCCCCCGCCGAGGCGGACGACGACGAGGGCGTTCTCGGGCGAGCCGTGGCCGGAGCGGAGAGCCTTCTCTCCGAGGAAGTGCCGGAGGAAACCCGGTGCCGAAGCCCAGGCGAGAGGAGGGCCGATCGCCGCGAAGGCGCCCCGTCGGAGGAACGAGCGGCGGTCGAGCATGTCAGTTCATCTGGTACTCGGGGAGGGAGAGGATCGCGTGGACGAGGCGGCGGCCGGCCTCGTCGGCATTCCCGTTCCTGGCCGAGGCGACGAGGCGGTCGCGGACGGATCGAGGAACGTCCCCCTGGAGGATCGCGTCGAGGGCGAACCCGACAGCCTCCTCGGGCGAGCGGCGGACCGAGGAGGGGAAGAAGGCGTCGGGATCGAGGGAGCAGCCGAGGCGGCCCTTCTCGGCTCCGGTGAGTTCGGCGGCGAACCGGTTGCGGGCGAGGACCGAGGCGGCGCCGACCCAGGCTCGGCCCCCCTCCCACCCCTTGACGTTCGGCGGCTCGAAGAGGCTCTGGCCCATCTCGCGGAGGAAGGCGCCGAGGGCCTTGGCGTCGGCGCGGAGCCCGAGCGCGCGGAGCGCTCCGACGGCGAACTCGACCGGGCTCTTCACGACGGAGCGAGCGGCCGTCGGAGAGAAGAAGGCGCGGGAGCGCAGGATCGTCTCGACGAGGAGGCCGACGTTCCCCTCCGTCTCGCGGAAGCGCGCGGCGAGGGCGTCGAGGAGGACGGGGGAGGGATCGGGGAAGGCGAAGCAGGCGAAGAGCTTCCTCGCGAGGAATCGGGGAGAGGCGTCTTGTTGGATGCAGAGGTCGACGATCTCGTGCCCGTCGAACGGCCCGCGCCGGCCTAGGACGCTCTTCTCGCCTCCGTCGTGCGCCCGGGCGTTGAAGGAAAAGGAGCCCTGGCTCGTGTGCCACCCCGTGAAGGCGCGCGCCGCCTCTCGGACGTCGACCTCGGTGTAGGGGCCGAGCCCGAGGGTGAAGAGCTCCATCAGCTCGCGCGCGAAGTTCTCGTTGGGCCGGCCCTTCTCGTTCTCGTTCCCGTCGAGCCAGACGAGCATCGCCGGGTCGCGGGCGACGGCGAGGACGAGGTCGCGGAAGGAGCCGGCCCCCTTCTCGAGGAAGAGGAGGTTCTGGCCGTGCATGAGACGCAGGCTCCCGACCTTCCGGTTCGAGGTCGCGAAGTGGCCGTGCCAGAAGAGGGCGAGCCGTTCCCGCAGGGGGTCGCCCCCCGAGAGCATTCGGAGGAGCCATCCCGCCTGGAGGATCGCGACGTCGGCGAAGTCGAGGAGGGGGAGGACGCTCTCGCGCGCCTCCCGGTAGGCCGGGTTCTCCGCCGGGCGGACGAGGAGGTCGACGGTCCCCTGCGGGCCCCGCGCGAAGGCCGTCTCGACCTCGCCGCGGGTGCCGCCGAACCCCGCGCGCCGGAGGAGGTGGGCGGCGGCTTCCCGGGTCCAGGGCTCCGAGGCCGAGGGCTCGAAGCGGGCGAGGTCCTCCTCGGGAGGGCGCATCAGTAGAGGAAGCGGAGCACCGCCTCCAGGGAGACGCCCGAGCCGTCGGGGCCGAACGATAGGGTCGCCCCCTCGACGCGGGAGAGGAGGTCGAGGAAGAGGCGGAAGTCGGCGAGCACGCGCTCGCGCGGCTTCCCCTTGAGGACCTCGTTCGCCACGATCGGCGCCTCGTTCTCCTCGAGGATCTCGCGGAGGACCGGCCCGTCGACGTCGAGGCGGTCGACCGGGCGGGTCGGGGCGAGCCCCGCGTCGATCGCGGCCTTCAGGGACTCGAGGCTCGAGGAGAGGTAGAGGCGGTCCCCGACGAGGGCGTAGGCCGGGGTCGCGTTGAACTCGACGGGGAGCGGGCCGTCCCCATCGGGCGGGACGTAACGCGCGACGTGGACCGTCGCGTCGCCGTGCTTCTCCGTGGAGAGGAGGAGCCCCTCCTTCCCCTCCTGCCCGCGCTGCGCGTTCGCGAGGCCGACGCCGGTCTGGAACGCCATCGTCAGCGCCGAGCGGAGCGCGTCGGGATTCTTCAGTCGCCAGACGAGGACCCCGCCCGGCAGTCGGACCTGCGGGGGGCGCGGGAGGCTGTCGAACGCCTGCCGGCAGAGGAAGAAATCCACCTCGGCGCCGAGGTGGGGGAGGATGTCCTGCTCGAACCGGCGTCCCCCGAAGAGGACGCGCGCCGCCATCCGGAGTCCGGAGTCGTCGAGAGGGCCGAGCGCCTCGCGCGCGTTCCAGAACGCCTCGAAGTCGCGATGGAGGCGCAGGGCGAGGAACTCGCCCTGGGGAGGGACCGCCCGGGGGGGAGAAGGAGCGTCCTTCGCCGGGAAGAAGATCGGTCGGATCTCGGCGGGGAGGTCCCCGGGCGGGACGGGGACGTGGAGGCTCGCCCGGAACGATCGGCCCGAGCCGGAGACGGCGAGGCCGAGGAAGGGGGAGGCGTTGACGAGCTCCCGGATCGCGCCGAAGAGGAAGGCGGCGCCGGCGTCGGGGGGGGCAGGGAGGAGCTTCCGGTCCGGACGGCTGGCGGCGATCCTCGCCGCATCGAGGAAGGCGAAGAGGGAGGCTCCTCCCGGGGCGCTCCTCCTCGCCGCGCGGAAGGGGGGGGCGGCCGAGAGGGAGGTCGAGGTCCCTCCGGCGGCGCGGGAGAGGGCCGCCTTCAGGAGCGTCTCGCTCGTCGAGGCGAGCGTGAGGGGCCCGCTCGAGGCCGCGAAGACCTTCTCGTCGATCGCGAAGAGGACGCCCTCGCCGATCTCCTCGCGCCGGATCCCCTCCCCCTTGCGCCCCAGCGTCACGAGGTTCGCGAGCCCCTGGAGCGTCTCCGCGGCGAACTCGGCGTCTTCCTCGGCGGCCCGGGCGAGGAGGAGAAGGTCGGGCTTCTCCGGCGAGGAACCGGGGAGGAGGGCCGCGGCGAAACCCTTCGAGACGATGCGGCGGATCGACTCGTCGAGGGGGACGCCGGAGAGCCCCTTCCAGGCGGCGAGCACCTTCTCGAGATTCCTCCCCTTCGGGCTCGCCAGGAACTCCTTCCACCCCGGCGAGCCGCGGACCGCGCTTTCGAGGGGAGATCCCCGGAACCTCGTGTAGAGCGCGCCCGGCTCGAGGAGCTCGGCGTAGGCGACCGCCTCGGCGGGGGCGAGCGCGGCGAGGTCCTCGACGACCCCGCAGCCGGTTCGCGGGAGGAGGAGCGCGGCGAGGGCGAGGAGCATCGGCGGGGGCCTCCAGCCCGCGGATGCGCGGGCCTCGAGGGGTATTGTGAAGCCCTTCTTCGGGCGGGAGGTAGCGCGGGATTACCGGGGCCGGAGGAGGGCCCGGAGGGATCCGAGGAGGGTCCTCCGGACGAAGACCGAGCCGTCCCGCACGCGCGTCCGGTAGGCGGGGACCCGGACGCCGCGGAAATGGAGATGCTCGCCGGTCCGGGCGTCGAACGCCCAGCCGTGCGAGGGGCAGACCGCCGTCGATTCCTCCACGAGATCGGTTCCGAGGAATCCTCCCTGGTGGGGGCAGCGCGCCCCGAGGGCGGAAAGGCTCTCCCCGATCCGGAAGAGCACGATCGGCTCGCCGTCGACGCTCGTCCGGATCCCGCACCCGGGCTCGACCTCCTCGAGGGAGGCGACGCGCTGCCAGAGGAGGCTCACGCTCCCGCGGCGCCGCCGCCGGAGGCCGCCTTCAGGCGGATAAAGTGGAGGTTGCGGAGGTAGATCGCCGTGTTCGGGAGGTAGGCGAGGATGCCGACCGGATCCCGGCGCTCGACGAAGTAGGCGAGCATCAGGAGCGTCCCGCCGATGCTCCAGTACCAGAAGGAGACGGGGATGACGCTCTCTCGCCGCCGCTCCGAGGCCATCCACTGGACGAGGAAGCGGACCGAGAAGGCGGCGTTGCCGAGGAGACCGACGACGACGAAGGGTCCCCACTCGAGGCCGGTCACCCACTCGACGACGTGCCGCCACACGAAGAGCACCGCGTTCCCGAATCCGCCGGGGGAATCGAGGAGGGCCGTCGCACACGGGAGCAGGCAATCCATGGAAGTCCTCCGCCCCTTTTCTCCCCCGCTGCGGGCCGGAGTTCCAGGGGCTACCAGGCCTCGGCCGCAGCCACGGCGCGGCGGTCAATCCTCGGGGCGAAGGCCCGAGCCCCGGAGCATCCAGTAGGGGAGGAGGTAGTCGACCCCCGCGAACTCGCTGGTGCCCCGGGCGCCCGGGTCCTCGACGACGCGGAAGGGGTCGGAGGTCCAGATGAACGAGCCGGCGGGCCTCCGGTGGACGGGGACGGCGCGCTTCGTCCGGGCGCGGAAGTCGGTCCCGGGCAGGCAACGGCGGCCGAGGATCGGGAGGAGGTCGCGGTTGTCCGTGGCGTACCGGATCTTCTCTGTGGGAAAGAGGCGGAGCGAGCCGACGGCCTCCTCGAACGCTCCCGGAGCCCGCGCTCCGAGGTGGCGGTGGACGATCGCGGCGAACAGCGCGTTGGCGTTCCCGCGCACCATCCCCCATCCCCGCTCGAGGCCCGCGAGGTAGGCCTCCCGGATCTCCGGGTCCTTCTCGAGCGAGAGGAGCCCGTCGAGACAGAGGAGGGTCATGTTGTCGTTGTCGAAGTTCCCGATCCCGAGGATCCGGTAGAACCCCGAACCCACCCGTCCGGGCCACCCGTCCCGGACGAGGTCGGCGTACCGCCGGGCGTGACGCTCCTCCCCCGTCGCTTCCGCGGCGACCTTCGCGGCGAGGAGGACGACCCCCGCGTTCACGCCGTTGGCGAAGAGGCCGAGGACGCGGCCCGACAGGTTCCCGTGGGTCGTGCGCCGCCCCTTCTCCCGGATCTCGAGGTCGTTGGAGAAGATGTGATCGGAGATCGGTCCGACGGCCGCCGCGACCTCCCTCCGCAGCTCCTCGTCGGAGGCGCGCGCGAGGGCCGTCGTGAAGCCGAAGAGGACCATCGCGTACTGGTCCCGGCTCGATTCGCCCCGGAAGGAGAATCGTTCGAACGGGGGCGCGCCGCGCTGGAAGCGAGCGTCGAACGGCGGACCCTCGAAGGCGCTCCGCGCGACATATCCCGGCTCCCCGGTGACGCGCTGGAGGAGGAGCAGCGCGCTCGCCCTGCGCCGGGCGGCGACGAGGACGTCCTCCTCTCCCGTCGCGGCGTGGCGCCAGGCCTCGGCGGCGAGGAGGCAGCCGGTCCACGCCGCCTGGTCCGAGAGGCCGCCGTACCGGATCCGGGGAAGCGGCGCGCCCAGCTGGCGGGCCTCCGTCGGGCCGTCGTAGAGGAGGAGACCCTCGGGCGAGAGGTGGTGGTTCTCGAGGTCGCGCTGCCAGATCCCCGCCTTCTCCCCCAGCGTGGCGAGCGGGATCTCCGGCGGTCGGACGACCCCGGTCACCCGGGGGATGCATCCGGCGAGGAGAAGGGGTCCGAGGAGAGGGGCCGCGCCTCGCAAGGCGGCGGAGTTTACCCACCCGCGACCCGGGATCCGCCCGGCCCGGAGGAACGCGCGGCGAGGTGAAAACCCCCGCCCTCTTCACGGTTCCTTCAGACCGTCCGTAGACGGTGGGGCCTGCCGCCGTCTCCCGGGGGCGGGTCCCGTTCTTGCAACGGTGACCGGCGTCGCGCCCGGTGCTACTCACGCTCGAACCCCAGGAGCCTGGTTGAGTCTCCGTACTGGAGGGTGGTCCGGACTAGCGCGGTGGGCCCTCCGGGTCGTCCTCGCCCTCTCCGCCGCAGTCCTCGTCGCGAGCCACGCCTGGGGCTACAAGCACCTGCGGCTCTCTCGGCCCCGGAACATCGGGAACCTCCCCTCGAGCCTCCTCCAGCTCCCCGACCCCGGCGGCTCCGGCGCCTACCGCTTCGCCGTGATCGGGGACCCGGAGGACGGGATCGAGGTCTTCGAGCGCAGCCTCGTCGCCATGAAGGAGCGGGGATGCGCTTTCGCCGTGATCTGCGGCGACCTCGTGAAGGAGCCGGACGCCGCGGCCTACGACTTCTTCCTCTCCGAGTTCGCGGAGGGGGATTTCCCCGGCCCCGTCTTCACCGTGATCGGGAACCACGACGCCCCGCGGGGGGACGATCGGCTGTTCCGGACACACTTCGGGTCCCCGAACTTCGTCTTCGAGTTCCGGGGCGACCTCTTCGTGGGGATCGACAACGCGCGGGGGATGACGGAGGAGTCGAAGCGGTTCCTCGAGGAGACCCTCCGGGAGAAGCGGCCGGGGACCCGCCGCGCCTTCGTCTTCGCCCACTGCCCCTTCTTCCGGGTCGCGCATCACGGGACGAAGATGGAGCCGACGCCCACCGCCTGGTTCGTGGAGGCCGAGCGCCTCTTCGCCCGGCATCGAGTCGACGCCGTCTTCGCCGGGCACCTTCACGGCTACCGCCGGGAGGTCCGGGACGGCGTCCTCCACGTCGTCACGGGGGGCGCGGGGGGATGGCTGGACGAGCCGGAGGCCTTCAACCACTACGTCGAGGTCGAGGTCGACGGCGAGGGCGCCCGGGACGAGATCGTGCCGCTCGCTCCGATCTCCTCCGGCGAGCGGATCGAGCAGACGGCGGAGAAGATCCTCGTCCGGTACGTCTTCTTCACGTTCTGGACCCGGCCGGGGATGTACCTGCTCCTCCTCCTCTTCGTCCCCCTCTATCTCCTCTCGCGCGGCGGCGGGGGAGGTCGTCGCGGGACGTCTCCGGGGGTGTCGGCCCTGCGCGGCCTGCGTCACGCGCTAGCCGGGCGCTTCTCGGGCCCGATCACGTAGCGGTGGTACGCCCAGGAGGCGGCGACGAGGACCATCCCCGTCCCGAGGAAGGAGAAGATCCGGTAGACGAGGTCGACCTGAGAGAGATCGACGAAAAGGATCTTGACGATCGTGGCGCCGAAGACGACGAGGCCGAAGCGCCGCAGGACCGCGTCCCCTCGCGCGATGCCGATCGCGAGGATCCCCATGGCGGCGCCCCCCCACGTGAGGGTGAGAGCGGTCTGCGCGGCGGTGCCTAGGAAGCGCGCCTCGAGGAGAAGGTCCCACGGCGAGCGCGCGGCCGCCTCGACGGCGAGCCCGACCGTCTCCCCCGACAGCAGGGCGAGGAGGACGGCCACCCCCACCGACTTCGTCGCCGCGAGGTGCCAACCCGGCGACGGCCCGCGGGAGAAGCGCCGGTCGACCGCGGGCGAGAGCAGGATCCCCGCCGCGTAGACCGCCAGCAGGACCGCCCGGCCGTTGGCGAGGAAACGCCAGTCGGCGACCTCCAGGGAGAGAGCGAAGAAACGAGCGGGGTTGGCCCCGACCGGCCGGTCGAGGAGGCCGGCCGACTCGGAAGCGAGGATCACGACGCCGACCATCCACGCCGCGTGGTCGAGGCCTCGGCCGAACGCGTCGGACCGCCCGCGCAGGCCGGCGAGACCGCGGGCCGAGAGCCAGAAAACCGCGGCCGCGGCGATCCAGAAGACGCACCGGGCGTTCGCGAAGGGGAGGTATCCGCCGATCGGCGCCGCGAAGGACATCACGACCCAGGGCGCCCGCCCGTCCGCGTGAGAGGCAAGCCCGGCGAACTCGCTCCCCACGGCGAGCGCCATCCAGAGCGTGCCGAGAAGCCAAGAGACCGGGACCCTCCCGCGACGCGTGCGGCCGAGGAAGTGCGCGCAGAGCGCCGCCGCGACCAGGGCCGCCCCCGCCGCGGTCCAGGTCGAGACGCGCTCGTTCCAGAAGGGAATCCAGGGTGCCCTGGATGGCCGGTAGTCGAACCAGTGGTGGAAGACGAGCCCACGGGAGATGACCCAGCCGTGGAGGAGTACCGCCCCGAGCCGGACGAGCGGGAGGTTCGTTCGGGCGGCCAGCCCCCCGACGACCGCCGCCCACGCCGCGAGGAGGACGGTAAGCGTCGCGTCCTCGAACCCCCGCGCGAGCCCCTCCGTGAAGAGGAGCCCCCCGAGGCCGAACAGGATCGCCGGGAACCTGGCGAGCTCCGGTTCCCGCGCCGCCCGGCGCCCGAATGCGAGGCCCATCCCCGCGAACGCCGCAGCGAGGGTGAAGGAGAGGAGTGAGGCGGCGAGGTCGCGGTCCGGCCCGAGGAGCCAGAGCGCCGCCGGCGCGTAGAGGGACGTAGGGAGGAGCATCCCGGCGAGGTCTTGGACCCCGTCGACCCGCCCTCGCGAGAAGGCCCTCGCGACGGGCGCGGCGAGGAAGACGGCGTAGAAGAGCGAGAGGAAGCGGAGCGTCGGGACGAGCTTCGTCCCGTCGTAGTGGCGCTCCGTCCAGGCCTGGAAGAGGAGTGCCGTCCCTGCCCACCCGATCCACTCGGTCAGCCTCCACCCCTTCCTCCAGGAGACGACGACCAGCCCCGCGTCGAGGACGAGGAGGAAGGTCATCAGCGCGACCTGGCGGTCCATCCCCGTGTCGAGCATGACCGGCGTGAAGAAGCCGCCGAGCTGCGCGAGGACGGCGAGGGGGAGCGAGCCCCACCGGAGGGCGAGGAGCACCCCTCCGAGGGTGACCCCCGCCGACAGGGCGAAGGCGAGGGGGTCGCCGAAGAACCCGTAGAAGGCGTGCCCCGCGTAGACCGTCAGGTAGAGGAGAGCGATCCCTCCCCCGGTCAGCCCGGCTCCGAAGCGGGAATAGGCGCGGCGCCGGGCGACCTCCCCGCCGAGGACCAGGCCGAGACCGGCGGCGAACCCGCTCGCGACGCGGAGCGAGGGGGAGATCCAGCCCCGCTCGAAGGAGAGTTTCAGGAGGAAGGCGAACCCGAGGAAGATCGCCGCGAGGCCGAGGCGCTGGAGGAGGCTCCCGCCGATGAGGGACTCGAGGTCGGGTCGCGGGGGCTTCTCCCGGCCCGGGTCCGCGCGCCTGCCTCGCCAGGGTTGGAACCGCCTGCCCGAGGGCGGAGGCTCCGTCGTCCGCGGGGTCTCGCCAGGGGGAGAGGCCTCGGGGACTCTCGCCCCCGGCGAGCCAGTCCGCTCGAGGTCCGCGATGCGCCGCTCGAGCTCCTCGACGCGCCGCTGGAGTTCCCGGTGCCGGTCCTCGGGAGACGGGTCCAAGGGATCCTGCCGCTCCGCCACGGTATGCCCCGGACGGGGCCCGGTATCGTACGGGCCTCGTCCGCGTGAGGGTTCCCTTGCGCGGAACGATCGCTATACTCGCGCGCCCATGCCGGGACGGGCGGGCGACGCGCATGGGATTCGTCGGCCGCTCGAAGTCCCCCGACCCCTCTCGGCTCGCGAGAGGGGAAAGCCCGCGCCCTCCGCCGATCCGCGGCTCCCCGTTCATCCGCGCGGGGTGATCCCCGCGCTTCCCGATCGTCGGCCGCCCTCCGGGACGGCCGATTCCGTTTCTTTCTCTTCCCCCGACCGAGGACCAGGGAGGTGACGATGCCGACCGAGAAGACGAACGTCCGAGAGAAGACGGCTCCGAAGACCCCGGACGCGGCGGCCCCGAAGGCGCCGGCCGCGCCCGCCGGGTCGGCCGAGCGGATCCACGAGCTGTGCCGCAAGGCCGGCGCGCGGGTGATCGACCTGCGCTTCTGCGACCTCTTCGGGACCCTCCAGCATTTCTCGATCAGCCTCACCGAGTGCGACGAGGGGCTCTTCGGGCTCGGGATCGGGTTCGACGGATCGAGCATCCGGGGCTTCCAGCAGATCCACGAGAGCGACATGGTGCTCCTCCCCGACCCGGAGACGGCGCACCTCGACCCCTGCTACCAGGTCCCGACGGTCGCCCTCATGTGCGACGTGATCGACCCGATCACGCGCGAGCCCTACTCCCGCGACCCCCGCCAGGTCGCGCGGAAGGCGGAGGCCCACCTCAAGGCGACCGGGATCGCGGAGACCTCGTTCTGGGGACCCGAGCTCGAGTTCTTCGTCTTCGACCACGTCCGCTTCGACCAGAACAGCCACGAGGGCTACTTCTTCATCGACTCGGACGACGGGATCTGGAACAGCGGGAAGGACCGCAACGGGGACCCCGGCACCCGCAATCACGGCTACCGCCCCCGTTACAAGGAGGGGTACTTCCCCCTCCCGCCCGTCGACCACCTCCAGGATTTCCGCTCCCGCGCGATCGAGAAGATGGAGCGGGCGGGGATCCGGGTCGAGGTCCACCACCACGAGGTCGCGACCGCGGGTCAGTGCGAGATCGACATGCGCTACCAGACCCTGCGGAAGATGGGCGACCAGGTGATGCTCTACAAGCACGTCCTCCGCAACGTCGCCCGCGAGCACGGCAAGACCGTCACCTTCATGCCGAAGCCCCTCTACGGGGACAACGGCACGGGGATGCACGTCCACTCGAGCCTCTGGAAGGGGGGGAAGAACCTCTTCTACGACGAGAAGGGGTACGCCCTCCTCTCGAAGACGGCGATGCACTACATCGGCGGCCTGCTGAAGCACGGCCCCGCGATCCTCGCCCTCGCCGCCCCGACGACGAACTCCTACCGCCGCCTCGTGCCGGGCTACGAGGCGCCCGTGAACCTCGTCTACTCGGCCCGCAACCGCTCGGCGGCGGTCCGCATCCCGATGTACTTCACGACGCCGGGGGCGAAGCGGATCGAGTTCCGGCCGCCCGACCCCTCGTCGAACCCCTACCTCACCTTCGCCGCGATCCTGCTGGCGGGCCTCGACGGGATCGAGAGGAAGATCGACCCGGGCGACCCGCTCGACGTCGACGTCTACGAGCTCAGCCCCGAGGAGGCGAGGAAGGTCCCGCAGGTGCCGGGCTCCCTCTCCGAGTCGCTCGAGGCGCTCGAGAAGGACCACGACTTCCTCCTCAAGGGGGGCGTCTTCACGCGCGACGTCCTCGAGACCTGGATCGAGACGAAGCGCAAGAAGGAGATCGACGCGGTGAGGCTCCGGCCCCACCCCTACGAGTTCTTCCTCTACTACGACGCGTAGGCTCTCCCCTCCGGGGAGGCCGGTTCCGAGTTCTCAAGCGGGGGGCCCCCATGGGCCCCCTGCTCGCATCACGGGTGGGCTCTCAGCCTCTTGAGCAGCCCCTCGATTCCGACGGCGCTCACCCCAGGCCGGAGGGCCTCGAGGGTCTCCGCCTCGCGCGTGGGGCGATGCACCACGAGGCGCTCGACCCGGTACCGCGACATCGACCGCGCGAGACGATCGAGCGAGTCGGCCATCCCCGGTCGCGCCGTGCGCGACGCCTTCGCCTCGACGAGGAGGAGCCGCCGGTGGCCGGCCGGGATGACGAAGTCGACCTCGAGACCCTTCAGGTCGCGGAAGTGATACACCTCCTTCCGGCGGCCCCCGCCGGTCTGCTCCTTCACGACCTCGGAGGCGACGAAGCCCTCGAAGAGCGCGCCTAGGAAGGGGGAATCGCGCAGCGTCGCCTCCGACTCGATTCCGAGGAGGTGGCAGGCGAGCCCGGAGTCGACGAAGTAGAGCTTCGGCGATTTCACGAGGCGCTTGCCGAGGTTCTCGAAGTACGGGGGGATGAGGAGGATCTGCTGGGTGACCTCGAGAATGCTCAGCCATTCCCCGATCGTGGGGATCGAGACGCCGAGGGAACAGGCGAGATCGGTCCGGTTGAGGAGTCCCCCGATCCGGCTCGCGACGAGGGCCAGGAATCGCCGGAACGTCGCGAGGTCGCGGATCGCGGTCACCGCCCGCACGTCCCGCTCGAGATAGGTCTGGACGTAGGAGCGGAACCAGCTCGACGCCTCCGACGGTCGGGCGAGGGCCTCCGGAAAACCGCCCCGAAGGAGGGACACCTTCCCCGTCTCGCGGGTCGAGAGGGGGAGAAGCTCGAAGACGGCGGCCCTCCCCGCGAGCGACTCGGTCACCCCGCGCATGAGGGGGGCTTCCTGGGAGCCGGTCAGGATCCACGGGCCCTTCCTGCGGCGCGCGAGGTCGATCCGGGTGCGGACGTAGTTGAGGATCTCCGGGACGTTCTGGATCTCGTCGAGGATCGCGGGAGGGGCCAGGTCCTCGAGGAACCCGCGCGGATCCGACCGCACGCGGGCGACGACGTCGGGGTCCTCCATGAGGCGGTACGCGGCGCGCGGGAAGAGTCTCCGGAGGAGCGTCGTCTTCCCCGCCCGCCGGGGCCCCGTGAGGATCAGCGCTGGGGAGTGGCGGGCGGCGCGGGCGATCTCCCGCCCGAGACGGCGAGGGACGAAGCGCATGGGATAATTCTAAGGTTGCATCTTAGAAAACACACGCCTTCGCTCCCCTTCCGCCCGGTCACGGCCGCGTCGAGAACCTCAGTTCGTAGTGGACGAGGGTGTTCCCCGCGAGGTCCCGGAACAAGTGCCGGAGCGGCAGGAGGTACGTGGCCCCGGGCCGCAGGGGTCCCGAGAGGTCGTAGACGAGGACCGTGCCTCCCTCCTCCCAGCGCGACGGGGACCTCCCGACGAGGGGGAAAAGCAGGCCCTTCTTCTCGTTCTCCGCGACCTCGGTCCCCGAGTACCCCCTCCCGGGGCGCATCGGCTCCGAGAAGACGATGCGGATCTGCTTCAGGCCGGGATCCACCTCGGTCGCGCCGGCCGCCGGCTCGCTTCGTACGACCTGCGGCTGCTCTGAATCGGCGGAGGCGACCGTCCGGAATCGCACCTTGGCCTCGGGGATCGGGACTCCTCGCGCGTCGAGGAGGACGCCGTCGAGGTCGACGAGGATCTCCCGGTCGGGGGAAAGGGGGTTCTTGAGCGAGAGGACGAGAGCCCGCCCGTCCTCCTCCAGGGAGACTCCTCCGAGCCACGGCGAGTCCGCCCCAGCCGCCTTCGCACGCTCCGTGACTGGGCCACCGAGTTCCTCATGGGCGCCAGGACCGATCGGCGCGAGCGGCCCGTCGAACACGAGCCGGATCCGCTCGAGGAGGTAGGGGGCGTCCCGGGCGCCGTCGGGAGGATCGCTCCGCGCGAGGCGGACCGGGCGGAGGACGTGGACCGGCGGATCCGCGATCGGAACCGTGGCCTCCGGGTCGACGGCGAGGGCGACGGGCGAGTCCCCCGTGTCGAGCTTGAAGTCCCCGCGATCCCCGAGCAGGACGTCGAGGTCGACCTCCTCCTTCTCCGTCGTCAATCGGATGGGAACCCGAGCCGGGAGGAGCGAGGGGATCCCCTTTGGACAGGGTCGGGACTCAAGCACTCCCGAGATCTTCTGCTCCGTGCCGTCCACTCGGACGTCCTTGAACGCGAGGTGTGCGTGTCCCTCGCGCAGGATCCAGGGGAGCACCTCCCGAGCCTCCTTCCCCGCCCCTTCGAGGCACTCGAGGAACTCGGGGAGCTCGCTCCCCTTCCCCGCACAGCGCCGGTGGTAGGCGGCGAGTGCCCTGTCGAGCGCATCTCGGCCGACGGCGGCCTCGAGTCCGCGCAGGACGAGGGCGCTCTTGGCGTACGCGAGCCCCTGGTATCCCTTCGTCCCGAAGACGACCTGAGCCAACCCTGGATCGGCTCCGGCTTCGTGCACCGCCGCGAGGTACCGGTTCCGCTGCTCCGCGGCGTGCCGGCGCGCGGCCGCCTCTCCTTCGCGCGCCTCGAGCCAGCGCCAGGAGGAGTGCTCGGCCAGGCCTTCGGTGAGGAAGCGTTCCCCCGGACCTCGAGCCTCGACCGCCCCGCCCCACCAGAGGTGGGCGACCTCGTGACCGATCGTCTCCGAAGGGAGGCCCTCCTCGCCGAACGCGTCCCGGTCGAAGGTGAGGAGCCCGGGGGCGGCCCAGTTGTAGGAGCCCATGATGCAATCGATCTCGCAGACGCCCAGGACGGCCGAGTCGACGGACCCGAAGCGCTCCACGTAGAAGTCGTGCGCGCGCGCCACATCGTCGAGGACGCGGGGACCGAGGGCCGCGTGCTCCTCCTTGAGGAGGGCGACGAGGAGCGTCTTTCCGCTCCTCCTCTCGTGGCGCCGGTAGCGGCCTGCGACGACGGAGAGGGTGGACGGAGTCGCGATCTCGAACGCCCACGAGCGCCCTCCGGGCGGAGCCGGGACCGGCGCGCCGACCGGGACGCCCGACACGTACACCTCGAAGTCCCGGGGCGCGATCACGCGGACGGACCCCCGCACCGGCTCGACGCCGGGCCCTTCGAGGTCGGCGGGGACCTGGGGGTAGAACACCGTCTGCTCGGACATCCGGAACTCCTCGGGAGCGAGGAGGAGGATCCCGCGCCAGTCCTGCTTCCCAGATCCGTCCGCGGCGCGGCCGGACCACTCCAGAGCGATGCGGACGCGCTCTCCCGCAGGGTCGGGCTTCCTCCCGAGGTCGAGCCGCACGACGCGTCCCTCGCGGTGGTACTTCGAGGGAGCCGGACCGCCCTCGCTCCAGAGGAGGGGCACCCCGCCCTCGATTCTTGCCGAGACGAGGAAGAGACTCCGGTTGAGGAGGATGGGGATCTCGCGAGTCCGGACTCCCGCGAGGGCGAGGGTGGCGCTCGCCTCGAACGCCGGCGGCTGATGCAGCCGGAGTTCGAGGTCGATGCTCTCGATCGTAGGCCAGCCTTCGGAGGCGGGAATCTCCGGCGGGTCGACGGTGGCGGTGACGGTGAGGAGCAGGCCGAGGGCGATCGCGCTGGTCATGGGAGAGGTGCGGAGGGGTGTCGACTCGAGAGCGGGCCGGACGAGGAGAAGGTCATCCACGTCCCCGCAGGGCGCCGACCGGACGGGAGAGCATACCCAGGGGAAGGAGGGGCCCCGGACGAGGCTGTAGTCGGGAGGGCCTCGGCGGAATAGGAAGACTCCGGCATCGTCCGAAGGCGCCGGAGCCGGTTCCCATGGGTCCGAGATCCCCTCGCCGCCTCGTCGTCGGTCTCCTCCTCGGGGCGGCCGACGTCGAGGCGATCGCACAGGACTCCCGGCCTGCTCTCCCGAATCCCCCCGAGGGCGCGAGGCGGCATCTCGAGGGCGGGTCGACCTACACGGTCGAGTGGAGGATTCCAGTCGTGTGGGGAGCCGACGCGGAGATCGAGGTCGACTCCGGGAGGTACGACTGCTGCATGGAACGCGAACCCGCTCTGGCGTGGTACCGCCTTCGCCGGCTCGGCGATCACGCGGAGATCCTCCACTTGGAGACGGGAGGGGGGAGCGACTCGGAGGAAGCGCTGAGAGTTCGCCTCGATCGTGCGGGAATCCCGCTGGCCGACTACCTCGAGCTGCTCCGCGATCTGGCCTGGATCTCCGCCGCGCGCCTCGATCGACGTCGGACGGACCCCGGGCTCTGGTCGATCATCGGCTGCGAAGCCTGGAGCTACGTGCGACTCTCGGAAGGGGCTCGTACGGCCTGGGAGGACGCATGGGCGGGAGCGACCAGCTCGTTCGACGAGGTTCGCTACGCGAAGTCGCGAGCCTGCGTTGCACGGGTCGAGGAAGCCGCTTCCAAGGCCGGACACGTGTCGTTCGTCCCCTCTCCCGAGGTTCGGAGACGGATCCTCGATTCTCTCTGCCTGCGCACCTATGCGGGTCGACCTTGGGACGCGTTTGGCGGTGCGGGACGGCTGACCGACCTCTATCGGCGTTGCGTGCTCGCGCTGGGCGGCGAGCCGGCAAGTTGCCTGCCGCAGCCACGGGAGGAGGTCGAGATCGTTATCGAGGGGACGCGGTCCTGGTTCGAGGTGGGGGACCACGTGACGGTCTGGGCGGGCTCCGGCAAGGAGGTCCCCATCCCTCCATTTCCCAGTCTCGGGCTTTGGAGGGGCCCGCGGTGCCACGCCGTCCGCCTGGCGCCGGGCGAGTACACGGTGGCCCTCGATACCCCCGAATTCGAGCCTCGCCGGTTCCCGCTCACCGTCCGGCGCGGCGAGCCGGCGACTGTCGAACTCGATCTCGTGAGGCGAGAGACGCCACGATGATTCCATCCGTGGACGCTCAGACCGGACGGCGACTGGCCCCTTCCCCGGGAGATCCTCCATGACGACGATCCTCCTCTCCCTCGCGGTCCTCCTCGCGGTCGGATGCCCGGACAAGGTCCAGCCGGCCGACCCCGACGCCGACCGCGACGGGCTCTCCGACTTCCAGGAGACCCACAAGTACTTCACCGACCCGAAGTCGGCCGACTCCGACAAGGACGGGCTTCCCGACGGCGACTGGGAGGAGCGGCGCGAGTTCGCGTACACGGTCCGCTCGATCGTGCACGTGTTGCCGCCGGTCACCGAGGACGTCCTGTGCGACGACTACCAGGACGCCCGGATCCTCGAGAAGTCTGAGGATTACGTCGAGCTCGAGGTGATCCACTACCCGCTCAACACCGTCGCCGATGCGATCGCGGGCAACCCGGACTGGCGGCGGGACGCGGCGAGGATGAAGGATTGGGTCGCGCCCGGGCTCACCGCGAACTGGGACGAGGAGATGCGAGGGAAGCTCGTCGCGTCGCTGAAGAAGGAGGGGATCGATCCGGACGCGCTCGACGACAAGGGTCTGGTCGAGCGGGCGTCGAAGTGGCTCCTCGGGCACGCGCGAAGCGTGGACGGATTCTCGACCTTCTGCTCCTGGTTCCCGGGCGGGAAGGCGGCGATCTATCCGGGGCTGGAGGAGTCGGCGGAGCGGGGGAAGGCGGGGAAGGGCCTGACGGTGGAGGAGCAGTGGCAGCGGGAACTGTTCGCGAAGGGGATGTTCGAGAACGCCGTGCGCGGGACCTGCACCTCGAGCGCGATCTACATGAACGGCTGCCTGAAGGCGCTCGGCATCCCGACGCGGATCGTCCTCTGCATCCCGGTCGTCGACGCCTCCGACGAGAGGGAGGTGGGTTTCGTGCGGAGCGAGATCCGCCACGCCCGCGTGCGGGGAGCCATCCTCCGGGCGGTCCAGGGGCAGGAGAGGAGCTGGACGAGCCACACCTTCAACGAGGTGTTCGTCGGGGGGCGGTGGCGGCGCCTCAACTACGAGCGGCTCGGACAGGGCATCCTCGATCCGAACTACCTCGGCCTGATGACGCACGTCGCCACGTTCCGCGACTGGGCGGACGGCGAGATGGCGAAGACCTGGGGACTTCGATCGGGCGGGAAGTGGGCGGGACGGGACGTCTTCGGAGGCCCGAACCCCTACTCGGCGGTCGCGCTGTCGGATCGCTTCGGCCCCAACGCGAAGGTCGATTCCGAGGAATTCCGGTCCCTCACGATCGAGCGCGTCTACTGGTGGGACTCGCCGGAGCGGACGGTGGAGATGCAGCTCGACGATCGGGAGACGGCCGGGCACCTCCTGATGCACGTCCGCGAGGGACGGTCGGAGGAGGGGACGGAGCAGTACGCGACCTTTTACGGGAAGGTCAGCAAGGGCTTCGTGCTGCGCGCCGAGGGCCGCCCGGACGTCCGCGCGGGCGCCGCGCGGGGGTACTGGGTGGATTCCGCGGCGGGGATGCGGGAGTTCTATCTCCGGATCGAGCCGAGCGAGCTGCCGAAGGTGACGCCCGGGGTGCCCTACTCCCTCGTCCCGGTCGGGGAGAACGAGACGTATCGCTGGGTCGTTGCCGACGGGGTGAAGGTCGTCCGCCTGAAGTCCGGCGAGCGGCCGCCCAAGCCGAAGGCCGACGTCACGATCGCCAGGGCGGTCTGGTCCGATGCCGCGGAGATCCCGGAGGAGATCCGGAAGGCCTTCTCCGGCGACCGCCCCGTCCTCCTTTGCAGGGTGGCGGAGAAGAAGGACGCGGCCGAGCTGAAGGAGTTCACGAGTCGAGCCGACCTGCGGTTCTTCCTCGAGGCGGAAGGACAGCCGACCCTCAAGGTGGGGGCCGACGTCGGGTCGGTCACCTCCGGCGCGGACCTGGCTTGGGTCGTGGTCCGTCTGGGCCCGGCCGACTGGGAAGGCCTGGCGGCGGACGTCGGCTACCGGCTCCGGCCGCAGAACGCTCGGCCGGGGAGCCGGTGGGCCGTCGCGGACGGAGTCGTCGTCCCGGGGCGGAAGTAGGTCTCTACGGCCGCGCCGGGAGATCGAAGGCGATCTCGACTTCCCTCCCGTCCCGCAGGACGACGACCTTCGCCTTCTCGTCCTCGCCGGAGAGGGCGGGGAAGAGCTCCATCAGGCTCGTCACCGCCTCGCCGTTGACGCGGACGATCTTGTCCCCGCTCTTGAACCCCGCCTTCGCGGCGGGGCCGTCCTCGACGACCTCCTCGATCGCGAGGTCCTCGCCGAGCCCTCGGAGGCCGAGCCGCCGTCCGAAGCCCCCCTGCCCGGGGGGCGGCAGTTCGACGGCGACCGCCACCTCCTTGCCGTCCCGGAGGACCGCGACGGTGGTTTTCGCGGGCGCGGCCTGGAGCGCCTCGCGCATCTCGTCGGTGTCGGCCACCGCCCGGTCGCCGATCTTCAGGAGGCGGTCGCCGACCTTGAGGCCGATCTTCTCGGCCAGCCCTCCCTCGACGACCTCCTCGATCTTCAGGTCGTCCGCGAGCTGGACGCCGAGCCGGCGGCCGCCCATGCCGCCCGGGAGGCGGAGGTTCTCGCGCGAGAGGAGGTCGGGGAGGTTCGCGATCCCGAGGGCGCCGACCGCGATCACGATCGCCGAATTGCGCTGATACTCGGGGATCGCCGCGTCGAAGGTGTCGAACTGCGTGTGGTGGGTCCGGTTGTAGTTCGCGCGCCCCTTCTGGTCCCAGAAGAAGCCCGGGACGTTCTCCCGGAGGAAGGAGGCGTGGTCGCTGCCGCCGCCGGAGAGCCCCTTCACCTCGCGGACCTTGAAGGGGATCTCGGGATCGAGGTCCTTCACGGAGGCGAAGATGGTCTCGAAGGCCTCCTTCATGGGGGGCGTCGCCGTGATCCCGGCGCAGTAGTTCGTCCCTCCGTCGTGGACGAGGACGGCGGAGATCTTGGCGAGCTCCTCCTTGTGCTTCCGGACCCAGGCGGCCGAGCCGAGGAGCCCCTGCTCCTCGCCGCCCCAGAGCATGAAGCGGATCGTGCGCTTGGGCTTCACCTTCGCCTTCCCGAGGAGGCGCGCCGCCTCCATCGTGGTGGCGCAGCCCGTCCCGTTGTCCGTCGTCCCCGTCGCGCCGTCCCAGGAGTCGAGGTGGCCGCCGACGATCACGACCTCGTCGGGCTTCTCGGACCCGGGGATCTCCGCGATCACGTTGTGGAGCGTCACCGGCCCCTTCTCGAACCAGTTGCGGATGTCGAACTCGAGGCGGACCTCCTTCCCCTCGGTCAGGAGGTCGCAGATCTCCTTGTGCTCGGCGGCGAGGAGCGTGATCGCCGCCCGCGTGGGGAGCTTCTCCCAGGAGACGCGGGAGTTGCCGCCGGTGTGGACCAGCTCGCCCCGGTCGGCGCGGATCGTCCCGAGGACCCCTTCCTCCTGGTAGGCCTTCTCCAGCCTGTCCCGGAACGCCCGGTCGGGTCCGGCGGGCCTCCCCGAGCGGCCGTCGGACGGCGTCTCCCGGTCGGCTCCGCCGGCCACGGCCTCGACCGGACGGGCCTCGCGGCGAGCGGAGGGGCGGGGGGGGGCGGGACGGGTGACGACCCAGGCCCCCTTGAGCCTCGGACGGGCGGCCGCGAGCTCGTCCTCGTTCGTCGGGGCGAGGACCGCGTGGCCCTCGACGCGCCCCTTCGTGCCCGCCGTCCAGGCGTTCGTCGCGAAGTGGAGGACCTTGTCGGACGGGGCGAGGAGCCGCCCGGAGGAGGGCCCGCGGTTGAATCCGACCGGGAACTCCCCCCACTCCTCGAGCCGGGCGTTCTCGAGGCCGAAGGCCTCGAACTGCCCGCGCGTCCACTCGCAGGCGAGCCGGAAGTTCTGCGACCCCGTGAGGCGCGGCCCGATCCGGTTCGAGAGATGGTCGAGGTGCTCCATCACGCGGCTGTCCGCGCGGCCGAGGGCGATCACCCTCTCGACTTCCGACTCCTGGGCGAGGGCGATCGGGGCGGCAAGGAGGAGGGAGAGGACGGGGAAGGGGCGCCTCGGGGACATAGGGCTCCTTTCCTCTCGGCAGGCGGGGCTCGTGCCGTCCGCGGGAGGGGGGGTCCTCGAGTGTACCGGAGCCGGGCGACCCTCGTCGGCTAGCCTTGCGAGGGATGGGGAAACCACCCCGGAAACCGCGGCCGCTCCGCCCGTTCGAGGATCGCCCATTGTGGCGGTGTCCGCGGTGCGGGAAGCGGTTCGTCACCCGAAACATCTACCACTCCTGCACGCGCGTCCCCCTCGAGGACCACTTCCGGGGCCGACCCCTCGCGAAGGCGATCTTCATGCGGATCGACGCGCTCCTGCGCTCGTTCGGGCCGGTCCGGATCGTGTCGAACAGGACTCGCGTCGGTTGGATGGTCCGCGTCCGGTTCGGGGGCATCCATCCGCTGAAGGACGGGGCGTGGCTCGACCTCTGGCTGTCGCGTCCCCTCCACCACCCGCGCGTCGCCAAGGTCCGGGAGGTCTCTCCGCGCTGCCACTTGCACTCGGTCCGCCTCCGGGATCCCGAGGAGGTCGACGGGGAGGTCCGGGAGATGCTGCGCCGGGCCTATGCGGTGGGCTGCCAGGAGCACCTGCGGGAGCGACGGGAGGGGTCGATTGCGACGCCGGAATCCGCCGGCTAGCGTCGCCGCAATGCGCGCCGCTTCGATCCGTCCCCGCCTCGAGCTTCCCGACCCCGCGGTCGCCCGGGAGCGGCTGAAGGCGCTTCTGAGGGAACGATCGCTCCGGGAGGGGGTCGACGTCGTCCTCGCCTCCGGGAAGAAGAGCGACGTCTACGTCGACGGCAAGCAGGTGACGCTCGAGGGGGAGGGGCTCCTCCTCGTCGCGTCCCTGATCCTGCGGCAGATGGAGGGGGAGCGCGTGACGGCGGTCGGCGGGCTCACGCTCGGGGCCGACCCGATCGCCTCGGGGGTCGCCCTCCTCTCCCACCTCGCGGGCCGGCCGCTCCGGGCCTTCCTCGTCCGGAAGGACCCCAAGACCCACGGGACGAAGCGCTCGATCGAGGGGGGAATCGGCCGGGAGGACCGGGTCGTCCTCGTCGACGACGTGATCACCACCGGCGGGTCGGTCCTCAAGGCCGCCGAGGCCGTGCGGGCCGCCGGCGCCGAGATCGCCTTCGTCTCCGTCGTCGTCGACCGGGAGGATCCCGACGGGGCCGCGGCCCTCGCCCCCCTCGACTACCGCCCGATCTTCCGCCTCTCCGAGCTCCGGACCCGGCCGTGACCTCCCGGAAGGACGTCGAGACGAAGTGCCCGCACTGCGGGACGCGGCTCCTCGTCGACGTCGCGACGGGACAGGTCCTCCGCAAGGAGGTCCCCGGGTCCTCGGGGGAGAAGCCGAAGGCCGAGCACTTCGACGAGGCCGTCCGCCAGCGGGGGGAGCGGAACCGCCAGCTCGACGACGTCTTCGGGGGGGCGGTCGAGGAGGAGGCGCAGAAGAAGAAGCGCCTGGAGGAGGCCTTCGAGAAGGCGAAGAAGCGCGCCGCCGAGGGGGGGGACGAGGGGCAGCCGCCGCCCGGTTTCAACTGGTAGCCGGCCCGGGCTCGCCGGCCGCACGCTTTCCGGACCGGGGTCCATCCGCTACCCTCATGTTCCGGGCCGCGCGCCGGCGCCGCGGCGTCCGACGCGAGGGAAGGCCAGCGGAGCGTGCGATGCGTTCGTGGATCCTGAAGACGGAGCCGTCCGAGTACTCCTTCGAGCGGCTGATGGCGGAGGGGCGCACCCGCTGGGACGGCATCACGAACAACCTGGCCCTCCTCCACCTCCGCGCGATGCGCCGGGGCGACCGGGCGATCGTCTACCACACCGGGGACGAGCGGTCCGCCGTGGGGACCTCCCTGATCACCCGCGACCCTTACCCCGACCCCAACGCCGGCAACCCCCGCATCCTCGTCGTCGACGTCGAGGCGGGGGAGCCCTTCCCGAAGTCGGTCCCCCTCGACGTCTTCCGCCGGGAGCCGCTCCTCGCGACGACCGACCTCGTCCGGATCTCGCGCCTCTCGATCGTCCCGATCACCGACGAGCAGTGGAGCCTGGTCGAGCGGCTCGCGGGCGTGCGCCCCCGCCGCAAGGCGCGGCGGGCGCGCGTCTGATCCCCCGCTAGTCGCGGTCGAAGATCCGCAGCGTCCCCGCCTCGTAGTGGAGGAAGTCCGCCAGCCGCTCCGTGCGGCCGCGGAGCGCGGGGGCGAGGCGGGCCTCCGCCGTCGCGAGCACCTCCCCCCCCTCGCTCCGGATCTCCCCGGCGGCGCGGAATCCCTCCTCGCGTCCGTCCCGCGCGCGCGCCGCGAGGAGGAGCGGCGTCCCGGTCGGCACGGGGCGCGCGAAGCGGACGGAGAGCTCGACCGTCACGCAGAAGCGCCGCAGCGCGACCATCGTCGCCCAGGCGAGGGCCTCGTCGAGGAGCGCGGCGACGATCCCGCCGTGCGCGGTGCCGGGGTAGCCCTGGAAGCGGTCGGGGATCTCGACGCGCCCGACGACCTCCTCGCCGCTGCGCTCGAGGCGCGCGCGGAATCCGTGCGAGTTGTCGCGACCGCAGACGAAGCAGTCGCGGGAGAGGGGAAGCGGTCCGTCGGGAAAGGTCTTGCGATCCATCGGAGCCGTACTCTCGCAGATGTCCTCCCCGTGCGCACGGAGGGCGCGGCGGGCTTTACGGCCCACGGATCCCGTGTTAAACGGAAAGGAACTCGTCGGAGGCTTCGCGTCGCCGTTCGGGCACGAATCGGGACGCGGCCGCTCGCCGGGGAAACGCCGGGGCAAGAATGGACGGAGACGCAGATCGAGAGACCCTCGTCGGGAGGCTGGAGCGCATCCTGCGCCGGCTCGGGCACGATCCCTGCGCCTTCTCCTTCCTCGCCTACACGGGAAGCCTCGGCGGCGACTTCAACCGCCACGTCCGCGCGCGCTGCGCGGTCCGGCCCCTCCTCCTGCCGGACGGCTGGACGAACCGCGACGAGCCCGATCCGGGCGCCCCGCTCGGCCTCGCCGAGTTCACCCTCGCCGGCCGGACGGGCTACCTCTACGCGGACTTCGTCCCCGACTCCCTCGGGCCGAGCCTCCTCGTCGTCGCCGCGGCGCCGCGCGGGCCCTGGGTCGAGGACCTCCGGACCGAGTTCCTGCGGGCCCGCGCGCGCTCCTTCGAGGGGAGCCGCTTCGCCTACAAGAACGGCTGCTGGACGCGCTTCGAGCCGGAGCCGGCGCGCTTCGCCGACCTCCTCGCCAACCCCGACTTCCTCGAGGACTTCCGCGGGAACGTCGACCACTTCTTCGGCGCGCGGGGCTACTTCGAGAGGAACCGGCTGCCCTACCGGCGCGGGTTCCTCCTCTGCGGGCCGCCGGGCAACGGCAAGACCCTCCTCCTCCGCGTCCTCGCCCAGGAGTACCCCGCCGTCGCCTTCGTCGTCTTCGGCGAGGGGCAGCGCAATCCCGACGACGACGACCTCGACGCGTTCTTCGACAACTGCCCGCTCGGCAAGGACACGCCGCGCTTCCTCGTCTTCGAGGACCTCGACTCCCTCTTCGGCGAGCAGCGGATCTCCCTCTCCCACTTCCTGAACCGCATCGACGGCCTGAAGCCCCTCGCCGGGACCCTCCTCCTCGCGACGACGAACCGGCCCGAGGCGGTCGACCCCGCGCTGATCCGCCGCCCGAGCCGGTTCGACCGCGTCTGGCGGCTCGGCGATCCTCCCTACGCGCTGCGGCGGTCCTACCTGCTCCGGCTCTTCGGCGAGGAGGCGACGGGTCTGCGCGAGGGGATCGACGCCGCCGCCCGCGACTCCGAGGGGTTCTCCTTCGCGATGATCCGCGAGGTCTTCCTCTCCGCCGGCGTCCTCGCGCACGCGGCGAAGGCTCCCGCCGTCCACTCCGAGCACCTGCGTCTCGCCGTCGATCGGATGCGGGAGCAGGACGCCTTCACGCGCCGGCCCGCGGAGCTCTCGCCGGAGCCGGTCGGCTTCCGCGTCGGGGCCGAGGAGCCGGCGGAGACCGCCGCGGGGAAGGGGGCGGAGGCGCCCCCTCCCGCCTAGGCCCCGGCACCCGTCGAACCGATAGGCCGTCCCGGCGTCGGAGGGAGGGCGCCCACCGGACTCCCCATGCCGACGCCTCTCTCCGGCCTGGTCTTCCTCGGCCTCCCTCTCCTCGCCGCCGTCGCGGCCCCCCTCGGGTCGCAGGCGGAGTCCCGGCCCGCGGAAGAATCGAGCCGACCCGGGATCTACTCCTGCGTCCCCGACCATCCCTGGGAACTCGTCCACCGGGCGCTCTGGGTGCGCACGGAGCCGGACGGGAAGGAGCACGGCGTCGACGACCTCGATCCCCTCCTCTGGCCGCAGAGCCGCTACCTCCTCGAGGAGCCGGCCTTCTCCCGCGCGGTCTCCGCGCTCGACGCCTTCCTCGCGACGAACGCCGAGCGCCTCTTTCCCGATCCGTTGAAGCGCGTCGTCCTCCAGCGCGACCTGTGGGCGATCTTCGACTGGCTCGCGTCGGTCTCTCGGGAGAGCGAGCCGCGCGCGGCGGAACTCGCCAAGCAAATCGCCCGGGCGATGCGTCGGGTCGCCCTCTCGTCCGAGGAGATCCGCTCGCTCCCCCACAACTACGACGCGGCGGTCGCCTCCGGCGCTTTCCCGCCCGGGCCGACGGCGGGGGAGAGGAGCGAGCCCTTCCTGGGGCCGGGACTCCTGGACCTCGACGGGTCGTGGGTTCGCCTGGCGCAGGAAGGCCCGGAGCCTCTCGCACCCTCGCACCTGCACCATGTGGACGGCCGCTCCCTGTTCCTCGTCTGCCTGCGGCTCCCGGGCGGGCGCGAGGCGACCGTCCAGTACCTCCGGAAGCTGAGGGACTTCCCCGAACCCCTCGTCCACGAAGGGGAGAGGCGTCGGCTGAACCCGAGCCTCCCGCAGTTCCCGCCGGGCACGGCCGTGGCCCTCCTCCGGCGGACGCTCGCCATCGACGACCAGGGCCGACTCACCACCACCCCCGTCACGGAAAGCGTCCAGGTCCGGCTCTTTCGCTCGATCGAGAACCCCGCGCCCGAGTTCGGCTGTGACGGCGAGCTCTTCCCGTTCCAGGAGGTCTTCGAGTTTGACCTCTCTCGGGAGCGCCTCTTCGCCGGCGTCGCAGGCGGCCTGCGGGCCGTCGGCCGCGAGGAAAAGCGTTTCGCCCGGCTTGGGACCCACGGCAACGATCCTCTCGAGCGTCCGTTCTTTCCGGGACAGGAGCGCGGCTTCCCCCTTCTGCAGAGGTGCGGCTCCTGCCACGCGCAGCCGGGGATCTTCTCCGTGAACTCCTTCACGCGAATCTCGACGGGGCCGGGCACGATCTTGGACGTCGAGGCGCGAGAGGTGCCGCGGCGACTCCACCCCGCGGAGCCGAGGTTCCCGGAGGGGTACGACTTCCGCTGGAAGGAAGGGCGCGCGAGCTTCGGCTATCTCCGCGGCCTGTGGGCCGCCCTCCCGCGCTGAATCGCTACGCGCCGAGGAGTCGCTTCACCTCCGCCTCGAGGTCGGCGAAGGCGCGCGCGCAGTCGCGGTGGGAGGGCTCCTCGGACCGGTGGAACTCCCCGCCCGGATGGACCCAGCGGATCTTCCCCTCGCGGTCGAGGAGGAAGGAGACCGAGGTGTACTCGCGCCGGTTGCCGAGCCACCAGCGCCGCAGGACTTCCCATTCCGGATCGACGGCGAGGGGGAGCGGGAGGCCAAGCGCGGCGGCCGCCTTCTTCACGGCCTCGTCCTCGACCGGGTGGGGGCGAGGCTTGGGATGGTAGATCGCGAGGAGGCCGAGCCCCTTCTCGCCGTAGCGCTCCGTCAGCCCCCGGATCGCGGGGGCGCTCCGTTCGCAGAGGACGCACCCCTCCGTCCACCACCGGACGAGGACGACCTTGCCGCGGAAGTCCTCGATCCGCGCGGGCGCGCGGCCGATCCAGCGAAGCCCCTGGAGCGAAGGGGCGGGCTTTCCGAGAAGCTCGTCCCCCTCGCGGGCGGGGCGGCTCTGGAGGGCGAGGAGCGGGAGGAGGAGGAAGGCCTTCACGGCTCCGCCTCGACTTCCGCGGGCCGCTCGCCGTGGGTCGCGCGGACCACCGTGTGGATGCCGCCCCGGACGCTGAAGTCGGCGACGACCTCGATCCACTCCGGCGCCGCCGCCTCGACGAAGTCGTCGAGGATCCGGTGGGTGACGTCCTCGTGGAACGCCCCCTCGTCGCGGAACGACCAGAGGTAGAGCTTGAGGGACTTCAGCTCGACGCAGCGCGGGCCGGGGACGTACCGGAAGCGGAGCGTGGCGAAGTCGGGCTGCCCGGTCTTCGGGCAGAGGCAGGTGAACTCCGGGCACTCGAGGCGGATCTCGTAGGTCCGCCCGGGTCGCGGG
This sequence comes from Planctomycetota bacterium, assembly GCA_022616055.1. Classification (GTDB taxonomy): domain Bacteria; phylum Planctomycetota; class UBA1135; order UBA1135; family JAKEFM01; genus JAKEFM01. Next base: position 83,576 of record JAKEFM010000212.1, read on the forward strand.
TTCGCGATGGTCTCGAGGGAACGGGTGGGGCGGCTAGGCATCGGCAGCGTTACAGCACGGGCGGAGGGAGAAGGCAACCGGGCGCCCGATGTCGTAGTCGGGCGCCCCGCCGATTCCAACCCACGCCGACGCTAGAGCGCGAACCGTGCGAGGTCCCGCGCCCGGCTCGAGAGGACCGTGTAGTTCGTCCCCTCCGTGACGGGGGTCCGGCCCGCCGGCCGGCCGAGCGAGATCCCGAGGGCGGCCACCGCGGCCGAGCGGACCTGCGGGGCGGTCTCCTTCGATCGGACGATCCCGGCGAGGCCCTCGACCGCCGCCATCGTCCCGTGGAATCCCAGGGCGTACGCGGCGGTCGCCCGGTGGGTGGCGTCCCGGAGCTCGCCCGCGAGCCGGAGGATCGTCCCGACGTCGCGCAGGTCGCTGACGAGGCCGAGCGCCTGGCCGATCGCTGCACGCGTCCAGGGGCAAGGGTCCTTCTCGAGACGGGCGAGGAGCGCCTCCCGCGCGCCGGGGTTTCCGGTCATCGCGAGGGAGATCGCCGCGGTCGCCCGGATGCGGGGGTCGGACGCGGTCGAGAGCGCGTCGCGAAGGGCGTCCGCGGCCTCGGGATCCCGGGCGATCCCCGACGCGACGAAGTAGGCGGGGAGAACGTCGCGGTTCTTCTCGGACCGGGCGGCCGCGCGGATCGCGAGACGGGCCTCGCGGTCCCCGTCCTCCCGCGCGGCGATACCGAGGGCGAGCGCGCACCAGTGGCGCAGGGGGCTCGGGCCCGTCCGGAGCGTGTGGACCAGGAACTCCTTCGCCACCGGTCCCCCCTGGCGTCCGATCGCGAGGAGGAGGAAGGCGCGGGTGAGGGGCTCGCGCTCGAGCTCGAAGGCGGTCTGGAGCGGCTGGAGCGCGAGGGAGTGGCGGAAGGAACCGAGCGCGAGAGCCGCGGAGCGCCGGAGGTCGGGGTTCGGGCCGTTGAGGAGTCGCAGGAGCGTCGCCAGGGTCTCGGGGTCGTCGGCGGAACGGAGGGATTCGATGGCGCGGCAGCGCAGCGAGGGGGGTCGGCGACGGTCCGTCGCGAGCGAGACCGCGAAGGGGAGGAGGTCCCGGGACGGCGCGAGGGTGTGATAGAGGAGCGCGCCTTCCTCGGCGGGCTCGTCGGCGCCCTCGAGGCTCCTCAGGAACGCGGCGACGACCCCGTCCGTCCTCGGATCGAGGCCCGAGCGCCGCCCGGCGCCGAGCGCGAGGAATGCGAGGAACCGACCCGCATCGCGGCTCCCGCGGGAGTCGCGCTCCCCTCCCTCGCCCTGCGCGATCCCCGCGAGCGTCGGGACGGCCTCGCCGGCTCCGCTCGCCCCGAGCCCGAGGATCGCGGCGTCGCGGACGGTGCGGTTGCAATCACCGAGCGCCTGGCGGAGGTAGGGGACGGCCTCCCGTCCCGCGATCTTTCCGAGCGCGACGGCGGCCGAGGACCGGACGCCGGGCTCGGCGTCGTCGAGGCATCCGACGAGGAGAGGGATCAGGCCTCGGCGATGCTCCTCGAGGACGCTCTCGGGGAGGGGGCCCTCGATCTCGTCCCCGGTCCTCGGCGAGTCCCCCTCCCGGAAGGGATTCGGCCGGAGGAACTCGCCCCGGTTCGCCTCCCACCAAGTCCACCAGTCCTCCCCCTCACCCGGTGTGAGGGGCCCGCCGCGCGGAGCCGAGCCTCCCGGAGTCGCGGGGGCGCCGACCGGCGTCGACGGACGGTTCGGCGCAACGCGTGGACCGTCGATCGAGGCCGGGCTCGCCGGTCGAGCGGCCGCGCGGGGACCCTCGGCGACGGGGCCCGCCGGGGGAGGCGGGGGAGGGGGCGGCATCGGAGGACCTCCCCCTCCCCCGGGCCCCTGGATTCGCGCGGCCTCCTCCACCGTGAAGCCGCACCGCTCGAGCCACCCCCCCAGCTCCGGGTCCGATGCGAGCTCGGCCACCCAGGCGTGGTTCCGGGTGGCGGCGATCTCCTCGACGAGCGCGCGCTCGCCGGTCGCCAGCATCAGGTTCGCCACGGCGCAGGGCCGTCCGCCGGCGTCGACGAAATAGGGGACTCGCGCCTCGGGGAAGTCCAGGTTCACGCCGAACTCGCCCCGCTCCCGATAGGCCCGGAACTCGTCGAGGAGGCGCTCCCGGATCTCGCGCTGCTCCGGGGAGAGGCGGGAGACGTCGCGCGCGCGGAGCTCCCGTTCCGCCCCGTCGTAATGCGCCTGGAGCAGGCGGACCTCGCCCTCGGAGAGGGAGGATCCGCTTCCGGCGGGTCGCGGCGCCGAGCAGGCGGCGGAGAGGAGGGCGGCCAGGAGGATAACGGAGGTGGCTCTCATCGGACTCTCCAGTTGTGGCGGGTGGACAACAACATCCGCGCCACGTTGCGGGGTCCTCCTCCCGGCGCTCTTCCGTGGCGCTGCGGGAACGGGGGTTCCCCTTTCGTAACGCGGCGGAGGAGGGCCCGCGCCTTGTGAGCCGGGGGACCCGGACCTAAGGGGGAGGCCCGGAGGAAACCGCGGCGGAAGACCGATGATCCAGGTTCGCCGATCCGAGGAGAGGGGGCACTTCGACCACGGGTGGCTCGACACGCGCCACACCTTCTCGTTCGCCGCCTACCACGACCCCGCGCACATGGGCTTCCGGTCGCTGCGGGTGATCAACGAGGACCGCGTGAAGCCGGGCGAGGGCTTTCCGGAGCACTTCCACCGCGACATGGAGATCCTCACCTGGGTCCTCGCCGGCGCCGTCGAGCACAAGGACAGCCTGGGGACGGGGTCGGTCATCCGGCCGGGGGAGATCCAGCGGATGACGGCGGGGACGGGCGTGGTCCACAGCGAGTTCAACCCCTCGGGCCAGGAGGCGCTCCACTTCCTCCAGATCTGGATCCACCCCGAGCGGAGGGACCTCGAGCCCGGCTACGAGCAGGAGGCGTTTCCGGAGAAGGACCGACGCGGGCGGCTGCGGCTCGTCGCCTCGCGGGAGGGGCGAGAGGGCTCCGTCACGGTCCACCAGGACGCGAAGGTCTACGCCGCCCTCCTCGAGCCGGGGCGCGAGGTCGTCCACCCGATGGAGGCGGACCGCCACGCGTGGGTCCAGGTCGCGCGGGGGGCCCTGTCGCTGAACGAGACCGCGCTCCGCGCCGGCGACGGAGCCGCCGCGAGCGGGGAGCGCGCTCTCGCGCTGCTCGCCGAGACGCCCTCCGAGGTGCTCCTCTTCGACCTCGGCTGATCAGCCCCGGACGTAGAGCGAGTACTCGTAGTCGATCGTGGCCCGCTGGCCGGGCTCGAGGGGGATCGTCCAGGTGAGCCGGGCGTTCGGGTTCACCTGTCGCAGCCCCTTCGCGACCTGGACGACCTTCGCCTCGCCCGGGTTCTTCGTCACCTCTCCCTGGATGTGCTTCGTGATCTCGAGGCGGACCCCCTCGCGCTTGTGGTTCGTCGCGCAGATCTCCCCCTTCACCGTGACCCGGTCGTAGGTGTTGCCGTAGAAGCGCGCGTGGCCCCGGTCGCGGGCGACCTCGACCTCGGCCTGCTCCCCCTGGACGTCGACGGCGCGCGTGATCCGGACCGTCGTCTTCGCCCCGACCGCGGCGTAGGCGAGGGTGTCCTGCCCGAGGAGGTTGCCTCCCTTCAGCGTCATCGCCGGGGCGGTCGTCCAGGGGAGGCTCGTGTCGTTCGTCAGGCGCACCGAGTGCCAGATCTCCTCCTCGCGAGGGGTCTCGCGGCGAGGCTCGTAGGGATTCTCCCCGATCGTGTCGGGGATCGACCACTCGTAGAGGTGCTCGAAGGGGATGCGGGCGCTGAAGAGCGAGTAGAGGGCGCGCTCGCCGCGCTCGAGCGTCACGTCCTTCTGCTCGTAGAGGAAGAGGTCCTCGGCGCTCTCTCCCGGGAGGGGGACGCCGGCGACGGGGAAGGTCACGGCGTCCGCCTCGGAGCGGTAGGCGACGTTCGAGAGGACCGCCTGCTGGGTCACCGCCCCCCAGGCCCGGTCGGGCGGCGTGCCGAGCGCGGCGAGGAACGCGTTCAAGTCCCCCTGCATCGCGATCGGGTCGACGACATGCGCGAACCGGAGGTTCGGGAACCCCGTGACGAACCGGAGGGTGGCTCCCGCGAGCGCCTCGGCCTCGTTGATCACCTCGGCCTTCGCGGTGAGGGTCGCCTTCTCCGGCTCCGAGAGGTCGATCGCGTAGGAGGGGACCCAGGTGAGCCCGCGCTCGAGGTAGAGGAGGGAGACCGGCGTCGGCCCTTCCTTCCCCTCGACCGGGAAGGAGAGGGAGACCGCCTCGCGGCGGCGGGTGAGTTCAGTGGCGAGCGCTCCCCCCTCGACGCGGAGGCGGCGGACCTCGAGGGTCGGGATTGCGATCGAGCCGCCCGCGGTGCGGACGAGCGCGAGGGCGCCGGTCGGAGGGGGGAAGTAGACCGTCCCCGGCGCAACGTCGGGGGGGGAGGGGGGAGACGGTTCCGTGACCGATTCGATCGTCCCCTCGACCGAGTCCTTCTCCCCCATGACGAGCGTGACCCGCCGGCCGACGTTGGCACGGAGGAGGTCCTCCATGGTGAAGGCGGAGAAACGCTCGCGGACCTCGGTCTTCCGGGCGAGGGCGGGGCCGAGCTTCGCACGCGCCGGATCGGCGGCGATCCAGAAGGTCCCGTGGACCGGGACCGGGAGGGGCTCGATCCGCAGGGATTGCGCCCCGGCGGGGATCGAACCCTCGCGACGGACGAAGGCGAGCCCGTTCTTGAATAGCGCGGCGGAGCGGACGCGCGTCTCGAGGGCGACCTCCGCGGCGGCCTGCGTTTCCCCGCGGAGCGTGCAGGCGGAGGAGAGGAGGATCGGGGCGGCGAACGCGAACGGGCCGGACATGGAGGGACCTCCGGGGGGGCGCGAAGCCTACGGACGCGGGAGGACCGGCGCGAGTTCGACTACCGGCCGAGCTCCTTCGCGAGCGCCTCCGGGTCGGTCACCGGCGCGCGGCAGGCGAAGCGGCGGCAGACGTAGGCGGCGGGCTTCCCGCCGATCGGCGTCTTCCCCTCGAGGAGGGGGATCGCCTTCGCGGCCTGCGGCCTCCCGGGATCGGCGAGGGAGAGGACGAGGTTCGGGTCGTAGGCGGCGCGGACGGCCCGGACGAGGGCGCGCGTCCCCGGGTCGGTCGGGGCCCCCGCGATCGCGACCTCGCGCGGAGGGTCGAGGTGGAGATCGAGGGCGCAGAGGGCGTAGCCGAAGAAGCGGGAGGTCCGGTCCATCCCCGTCCGCAGGGCGGCGAGGGTCCCCTCCGCCCTCTTCGCGAGGTCCGCCTCGCCGGTGAAGGCGGCGAGCCGGAGGAGGACATGGGCGGCGACGGAGTTGCCGGACGGGACGGCGCTGTCGCCCGGGCTCTTCGTCCGGACGAGGAGCGTCTCGTGATCCTTACCCGTGTAGAAGAATCCCCCGTCCTTCTCGTCCCAGAAGAGGTCGATCGCCTTGCCGGCGAGCTCCCGGGCCGCGAGGAACCACCGCGGATCGAAGGTCGCCTCGTGGAGGTCGAGGAGCCCCTCGGCGAGGCAGGCGTAGTCGTCGAGGAAGCCGTCCCCCTTCGCCTTCCCGTCGCGGTAGGTGTGGAGGAGGGTCCCCTCCTTCCTCCGCATCGTCTCGAGGAGGAACGCCGCCGTCTCCTCCGCCGCCCGCAGGAACCGGGGTTCCTCGAGGACGGCCCCGGCGCGGGCCATCGCCGAGAGCATGAGGCCGTTCCAGGCGACGATCACCTTGTCGTCGAGGCCGGGCTTCGCCCGCCTCTCGCGCGCCGCGAGGAGCTTCGCCCGCGACGCCGCGAGCCGGGCGGCGAGGTCCCCCGCCGGCCGGTCGAGGGTGACGGCGAGGTCCTCGATGGAGAGGGGGAGGTGGAGAACGGAGCGGCCCCCCTCGAAGTTCCCGCCCGGGACGACGCCGTACGCCCGCGCGAAGAGCGCCGCCTCCTCGGCGCCGAGGACCGCCTCGATCTCGGCGGGGGTCCAGACGAAGAACTTCCCCTCCTCCCCCTCGGAGTCGGCGTCCTGCGTGGAGTAGAAGCCGCCCCCCGGGCGCGTCATCTCGCGCAGGACGTACCCGAGCGTCTCGCGCACGACCCGGGCGTGGGCCTCCTTGCCCGTCGCCTGGAACGCCGCGAGGTAGACGCGCGCGAGGAGCGCGTTGTCGTAGAGCATCTTCTCGAAGTGGGGGACGAGCCACCGCTCGTCCGTCGAGTAGCGGTGGAAGCCCCCGCCGAGGTGGTCGTAGATCCCGCCCCGCGCCATCGCGTCGAGGGTCTGCTCGACGATCGAGAGGAGGGTCGGATCCTTCGAGGCGCGCCAGCGGCGAAGGAGGAGCTCGAGGGACATCGAGGGGGGGAACTTCGGGGCCCCTCCGAACCCGCCGTGCCGCGGGTCGTGGTCCGAGCGCAGGGAGGCGACGGCCCGGTCGAAGAGGGCGGCCGTGAGGTCCCCCGTCGGAGGGGCGACGGAGACCGCCTTCTCGACGGCGTCGCGCACCTTCTCCGCGTTCCCCTCGAGCTCCGCGCGCCGGGTCTTCCACCAGTCGGCGAGGGTCTCGACGACGCGGCGGAACGAGGGCATCCCGTGGCGGTCCTCGGGAGGGAAGTAGGTCCCCGCGTAGAAGGGGCGGAGGTCGGGCGTGAGGAACACCGACATCGGCCAGCCCCCCGAGCCGGTGAGGAGCTGGGTCGCCGTCATGTAGACCTCGTCGAGGTCGGGGCGCTCCTCGCGGTCGACTTTGACCGGGACGAAGTGGGCGTTGAGGACCTCGGCGACCGCCTCATCCTCGAACGACTCGCGCTCCATCACGTGGCACCAGTGGCAGGCCGAGTACCCGATCGACAGGAAGATGGGCCGGTCCTCGCGGCGCGCGCGCTCGAGCGCCTCGGGCCCCCACGGATACCAGTCGACGGGGTTCGTCGCGTGCTGGAGGAGGTAGGGGCTCGTCTCGTTCGCGAGGCGGTTCTTGCGGGGGGATCGGGTCGAGGTCGGTTCCTTCACGGAGGCGTCTCCCTGCTCCCGGGGACTCGGGGCTTGCGGCGCGCGCGCGCAGGCGAGGCCCGCGAGCGCGAGGGCGAGCCCTCCCCTCAAGGCTGGACCTGCCTCCCCGTGGCGACGTCGACGAGGACGATCGCGGCGACGGGGCAGGCGGCGGCGGCGCTGCGGACGGTCTCGTCGTCGGCTCCCCGCGGATCGAGGACGACCGCCTTCTTGACCTCGTCGAGGCCGAAGACCCTCGGCGCCCGCAGCGCGCACTCGCCGGCGCCGTAGCAGGTCTCTCGGTCGACGGCGATCCGGAAGGGAGGCACGGCTCCGTTGTAGGGCGCCCCCTCGGACGCGTCGAGGAGGGGAGGCTAGCGGGGCGGGTCTGGCGGGATCGCGCGGGCCGGGGCGGCTCCGGCGGGGACGCCCCGGATCGTCGTCACCGTCCGTTCCCCCGACCGGACCTCGAAGGGGCCCATCGCGGCGATCCCCCCGTCCTTGAGGACGATCGCGGTGTAGCGGCCGGGCTTGACGCCGTCCGAGGAGACCGCGGAGTTCGCGTCGAGCCAGGGGGCGACGATCCCGACCGCGGTCGTCTCGCCGCGATCGTCCCGGAACGTGACGATCGCCCCGGTGAGGCTCCCTCCCGCCGCGTCGAGGGCGACGAGGTGGAGGGACCCGCCCGCCTCGAGAGCCAGGTCGACGCCGGTCCGCTCCCCCTCGGACGGCAGGGAGAAGCGCTCGCTCGCCTCCTGTCCGTACCCCGTGGCGGTCGCCGAGATCCGGTAGTTGCGGGGCGCCAGGTCGCGGAACCGGTACTCCCCCTTCTCGTCGGCGACGGTGAACCCGCCGGGGAACTCGGGACCCACCCCGAGGCCGGTGAGGAGCGTCAGCCGCGCGCCGGCGAGTCCCTTCCCCGTGCGGGCGTCGGTGACGCGACCCGCGATGATTCCCGAGGGGACCGTCACGTCGTGGCGCACCTCCGTCGGGGAGTCCGGGATCGTGACGACGTCGAGGAAGACGGACGTGAACGAGGCCCCGCGGCCCAGGTAGATCCCGTACATGCCGGGCGGGAGTTCCACGATCCGGTAGTTCCCCTCGCGATCCGCGAAACCCGACTTCATCGCGGAGCCGACCTTCCCGAAGTGGAAGAGGACGACCTGCGCGCCGGGGATGGCGGCGCCGTCGGGGTCCTCCACGCGGCCGACGAGGGTCGCGCCCTTCGGCGCGTCGGCGAAGTCCACCCGCGTCGTCTCCCCGGACCGAACCTGCGCCGTCTGCATGTGCGGGGGGTTCGTTCCCCCCACGTCCTCCGTCGCCCGGATCAGCATGTAGACCCCCGGGGCGAGGTCCTCGATCCGGTACTCGCCTCCCTTCGTCATCGCGAAGCGCCACCGCGTCGTCCCCGCGCGCCCCGTGCTCTCGGGGGGGAAGGCGATGACGGCCGCCCCGTCGACGGGCGCCCCGGCGGCGTCGGTGACGGAGCCCGCGATCGCCCCCCCGATGGGGAGCACGATCTCGAGCGGGCCGGCGGTCCCCCCCTCGACGATCTCGACCCCCGGGACGGTGACCGATCCCCGCCCCGGCGCGCGCACGAGCAGGTCGTGGGAGCCCGGCCGCAGGCTCTCGAGCGCGAAGGAGCCGTCCTCTCTCGTGACGACGACGGAGGTCCGGAAGTACTCGGGGAGGTCCGGCGTCCGCGCGGAGCGCGCGGGCAGCTCGTCCCACGTCTCGCCGAAGGGGAGGGTGGGGGCGTCGAGGGCGCTCGTCACGCGCGCCCCGCCCACGGCCGTTCCGTCCGCCAGCCGCACGCTTCCGACGACGCGCCCGCCCCGCCGCATGCGGACGAGGATCTCCCTCGCCTCCGCCTTCGGGTCGAGAGCGATATCCTCGACCACCGTCGCCGCGAAGCCCCGGGCCTCGACGGTGAGGTCGTGGAGGCCCTCCTCGCATTGCTCGAGGGCGAAGCGCCCCTGCGGGTCCTCGAACTCCTTGCGCCTCGGCTCGGCGATCTCGTAAGACCGGAGGTCGCGTCGATCGACGACGGCGAAGCGCGTCACCGGCCTCTCCGAGGGATCGACCACGCGCCCGACGATCCGTCCGCTCCGCGCGAGGAGGATCTCGATCCCCTCCGCCCCCGCCCGCACGCCGATCCGCTTCGCCGCGGCGTACCCCTCGGCGGAGGCCTCGAGGTCGTAGGCGGTCTCTCCGAGGTCGGGCAACCGGAACTCGCCCCCCGCCGTCGTCTCCGCGACCTCCGGAGGCAGGTGCGGGCCCTCCGGTCCCGTCCGGGCGAGCTCCGCGGGATCCGTCGTCGTCGCCCGGACGCGCGCGTCGGGGATCGGGCGCTTCTCGGAGTCGAGGACCTTGCCGGAGATCGCGAAGGCGGGAGGAAGGGCGAGCCGGACCTCCTCCGTCTCGACGCCGGGCCTGACCTCGATGTCCGTCGCCATCGTCGAGCGCCGGCCGCTCGCCGCGGCGAGGAGGGAGTAGGGGAGCCCCGGCTCGAGGCCCGGAATGCGGAAGGCGCCGTCGGTTCCGGCGCGGACTTCGCCCTCCAGCCACGTGATCGAGGGCGCTCCCTCGACGATCCGCGGCGCGGGGTCCCCCTCGAGGACGGCGTCCCTCCCGACGCGCACCGTCGCGTCCGGGACGGGCGTCCCCTCGGGGGTGACCGCCCTGCCGAGGATCGCGCCTCCGCCCGCCACCGCGACTCGCGTCGTGCCGGGGGCGGCGTCTCCGGTCGGACCCGCGACCGGGGCCGCGCTGGAAGGTCGGGTTGACGGAGTCCCCGCCGCCGATGTGGAAGCGCCCGGCGCCTTCGGCGCCCTCGCAGCGTCCGTCGAGCCGGCGCTCGGGGTCGAGGGAGCCGGAGCCTCGCGCGGGGTGCCCGAGAACAACAGATAGCCGGCGCCCAGGATGGCGAGCAGGAGGCCGAAGATCGCGATTGCGCGGTGGGACACGACGGCGTCGGAACGAGCGTCCCTTATACGGCTTCACTCGAGTTCCTTCCTCCCGGGCTGGAGGACGAGGAGCCCGACCTCCTCGCTTCCGGGGCTGCCATCCCTCAGGCGGCGGGACTGGCGGCCGGCGCCGCCACCGCGCTTGTCTCGGCGGGAGTCGCGCCGTGGCGACCCATGTGGGTCGCGCGCCCGATCTCCCGCCCCGTCCGCCCGAACCACCTCAGCCTCCCGTTCTCTCCCCGCACGCTCCGCAGGTTCCCCTCGTGAATCAGGCCGTGGTGGGTGCTGCACAGCGTCGCCAGGTTGCCCGCTTCGTTCGATCCTCCCGCCGCCCGCGGAACCAGGTGGTGCACCTCGAGCCAGAGCCGGTTCGTGCAACCGGGCACGACGCAGCGGTGAGCGTCGCGGAGTAGCACCGCGCGCCTGAGCTTGGGAGGCAGGGTCTTGCCCGCCTTCCCGTCGGCTTCCGGCGGCACTCCTGCCGAGCCCAGCGCCACCACCTCGGCATCGCACCCCGCCCGCGCCTCGAGCGAGGGAGGAGCGACAGGTCCCTCATGACCGAGAGTAGCTCCTCCACACGCCTCGCACTTGTAGAGGACGACTTGGAGGCGGGGCTCTCCCATCCGGTTCCCCTCCGGAGCCCCCTCCGCCGTCTCGATCCCTTCGAGCGTCTTCTCGGTCATGTAGAGGAGGGCCTCCTCGAGGGAGTCCCCCTCCGTCGCCTTCAGCGCCGCCCGAAGCGCCGCCTCGAACGCGGCCTTCACCTCGGGCCGAACCCGAAGCACCAGCGGCACCGACTCCACCCCCACCCCCTCCCCCGCCTTTCGCCCCCTCGC
>JAKEFM010000022.1 GCA_022616055.1 Planctomycetota bacterium
ATCAACACCCAGCCGGGGCAGTTTCCGCGGCCGGAACCGCTGCGCGAGCACCCGGACGTTCCGGCGCAGGTCGAACTCGGCGCACACCTTCTCGCGCCCGCCCCTCCCGAGCCGCGCCCGCAGCTCCGGGGAGGAGGCGAGCCGCTCCAGCGCGTCGGCGATCCCGCGGGGATCTCCGGGCTCGGTGAGGATCCCGCTCACGCCGTCCTCCACCAGCTCGGGGATGCCGGAGAGCCGGCTCGTCACGACGGGGAGCCCCGCGCTCATCGCCTCCATCAGGGCGACCGGGATCCCCTCCCGCCGTCCCTGGCGGTCGGGAGCGCTCGGCTGGACGACGACGGTCGCCGCCTTCATCCGCTCGATCACCTCGCCCCGGGAGAGGGGGCCGAGGAGGACGACCTTCCCGTCGAGCCCCGCCCGCCGGATCCGGGCCCGGAGCTCCTCGGCGAGCGGGCCGTTCCCCGCGAACTCGCAGGTGAACGCCACGCCGCGCTCGGCGAGGAGGCGGCAGGCCTCGACGAGGAAGCGGTGCCCCTTCACCCCGCGCAGCGCCGCCACGCAGAGGATGCGGAGCTTCCCGTTCCCGGCGCGTTCCCCGGGCTCGTGGAGCCGGGGGTCGACTCCGCAGTGCAGGACGTCGACCTTGCGCCCGAGCTCCGGCCCGACCCGCTCGATCACGAAGTCGCGGTTGGAGGAGCAGACGGTGACGGCGAAGGCCGCGCGCTCGAGCTTCAGGCCGAGCGCCGTCTGGTCGACGTGCAGGTCCGACCCGTGGGCGGTGAAGCTGTAGGGGATCCCCGTCAGGCGGTGGATCACGAAGGCCGCCAGCGCCGGGTGGTTGGCGAAGTGGGCGTGGATGTGGTCCACCCCCGCGCGCTCCATCTCCAGCGCGAAGCGGGCCGTCTTCGGGAGGATCCCGAGGGCGCCGAGGAAGAAGTTGGGGCTCCGGAGGGTGCGGGCGAGCACGGTCCCCCACGTCGAGAGGGCGACGCGCGGGCGGCGGAGGAGGAAGTGCCCGACGGCGGCGAGCACGGACCCGGAGAGGAAGGGCCGGTAGTGGGCGCGGGAAGCGATCTCGCGGGCCCCCGGGTGCTCGACGGGATCGCGGTGGCGCAGCAGGGGGAAGACCTCGACGTCGATCCCCTGGCGCTCGAGCTCGAGGATCTCGTCGAGGACGAAGGTCTCCGTCACCTTCGGGAAGCGGGAGACGACGTAGGCCACCTTCAACCGTCGGGGTCCCTCGGACGAGACGCGATCCCTGTTCATGGCGTCGGCCTCAGCGCGCCTTGAGCGGCTCCCACCGGACCGTCTCGCGGCGCCGCAGGAAGTCTACGAGGCCGAGGAGCGTGCCGACGTTTCCGACGCAGAAGTACCGGCAGACGCCCGAGACGCGCCGGCGCAGGATCGGGTGGAGGAGCGCGAGGCCGTAGAGGGCGAGCTGCCCGGCGAGGACGGCGCGCATCCAGGGATCGGCGGGGGCGAGGAAGGCGCTCGTCGCGAGGAGGGTCGCCAGGAAGACGGGGAGGAGGCGGCGGAGCACCTTGTTCACGAAGAGGCCGAAGGCGAAGAGGCCGTACCGGAACGGGTTGAGGACCCCGCGCACGAGGAAGATCCCCTTCAGGCTGCGCGCGACGATCCGGCGGCGCCGGGAGATCTCGTGGTCCGCGCTGCGGGAGGGGAGCCGGACGAAGGCGCGCGCCTGCGGCTCGTAGAGGAACCGGAAGCCCTGCCGGACGACGCTCAGGCAGGTGAAGAGGTCGTCGGTGGCGCCCGGGGAGATGGGGCGGAAGGCCTCCCGGCGGATCGCGTGGATCTTGCCGTCGTTCGAGGTGATGCGGCCGAGCCGGCTCTCCGCGCGCTTGAGGGCGCCGTCGAGGGACACGTAGAGGCTCTGGGCCTCCTGGAGGTCCTCCCCCGGCTCCCCGATCACGCGCCGCCCGCAGACCCCCCCCACCGCCGGGTCGGCGAAGGGCCGCACGAGCCTCCGGACGGCATCGGGAGCGAGGAGGGCGTCGACGTCGCTGAAGACGACGATCTCCCCCTTCGTGCGGGCGAAGCCCTCGTTCAGGGCCGCCGCCTTCCCCCGGTGCTCGGGGAGCTCGACGAAGGTGACCCTCGGTCCGACGAAGGGCCGGAGGCGGGCCGCGGTCCCGTCCCGGGAGCCGTCGGAGACGAAGACGAGGTCGAGCCGGTCGGCCGGGTAGTCGAGCTCGAAAGCGTTCCGGAGCTTCGCCTCGACCAGGTCCTGGGCGTTGCGCGCCGCGACGAGGAGGCTGACCGTCGGCTCGGGGCGGGAGCCCCCCGAGGCGGGGAGGCGGGAGCGCCGGGGCCGGGAGAGGAGGGCCGCGAGGAGCGTCCAGAGGGGGTAGAGGACGAAGACGGCCAGCCCTCCGGCGGCCGAGGCCGCGAACAGGACGACGGCGATCGCTCGCGCGAGGTCCACCGACGGGATGTCAGGCCGTCTCCTGCCGGGGGACGTCCCGCAGGGAGGGGAGGGGAAGGGAAGGGAGGGAGCGGGTCCGGATGAGCCGGCGCTGCCGCCCGTTCGATCCGGGGTAGGCGAGGCTCGAGCGCAGGAAGTACTGGTCGAGGACGTACCGGCTCCGGGCCGAGTTCGGCTCGTACTTCACGACGAGGGCGCATCCCGACCCGTTCGACGCCACCCGGGCCACCCGGCCCGTGCAGTCCGCCGTGCGCACCCGCGGCGCCCCCGACTCCGCGCCGAGCTCGAGGCGCAGGCGGATCATGCGGACCTCCCCCGGGGCCAGGGGCGCCCGGAACTCCACGCGGAACGCCTCCTCGTTGATGTCGACCAGCCTCCCGGCGGGGGCCCCGGAGCCGAGGACGTGCGCCTCCGCCCAGGGGAGGCTCACGCGGAGGTACCGGCGCCGCTGGGGGAATTGCCCCAGGATCCGGCTGCGGACCATGTCCACCCAGACGTTCCGGGCCAGGAAGTGGAGGCTCTTGCGCAGGACGACCGCCACGGTGTAGGCGACGATCCGGAGGTCCCGGACCGGGCGGTGCTCGAAGGCCGTGCTCTCGAAGAGCGTGCGGTAGCGCTTGTCGGTCGAGTGGGGCGTGAAGAGCTGGGCGATCCCGATCAGTCCCGGGGGCACGGTGAAGCGCCGGTCGTAGGAGCCGATCCCCCGGCACTGGTGCTCGTAGACCTCCGGGCGCTCGGGGCGCGGGCCGACGAAGGCCATCTCCCCCCGGACGATGTTCCAGAGCTGGGGGAGCTCGTCGAGCCGGGTGTCGCGCAGGAACTGGCCCCCGCGGATGGCGAGGCCGTCGGTCACCTTGAGGAGCCGGGCCCCGGTCAGGAGGTGCGCGCCGCGGCGCAGGGTCCGGATCTTGTACATGTCGAAGGGGCGCTTCCAGCGTCCGAGGCGGCGCGACCGGTAGAGGATCGGCCTCCCGTCGCTCAGGAGAACGGCGAGCATCACGATGGCGAGGACGGGAGCGCAGAGGAGGAGGAGGAAGGCCGCCAGCGCCCTCTCCCCGAAGGAAGGCCAGCGCTCCCCGGCCAGGCTCTCCCCTGGCGCACCCCAGTTCCTACCGTTGACCCGTGCCTCCGGCGCGCGGTCCATGACTCGTGCCCGCCCGCCTGGAGTGCGGGCGCTCTTTCCCACAACCGCCCGCTGCAATCCGAGGACGAACTAAGAATACCCATTCCCCCGCGATCTTCAAGCGACCTTCGTCGTCGCTTGACGAGCGCGGTCCCGACCCCCCCCCCGGGGGGCTCAGGAGGGACGGGCGACTTCGAGGAAGACGGCGAGAGCGGCCCCCGCGAGGATCCCGACGAAGCCGCTCAGGGTGAGCTTCACGGCGGTCGAGAGGCCGCTCGGCTCGATCGGCGGCACCGCCCGATCGATGACCTTGACGTTGATGCGCTTCTCGCGGTCGAGCTCCTCCGTGATCCGGGCCTCCTCCACCTGGGAGAGGTAGGTCTGCACGGACGCCTCCGCCAGGGTGACGTCGCGCTCGAGCCGGCGCTGGGCGACCCCCCGCGCGCCGAGCGCGCGCACCCGCCCCGCCAGGTCGGCGAGCTCCTTCTCGATCTCGATGCGGCGCGCCTCGATCTCGGAGCGCCGGGTCCGCAGCGCGAGGAGCTCCCGGAGGGCCTCGAGGCGGTGGAGGGAGACGATCTCGCGGGAGAGCCGGTCGACCTCCGCCTGGAGGGCGCCGCGGTGCTCCCGCTCCGCCGCGCCGGACCGCGAGCTCCAGTCCTCGTGGAGGCGCTGGACGCTCTCGATCTCCTGGCGGACGGCCCGGACCGATCGGCTCCCGTCCCGGAAGTTGCGCAGGAGCTCCCCCTCCTGGAGGCGCAGTTCGATCAGCTTGCGCTGCGCCTCGACCACCGCGTCGGCGCGCGGATCGACCGGACTCTCGGCGAGCGCCTTCCCGAGCACCTCGAGGCGCGCGAGGAAGACCGGCTTCTGCTCGAGGAGCCGCTCCACCTCGAAGGCCGGGAGGTCCTGCCCGTCCGGCGGCCCGACGGCCAGCTCGAGCTCCGCGATCCGGAAGCGGGTCGAGTCGAACTCGGAGTCGAGCGTGGAACGCCGCGCGAGGAGGAGCTTGTGCCGCTCCAGGAGGTCCTCGCCGTCGCTCTCCTGCTTGAAGGCGAGGAGGGCGTCCTCCGCGCGCTTCAGCCGGGCGGCGTGCGCCTCGAGCTGGTCCTCGAGGAACGAGGAGCGCTCCTCGGAGTGGACCTCGAGGTGCTTGTCCACGAAGCGGTCGACGAGGAGGTTGACCGCCCGGGCGGCGAGGTCGGGCCGCCCGTGCTCGTAGGAGACCTTGATCACGCTCGAGTCGAGGACGGGCTGGACGTTGATCGAGTCCCGGAAGCGCACGACCGCCCGCTCGAAGGCGAGGGCGGGGTCTCCCCCCTGCTCCTCGAGCAGGAGGGGGTAGAGCGCCTTCACCCCGACCTCGCGGACCACGTGCTCGGCGAGGTCGCGGGTCGTCAGGAGCTCCGCCTCCGAGTTGACCATCTCCGCGACGCTGTAGCCGCGCGAAGGCCCGGCCGTCCCGACCTCCGGCCGGTAGACGAACTCGCGTCCGAGGCGGGCGAACAGGGTCGCCTCGGAGGTGTAGACCGGGGGCTCCGTCAGGATGCGGGCGGACCCTCCGCCCCCGACCAGGAGAGGGACGATGAGGAGGACGGCCCAGCGCCTCCGCAGGAAGGCGACGAGGTCGATCCCGGCCAGGCTCTGCGGCCTCGCCTCCTTCCACGCGGTCGGACCGGCTTCGGCGGGAGCCATCAGTTGTTGCCTCCGAACTCGATGCGCCAGCCCACGTTGAGCGGGATGTTTTGGCGGATGTACTGGTCGATCCACAGGTTCACGTCCGCGATGGCCGAGGACGCCACGTAGATCGAGTCGTAGGGCTGGAGGGTCAGATCCTGGGTCATGTCCTCCCCCGAGAGGACCTGCGTCAGGTCGAGCGGGATCGCGCGGCAGATGCCCTCCGAGACCCTCCGGATGAGGAGGACGTTCGCCTCGCTCGCCGTCGGCAGGAAGCCTTCCGCCTGGATGATCGCCTGGAGGACCGTCCGGGTCCCGACGAGATCGAACATCCCCCCCTTCTTGACGTGGCCCCCGACGTGGATCCGGTAGGCGGTGAACGACCGCACGATGACGGCGATCTCCGGGTCGACCAGCTCGGCGCGGAGGCGCTCGACCAGCTCCTCGCGGAGCTCCTCGCAGGTGCGTCCGGACGCCCGCACCTCGTTCGCGAGGGGGAGGGAGATATAGCCGTCCGGGCGGACGGGGAGGAGGACGTTCTGGTCGGGGAGGTGGAAGAACCGGACCTCGAGCTCGTCCCCGGGCTGGATGACGTAGCGCTCCGGCTCGACCGGCGTGGCGGGGGCGACGGCGGGCGCGGGAACGCGGGGGGCGGCGGGGCGGGGGCTCCGGCACCCGGCGGCCAGGATCACTCCCAGCACTCCCACGAGTCCGGCAGGCGGCGAGCGATGGCGCATCGACTTTTCCCCGAATCTCCCGGCCGAGTGAGGGATTCTACCTTTCTTTCCGGGGCCCCGCCAAACGCGCTACGGGGAGGGGGCGTGGGTCCAGTCGGTGAATCCGACATTCTTCCCGGGCCTGGAGGGGACGGGCGCGGGAAGCTTGCAACCGTAGGCGCGATTGACGAGGTGGGACTGCCAGGTGTCGTCCCCCTCGGCGGGATAGGCCGCCTCCTCCTGGAGCCACCGGAAGGCCCGCAGGAGCGCGCGATCCTCCCACTCCCAGACGTCGTACCCGGCCCGCGAGAGGACGACGGCCTGGAGCAGGGCGCCCTGGAGGGCCTCGTAGACGTAGTTCTCCTTCGGCGGCGGCCACTGGAACGGGCCCGCCCTCCGCTGGTCGTCGGGGAGGACCCCGTCGATCGAGTGTCCCTCCCGGACGGCGCCCTTGCGATTGATCCCGACCGGGGCGGAGGGGTCCGTCTGCCACCAGGACTCGCGGAACCGGAACCCGGCGTAGGTCCGGCGGTCCCCGAGCCACCCCTTGAAGACCTGGGCGACCCGGGCGATCTCGCCGGCGTCCCCCAGGTAGCGCGCGACGACGGCGCGGCTGCCGCCCGCGTGGGTCCCCCAGTTGTTGGGGCGGTCCTCGTGCGTCGCGCGGAGCGTCCGCCCCTCGAGGGGTTCGTCGAGCATCCGGCGCAGCCACGCCCGGAACTCCCCCTCGAGATCCGGGGGGAGGCCGACGAGGTCGGCGGCGATGACGTATCCGGGGAGGTTGCGGCCCAGCGCGAGGCAGTCGCCTCCCCGCTCGCTCCCCATCGCGGCGCGGCAGGCGTCGGCGACCTCCTGGCGGTAGCGATCCCCGCCATTGCGGGCGAAGACGAGCGCGCGGGCCAGGACGAGGACGTCGGCGCGGTCGTCCTTCTCCCGCAGCCGAACCGGGCCGAGGGGCTCGTCCGCGGCGCCCTTCAGGGCCTCCCAGGCGCGTCCCGCCATCGGCAGGAGGGCGATCTCCTCCTTCGAGATCCAGACGCCGGGGCGCGGGGAGAGGGTCGGGGCGGGGGGGCCCTCGGACGCGGTCCCCGCGACGCAGGCCGCCGCGGCGAGGACGGCTCCCCACGCTCCTCTAGAAGAGAGCACCCTCGAGTCTCGCGGCGAGATTCTCGAGCCGCCGGAGCGCGGCCTCCACTCTCTCCCGGAGCCGTCGATCCAGGGGGCCGGCGAGGTCGAAGACGCCGTAGTCGACCAACCGCAGCCGCGGCCTTCCCTCCTCGAGGACGACGACGAGGTTCCTCGGGCCCAGGATGTCGACGAGCGCCCGCTCGCGCGCGTGGATCTCCAGGGTCCGGTCCACGAACCGCTCGACCTCCTCGCGCAGACCCTCGTCCGCGTCCGCCTCCGCCAGGATCTCCTCGTCGGGGCGCCCGTCGAGGAGGTCCCGGTCCATCCCCGGGAGGTAGCGCTGCACGCAGGCAACCCCGGGACGGCCGAGGAGGGGACCGTGGACGACGAGGTAGCGCGCCGGGAGGACGATGTCGCCGTACCAGCCGACGACGCGCTCGTACTTCGACCGGTACCACGCGGCGGCCTGGACCAGGTCCGCGACCCGCAGGCCCAGCGTCCGGCGGTAGACCTTGAGCACGTGGGGTCCTTCCTCCCCGTCGAGCCGGAAGACCGTCGCCCCCGATCCGTACGCGACCGGGCGGACGCTCTCCGCGCGGAACGGGAGGCCCTCCGGCCGCTGGAGCCGGGCGCTCGCCCAGGCCGCCGGGCCCGGGAAGAGGGTCGCCCCGAGGCGGGCGAGGTGGCCGACGCGGTCGTAGTGCGAGGAGCGCGGGTTCCCCACCGCGAGGACCCGCGCGGCGAGACCCGCGGGAGGCCTCAGCGAGGAGGTCAGCACGGCGTCGAGCGGACGGTAGAAGAGGCGCGAGAGGAGACTCCCCGGAGGCGACTCCCGCGCTGCCCTCGACCTCGGCTCCACGCCCTCATATTAGCATCATCTTAATGACTGGGGGTCGAAGAGGGGCCGCCAGGGGTTGAGGAAGACCGAGGAGTAGAGGAGCCGGGCGCGCAGGACCGCGCAGGAATCCCCGGCGTCGACGTGGATCCGCCGCAGGGTCAGGCGGTCGCCCCTCCGGAGGGCGTTCGTCCCCCTGCGCATCGTGAAGGCGAGCGCGACGCCCGAGCGGACCGCCCCGGCGAGGACCCCCTCGTCGCAGCGCCCGTCGGGATAGGCGAGGACCCGGGGACCGGTCCCGATCTCGCGCTCGAGGTCGGCGATCGATCCGCGGATCTCCTCTTCCGCCGCCTCGGGAGGGAGGCGCGTGAGGATCGGGTGCGTCCTCGTGTGCGCGCCGACCCAGACCCCCTCGCGCGCGAGGCGACGCAGCTCGTCCCATCCGAGCACCTCGTGGGGCTCCTCGGGGGCGCCGAGCGCCGCGCAGATCCGGTCGACCTCCTCCCGCAGGGAGGGGTGGGGGAGTCCCTTCAACCCGAGCTTGATCTCGCGGATGGACCGCCGGCGCTCCTGCGGGGTCCCGGTCGGGAAGGTCCCGACGCGCGTCTCGACCCGGGCGCGAGGGGCCATCCGGGCGATCCCCCTCTCCACGCGGTCCCACCAGAAGGCGGGACGCCCGCTGTCGGGATAGGCGGTCGGGACGAAGAGCGCGGCGGGAGTGCCGAGCGCGCGCAGGGCGGGCCAGGCGTGGGTCGCGAAGGACCGGTACGCGTCGTCGAAGGTGAGGAGGACGGCGCGCGGCGGGAGCCTCGGCCCCCCGTCGAGCGCCGCCAGGACGTCCGGGATGGAGACGGTCGGGACGTTCCTCGCGAGCCACTCCGCCTGGAGGCGGAAGGGTTCCGGGGCGTCCACCCGGTGGTAGGTGAGGACGCGCAGGAGCTGGGCTCGCCGCGCGTCGAGGCGCTCGAGGGCCCCGACGACGAATCCGATCCCCCGGCTCCTCGCCGCGCGATGGAGGATCTTCGCCACCCTACGCCTTCCGTCCCCCGCGGCGGGCCTTGCGCGCGAGCCTGCGCGGCAAGCGCAGGAGCTGCGCGAGCGCCGGCCGGGGATCCTCGCGCCAGGGGATGTCGGAGCTCTGCCTCCGGCCGAGGAGGGCCCCGAGAGCCGGGAGCGCCGCCCGCCGCGGAGGCGAGGGGAGGTAGGGGTGGCGGGCCGTCCCGAGCAGCACCTGCGCGATCCAGGTGAGGAGGAGCTCGGAGTCGTAGGTGCGGACCCCCGCGGGGTACTCGCAGGGCGGGGCGCCGTTGGTCGCGGCCTTCGGGGGCGGGCCGTCGAGGAGGAGGCTCGCGAGCGCGCCGGGGAAGTCGACCCCGCACCGCGTGGCGAGGGGGAGGGACCCCCAGATCCGCCCGTTGATCTCCATGAGGCGCTCGCTCGCGCCGGTCTTGAACTCGACCATGACGAGGCCGGTCCACCGCAGCGCGCCGACGAGCGCTCGCGCGTGCCCGTAGAGCCGCGGATCGAGCGGGACGCTCTCGCGCCACGCGCTCGCCCCCCCCGTGAGGGGGATCTCCGCCAGCCGGCGATGCTGGAAGGCGAGGAGGGGACGCCCCTCGAAGACGAGGAGCTCGACGCCGACGCCGACCCCCGCGACGTACTCCTGCAGGAGGACTTTCTGGCGCCCGAGGAGGGGGCTCAGGCGCTGCTCGAGCTCCTCGGGGTCCCCGGCGTAGGTGACCGATCCGCGCACGACCCGGTCCTCCTCCGGGAGGTAGAGGCGCGACACCGCCGGCTTGAGGACCAGGGGGAAGCGGAGCTCGGAGGCCGCCGCCCTCGCCTCCTCCGCCGTGCGCACGACGCGCGTCTCCGGGACCGGGACTCCCAGGGAGCGGGCGAGCTCCAGGGTCCGCTCCTTGTCCGTGACGAGGGCGAGCGCCTCGGGCTCGGCCATCGCGACGGCTGAGACCCCGCGGAAGCGATCGCGGGCGTGCGCCAGGGGGTGGATCGCCTCGTCGGTGACGGGGACGATCAGGTCGATCCGGCGCTCGCGCGCCGCCCCGAGGAGCGCCTCGACGAACGCCGCGGGGCGCGCGCCCGGATCGGGGTAGACGAGGCGCTCGCGCGCGTGTCGGGAGAGGAAGCCGAGCGCCCGGGGGTCGTCGGACGCCGCGACGACGCGCCAGCCGGCGCGCCCGAGGGAGCGGATGACGGCGAGCCCGCTGCCGCGGCCGGCGTCCGTCACGAGGACCGCGCGCTCTCCCGCGGAGTTCACCGGCCTCTCCCGCGCCGCAGGCAGGCGGCCGCGATCAGGTCCGAGACGTCGCGCGCGACCGTCTCCACGGGTCGCATCGCGTCGAGGACGACCACGTTCTCGAGCGACCGCGCCAGGTCGAGGTACTCGCTCCGGCGCCGCTCGAGGAGCTCCACCGACCCCTCGGGCTTCCGGGCGAAGAGGAGGGAGGCGGGGGCGTCGAGCACGACGAGGAGGTCGGGGCGCGGGTAGAGCCGGCGCAGGACGGCCCCGTGCAGGCGCCGGGCGAGCGAGGCCCCCTCGCCCGGCGCGACGCCGTGGGCCCAGTAGTCGGCGAGGAAGTGGCGGTCGAAGAGGACGACGTAGCCGCGCCGCTGCCAGTACCAGGCGACCGCCTGGCGGAACCACTCCTCCCCCAGGCGATTCGCGAGGACGAGCCCCGACTTGATCCCGCGAAGCGCGCGCTTCAGGCGGCCGCGGGGACGCGCGCGCGTCGGATCGGGGGGCCCCCCCTGCTCGCTCCGCCCCCCGAGCGCCCGTCGCAGGGCGTGCACGGCGCGCGTCGTCGGGAGGGCGCGGTTGCTCGCCGCCGCGTTGATCCCCATGTAGAGGTACTTGATCCGGACCTCGCCCCCCTCCTCGAGGCGGCGGCCGACCGTCGTCTTCCCCGCGCCGTCGGCGCCGATCAGGGCCACGGTCACCACGGCTCCCTCACCTCCCCTCGCACAGCGGCGCCGCCGCCTCGAAGAGCCGCGGCAGGGAGACCGGGTAGGGATGGAGGAGCTCGAAGGCGGGTTTCCCCTCGAGGGCGCCGGCGAGCGCCCGCTCCTGCATCTCGCGGGAGCGCTCGAGGACGTCGTTCCGGGATCCGGGGAAGGCGAAGCGGAAGCGGCGGTAGGCGGCCGCGAGGGGCTCCTGCTCCTCCTGCAGGGAGAAGACCATGCGCCGCGCGACCTCGCCCGGATCGATCGGGCGCACGAGGACGTCGGGGGATTCGTGCGAGGCGACGAACAGGAAGAGGTCGGGGCGCGCGTGGGCCGAGCCGTTGGCGGAGAACAGCCGCGCAGGGGGGACGTCGACGTGGAGCTGGTCGCGAAGGAGCGGGGCGAGCCGGTTCAGGGTCCGGTACACGGCGCCGCGGTGGCGCTCCCCGTCCCGCGTCGCCCGCCTCACCCCGCCGTGGATCCACGACAGGGCGCGAAGGCGGGCGCGCGCGCCCGCGCCGAGCCGGGCCCGGACCTCGGGGAGCGAGTCGAGGTGCCAGCTCCATAGGCGCACCGGCTCGGGGATCCCGAACATCCCCTCCCCCGCCGGCGCCAGGTAGACCCACTCGTCCCCGACGTACCGCGCGCCCCGCGCCCCGAAGGCGAGGAGGGTCTCCGTCTTCCCCCCCTTCGACCATCCCGTCGCGACGACTCCGGTCCCCTTCCAGACGAACGCCGCCGCGTGGAGGGGGAGGGTTCCCCGGGCGAGCGCCGTGAGGTTGAGGATGGGAACCAGGAGCGGGACGGCCGCGATCCCCCTCTCGCAGACGATCTCGCACCGCTCCCCCGCCCGGTCGAGGGGGATGCGCGCCCGGGCGCGCGACTTGTGCTTGCCCCGCAGGATGAGGAAGGCGTCGTCCGTGAAGGCCGCGTCCTCGCGCCCGAGGTAGCGGAGCGGCGAGGAGAGGTCGAGCCGGTCGACGAATCGCACGAGGAGGTCGGGCTCGCGGCGCAGCGTCGAGCGGATCGGCCCGAGCTGGCGATCGACCGCCCGCACGTCGCCGGGCGCGGCGTCGAGGAGCCGGATCCCGACGACGCCCCCCAGGTCGAAGTCGACGGGGGGGCTCACGCGGGCACCTCCGCCGCACCGGCCGGGACCGGTTGCGCCCGCTCGCGGCGGGAGTCGGCCGCCGCCTGGAGCGTGGCGCCCCCCAGGGCGAGGGCGACGTAGAAGTAGCGCTCGTAGGCGAGGTGGAGGAACAGTCCTGTGGCGAGGTAGACCACGAGCACGAGGAACCAGGCCGTCGCGGTGCGGGAGATCCCGGGGACCTCGCCGGCGAACCCGCGGCGCACGCGGTCGAGGCCGAGGAGGGTGACGCCGACCGCGCCGAGGAAGGCGAACAGGCCGAGGGCTCCCGTCTCGGCGGCGAGCTCGAGATAGAGGGAGTGGGCCCGGCGCCCCTCCTCCAGCCGGCGGATGCCGAGGCGGTTGCCGTAGCGCTGGGAGTACTTCCTGAACATCCCCGGTCCGACGCCGATCACGGGATGGTCCGCGAAAACGTACCCCGCGGCGAGCATCTCCGTCACGCGCCCCGCCATCGCCCCGTCCATCTCGGCCGTCCGTCCGGCCTCGCCGGTCAGGAAGCCGGCGGCGGATCCGCTCGTCGCGATGCGGTTCCAGTACTGGGGCATCGCGACGAAGAGGAGCGCCACCACGGCGACGACGAGGGCGAACCGCCGGAAGTCGACGATCCGCAGGACGACCATGGCGGCGAGGAGGAGGACGAGCCCCACCGCCCCCCCGCGCGAGAAGGCGAGCCCGAACCCGATGAGGGAGAAGGCGGTCGCCGCGAGCGCCGCGAGCCGCAGGGCCCGGGATCTCTCCGCCCAGAACCGGAACAGCCCCAGGGGGAGGAGCATCAGCATCACCTGGGCGTAGCGGTTCTTCTCGCCGATCGGCCCGCCGAGGCGGCGCTGGACGACCTCGCTTCCCCCCTGGACCTCCCCGGTCCGGAAGCCGGTCCCCTCGACCTGGGCGAGCCCCCCGTAGTCGCGCTTGAAGGACCCCGTCGCCTGCTGGTGGAGGGGGACGAGCGCCATCGGCGCCGCGGCGAGGAGGAGCGCCCAGGTCGCCCCGCGCACCGCCGAAGGGGTGCGGACCGCGTTCGTCACGAAGAGATAGAGGAGGGTCCCCTCGAAGAGGCTGTCCCGGACCGCCTTGATCGAGACCTGGGGGTCGCGGGAGAAGGCGGCGCTGATCGTCTGGACGGCGAGGAAGAGCGCGACCAGGAAGAAGGCGGGCTGGAGGACGAGGCGGCGCGTCCGCAGGATCTCGACCCCCGCGGGCCACGCGAGGAGGAGGAGGGGGAAGGCTCCGGCCAGGGCCCGCGGGACCCCGTGGTGGGAGACGGCGATCCCGAGGAGGTTCGAGTAGAGGAGGAAGAGCGCCGCGAAGGCGGCGACCTGCGGCCCGAGGAGAGTCGCCCTCGCGGGCGTTCGATCGACCGCGACCGATGTGTGCAGCCCGGTTTCCATCCCAGTCCGCCCGACCTTCCCCGGCGCGCCGGCCCGACCCCGGCTCCCGCCGGCGGCGGGGAGACTCCCGCCCGCGGCTCGGCGAACGGGGATATGGTACCATTCCGCATTCTCGCCCGGCCGAGGGTACCGGGGATGTCGAGGGGGAGCCGAGCAGGATGACGCACGAGAGATCCTTCTGGCTGCGGAGGCCGACTTCTGCCGCCGCGCTGCGGGCGCTGGCGGCGTGCTCGGCCGCGGCCGTCGCGCTCGCCTTCCTCGCCGCCCGCGAGAGTCCGCTCGCCGCCCGCGCCCTCCTCCCCTTCGACGACGTCGATCTCTCCTCGATCTACCTGACCTCGATCCCGGACGAGCCGGACCGCGTCCTCTTCACGCCCAACCGGAGGAAGTCGACCCTCCAGCGCGACCGCGCGGCGCAGGCGGGGAGCGGCTACTACGTCCGGCGCTACGGCGACCCGGCGCGCCCGGGGCTCCCGGAGCGCATCCTCCTCACGAGCCGGAGCCGGGGGGCGCACCTGTTCGTGCCGGTCGGGGCGCTCGACCTCGCGCAGGCCCTCGCCGCGCCCCTCCGGGAACCGAGGGACGGGGGACCCGAGCCCCTTCCGGTCTCGAGCCAGCTCGTGACCGTGTTCCAGGACCGCCTCTTCTCGGGCGTGTTCCTCGAGCTGCGCTTCCCGCCCCGGCCCGTGGACGAGAAGGGCGTCCGCCGCGAGTACGACCTCGTCGTCGTGCGCGAGAACCTCGTGCGGACGACGGACTTCCTCCTTCAGCCCAACCCGCGCAACTACCGGGCGGCCCTCGTCGAGGGGACGATGCCCGCGGGGCTCTTCCGGACGCGGCCCGGCGCGCCACGCGAGCTGGTCTTCGCGTTTCCCGAGGACGCCTCCCACCCCTGCGAGCCCCTGTGGCTCCCCGTGTCCCTCTTCGAGGAACTCGGCCTCGCGTGGGGAGGGGAGGTCCCGACGATCGTCGACGACCGCTGGAACCTGGAGGCGCTCCCCACGTTTCCAGAGTCCCCCGCCACGCCGGAGCTGCGCGCGCGGCTGGGGCGGGCCGGCGGCATGCACCTCGCCACGCGCCTCGAGAGCGAGCCGGAGCGCGAGCGGCTCGCGAGGACCCTCGAGGCCTTCCTGGGTTCCTGAGGACGGCGATGGCCTGGCGCTACGAACTCAAGTACCTCGTCGACCAGCGGGAGCACGCGGGCGTGAGGCAGGTCCTGCGCGGGCGGCTCCTCCGCGGGGACTTCGTCGACGACGCGGGAGGCTATCCGGTCCTGTCGCAGTACTACGACGGCCCGGGGCTCCCCTACTACCTCGACAAGGTCTCCGGGATCGAGCGGCGCTCGAAGGTGCGCCTGCGGACGTACGCCTGGCGATTCGGACCGGAGGCGGCCTGGTTCCTCGAGGCGAAGCGCAAGGAGAACGCCTCGATCGCGAAGCAGCGGCTCCGGGTCGCGCCCGGAGGCGTCGATCCCCTCGACCCGGCGAGCTGGGACGTCCTCGGGGAGGACGCCGCCCCGTTCCTCCAGGCGCGCGAGCTCGACCGGCTCGAGCCGACCGCCCAGGTCTGGTACCAGCGCGAGGTCCTCTCCTCTCCCGACGGGGAGCTGCGGGTCACCTGGGACGAGCTGATCCGCGCCCTCTACCCCGGCGAGGCGATGACGACCTCCCTCCTCTACGACGAGGGGCGCGCGGTGATCCCCGACCGCACCGCCGTCCTCGAGGTGAAGGCGGCGCAGACCGTGCCGGCCTGGCTGAGCGCGCTCGTCGCCCGCGCCTCCCTCACGACCGAATCCGTCTCCAAGTACGTCCGGGCGATGATCGCGCTCGGGCTTTCGAGAAAGGTGTCCGCCACATGCTGACCGCCGCCCTCTTCGCCGCGCAGGCCGCCGCCCCGCCCGCCCCGGGGGACTCCCAGGGGTTCGCCCTGGACCAGCTCTTCAACCTGACGGAGTCGGGGGCCTTCCGGCTCTTCGACCTCCTCACCGGGCTGATCCTCTGCGCCCTCCTCACGCTCGGCCTGGTCCAGGCCTACCGCGCGACCCACCGGGGGGCGACCTACTCGGTCGCGTTCCTGCAGTCCCTCTTCATCCTGGGGGCCTGCACGACCCTGATCATGGTCGTGATCGGGAGCAACATCGCGCGCGCCTTCAGCCTCGTCGGCGCCCTCTCGATCGTCCGCTTCCGGACGGCGATCAAGGATCCCCGCGACGTCGGGTTCGTCTTCGCCGCCCTCGCCCTCGGCATGGGGTGCGGGACGGGCTTCTACGCCGCCTCGATCCTCTTCACGATCGTCCTGAGCGTCCTCCTCCTCCTCCTCTCGCGCCTGAACGTCGGCGCCGCCGCCGCGAACGAGGCGATCGTGCGCGTGACGCTCGCTCCCGCCTCCAACGGCGCCCTCGACTCGGTCGAGGCGACCCTGAAGGGCTCCCGCGCCGAACCGGTCCTCATCAACCGGGTGACCGACGGGGCCTCGGGCGGCCAGACGGTCTCCTGGCGGGTCCGGACGGGCGAGGGCCCCGCGCAGGCCGAGCTGCAGGAGCGGCTGGCGCAGATCAAGGGGGTCTCGTCGGTCGGGGTCTACGTCGTCGACGACTTCCACGTCCTCTAGTGTCGAGCGGCCGCAAGCCCCCGCGCCCCGTCACGCCCCTCCGGGCCCTCCTCTGGCTCGGGGCGCTCGCCGCCTTCCTCCTCGGGATCGACCTCCTCCAGCGGTTCGCCTCCTACAAGGTGCTGGAGCGGGATCGGCGCTCGCTCGTCCGGACGGCCCGGCGACCGGTGAAGGACTCCCTCCTCTGGGTCGCCCACGGCCTGGATCGGGGTCCGTCGACCGAAGGGCTCCCGGTGTTCGACTTCCACTTCCGGGCCGAGGACCGGGCGCTCCTCGACGATCATCTGCGGCGCGTCCAGCTGATCGGCACGCACGACGATCAGACGCGATCCTGGGTGGAAGGGCGCATGACGGTGGAAGGGGAGACCTACGACGTGCGGGTCAAGCTCCGCGGCCGCCAGTACTATCACGTCGTCCCGCCGCGCCCGAGCCTGCGCGTGTCGCTGCGCCGCGGCCGGACCTACCGGGGCGCGAAGACCTTCAATCTCGTCGAGCCCTTCGACAAGACCGCCGACCAGGTGTTCCTCTGGGAGTCGGAGGAGCAGGGGCTCGTCGGCTGGGACCAGACCCTGGCCGTGATCGCGTTCGGGGGAACGCCCGTCGGACTCTGCCAGTATGTCGAGCAGGTGCGGCGGGAGACCGGCGACCGCTACCGCCGTCCGGAAGGGGTCTTCTTCCGCGGGGAGGCGAGCGACGGCGACGGCGAGAACATCTACGCCGAGGGGAGCGATCCGGAGCGCTGCCTCCCGGTCGTGAAGCGCGTGATGGACTGGCTCGCCGACACGGAGAAGACCGTCCCCTTCGAGGAGATGCGCGAGGCGATGGACCTCGGGCGCCTGCGCTGGTTCACGGCGCTGACGGAGCTCTCGGGCGACAGCCACGGCCTGGCCCCGTTCAACATGAAGGGGTTCTGCGACCCCGTCTCTCTGAAGGTCGAGTTCCTGATCTGGGACACCCGCTTCGGCGACTGGGCCTCGCTCCCCGAGTCGCAGTTCCCCACCGAGGGGACGCAGTTCCTCCGCTGCGACCGCTACCGGGCCCTCCACGACGAGACGCTCTACAGGCTGGTCGAGGAGCGGGTCGAGCCGATGCTCGCGAGCTTCCAGGACTTCCACGAGGAGCACGGCGAGCGCTTCTCCGAGGACGCCCTCTACTGGTTCCTGCGCGGCGGACCCGACGGCGGATTCATGAAGGACCGGCGGGCGAAGTTCGAGCGGATCCTCCGGAAGAACGCGGCGGACATCCGCGCCGCGCTCACGGGGGAGAACCTCGAGTGGTTCCTCGATGCCTCCGCCCGGGAGATCTCCCTGCGGACGGAGGACCGCGGATCGAAGGTCGTGACCCATCTCGTCCTCTCCTCCCGGCCCGGGCCGGTCCCGCTCGAGCGGCCGGCGACCGTCTACGGTCGCTATCGCGAGCACCAGCCCGTCGTCGTCCTCCCCCTCCCGTCGGGGGTCGAGGCCTCGGAGGTGGTCGGCGTCGTCGCGCATCGGCTCCACGGCGGCGCGGCGGTGGCGCCCGTGCGGAGCGAGGCGGCCCTCGAGGGGACGCGCACGCCCCTGCCGGAGGAGCGCCTCCCCTCCCTCCCCCTCCTCCCGAAGGGCTTCCAGGTCGACGCCGCCGCGGGCTCGATCGTCGTCGGTCCGGGCAAGGTGGCCCTCGAGAACTCCCTCTCCCTCCCCCTCGGGTGGAGCGTCGAGCTGCGCCCCGGGACGATCCTCGAGATGGGCCCCGCGGTGCTCCTCGAGGTCCGGGGGGACTTCGCGGCCCGGGGCACTCCATCCGAGCCGATCGAGGTGCGCCGCTCCGGGGAGGAGCCCTGGGGAGCCGTGACGGCCGTCGGGGAGCCGGGCGCCCCGATCCGCGTCGAGCTCTCCCACTTCCTCCTCCGGGACGGCGGGGGCTCCGACGCCGGCCGGGTGCGCTACACGGGCTCGCTCGCGATCTACTACGCGGACGCGACCCTCGAGCGCGTGACGATCGAGGGGGCCCGCTCCGAGGACGCGATCAACCTCAAGCAGTGCACGTTCCGGACGACGGACTGCGTCTACCGGGGCGGGGCGAGCGACGCGGTCGACTACGACTTCTGCAAGGGGACGGACGTCCGGACGCTCGTCGAGGACTTCAAGAACGACGGCATCGACATGTCGGGCTCGGAGATCCGGCTCGACGCGCCGGTCGTGCGCCGCGTCGGCGACAAGGGCCTCTCCCTGGGGGAGGCCTCCCGGCCCGAGGTCCTCGGCGCCCGGGTGAGCGAGGCGCGCGCCGGCTGCGCCGTCAAGGACGGGACCGACGCGGTCATCGAGGACCTCACCGTCACCCGCTCCCGCTCCGCGGTCGAGCTCTACGTCAAGAAGCCGGGCTTCGAGCCGCCCCACGCCACCTTCCGCCGCCTCGTCGCCGTCGACGTGGAGGGCCTGGCCGTCGTCGACCACCGGGCGGAGGCGACCTTCGAGGACGCCGTGCGCGTCGGCGGCCCGGAGCGGCCGATGCGGCCCTTCGCCGGGACCCGAAACGAGGTCCGGGAGGGCCTCTCCGGGCTCCGCCCCGACGCGCTCCTCTCCCTCGCGGAGGAGATCCGCTCCGCCCGCCCCCGTTGAGGGGCGCCGCTACTCCCTCTCCTCCACCCCCAGCAGGTTCCGCACGACGGGGACCCGCCGCAGCTCGGGGAAGACGGCCGCGACGGCCATCGTGCGGCGGTGGACCCGGAGGAGGGCGACGAAGGCGACCCCGACGAGCGCCGCCTCGATCGCCGCCGGCGGCTCGAGGAGAGCGTCGACCCCGAGGAGGAGGAGAATCGCGCCGGCCAGGCTCGCGTAGACGCGGAGGTAGCGCCACCGCATGAGCTTGACCTTCGTTCCGACGTGGAGCCCGAGGTGGAAGAGGAGGTTCTCGAGCACGTGGCCGAGGGAGACGGCGACGGCCGCGCCGAGCGCGCCGTGGGCCGGGACGAGGATCCACGCCAGGAGCAAGGAGAGGGCGGTCCCGAGCCCGGTCGCGATCGCGACGGAGCGGACGCGCCCGTAGACCTGGAGCGTGAACGCGTTCAGCCCCATCGCCGAGTTGACGTAGTTCCCCGCCGCGAGCACCGCGAGCGCGGCGCCCGCGCCGGCGTAGCGATCCCCGAAGAGGGTCACGGTCACGGGCTCCGCGAGGGTCGTGCAGGCCGCGAGGACGGGGAAGGTGACGACGGAGATCCACATCGCCGTCTGCCAGAAGAGGTGGTCGATCGCGCCGTGGTCGCCCCGCGCGAGGAGGCGGGTGGCGGCGGGGACGTAGAGGAGCTTCATGCTCTGGAGCACGACGAGGTTCAGTCCCGCCACCGGCGCGATCGCCCGGAAGTCCGCCACCTCGGTCGTCGAGCGCATCGCCTCGAGCACGATCACGACCAGGGTCGTGCGCGCGACGTGCACGACGTCGGAGAAGAAGAGGGGGAGGCCGAACGTGAGGACCTCGCGCACGGGGAAGCGCATCTCGCCGCGCACGAAGTGGCGCAGGAGCCCGCGGCGGGCGAACGCGGCGCGCAGGATCGGGCCGTAGAGGAGGACGGCGACCCCTGTCGCCACGACGTAGGCGAAGGCGAGCATCCGGACGTCCCCGTCCGCGAGGACGACGAACAGCACGGCGAGGAGCTTCAGCGACGGCCCGAGGACGAAGCGCCGGAAGAACACGGCCCAGGGACCGGCGAACGCCGCCAGGACATGCTCGCCGAGGCTGTCGAGCGCCTGGAGGGGGGCGAGGGCGATCAGGACGAGGAGGAGGGACGCGGCGAGCGGGTCCCCGACGTACGGCTCGACGACGACCCCGGCGAGGGCGTTCGTCCCGGCGGCGACCAGCACCCCGAGGCCGAGCACGGTGCCCCCGGCGAGGAAGAGGGTGCCGAACATCGCCCCGTACTCTCGCTTCTCCTCGTACATCGGCGCCATCCGCGAGACGGCCCGCCCCAGGCCGAGGAGGATCGCGTTCGCCACGGTCCCGGCGATCGCGAAGGCGTAGGCGAAGGCCCCGTAGTCGCTCTTCGCCAGGTACCGGACCGTGAAGACCTGGACGGCGAAGTTGACGAGGAGCGAGATCCCGCGGCCGACGAGGAGGAGGGTCGAGCCGCGGATGTGCTCCCGCGTCGCCGTCCGAGTCCCGCCCGGCGAGGATCCCGCGCGACCGGGCTCCGGGCTCATGCGAGGCGGGGATCCTAGGGAGGTCGCTCGGCGCACGGTAGGAAGATCGCTCTATCGGACGGTCGCCCCCTCGATCGTCATCGGGACGCACCTCCACCGTCCCGGGCGCCGTCGCGGCGCGCCCCTCCGGCTATCCGAGGAGGGTTCGGAAGCCCGCCGCGACGAAGTGGCGGTCGAAGGTCAAGGCGGCCGAGATCCCCCGCTCGCGCATGAGGACGAAGGAGAGGGCGTCGCAGAGGGAGAGGCGAGGGTCTGCGCTCCTCCGGAACTCCCGCCAGGCGGCGTCGAGGAGCTCCCGACCCGGACAGAGCACTTCGATCGCCGGGCTGTGGAGGATGGTCTCTCCGACCCGGACGGCCGCCTCCCACCCTCCCCGGCGGCGGAGGTGGGTCACCGTCTCGGTGAGGACGAGCGCCGTCGTGAGAACCGGCTCCCCTTCGCGCGAGATCCGGCGCCACTCCCGCGCCGCCTTCTCGTCCCCCGGGTCCCGGCGGTCGAAGGCGGAGATGAACCCCGAGCCGTCGGCGAAGACCACGATCCTGCCTCCTCCTCGTAGACGCTGCGGTCGATCGCCTCGTCCAGCCCCTGGCGAGGCGGGACCGGCGGCAGTTCGAGCGCCCCGATCAAGCCGAGAACCGGGTCTCCTTCCCACTTCGCGCAGTGGGCCGCGGCCGGAGAGGCCAGGTAGGCGTCGAGCGCCTCCCTGACCACGGCGGCGAGGGAGATCCCCCTGTGCAGGGCGAGAGCGCGCGCGACCCGGTGCTCTTCTTTCGTGAGACGGATCTGGGTCCGCCGATCCGAGAGTCGAGACCTCGATCCTCGCACCATGATGTACGAGTATGAGGTAACCCGTGCCGTTCAAGAGGGCGGTTCTCTCCGCACCGCATCCCTGGCGGAGATCGGGCCACGACTTCCCCAGGTGCCGCGCCGGGACCTCACCCGACGAACGTGGGATCCTCCGGCGAGCAGGGAGATCGCGAGGGTTGGCGGTTCGGACGTTCGCCCGCGTCCCGCAGGATCCCTCCCCTCTCCAAGGCCACCGATTCCCCGACGGGCATCCACGCGGTTCGGGGCCCCGTTCCTCCGGCCCCTCCCGCGACTTGCCCTCGTGACCACCGGTGACCACCCTTCCGACATGATCCGGGCCGTCGGAATCAAGGAGCTCAAGTCGAAGCTCTTGAAGTACGTCCGGCGCGCGCGCGCAGGGGAGACGATCCTCGTCCTCGACCACGACGAGGTCGTGGCGGAGTTGCG
>JAKEFM010000213.1 GCA_022616055.1 Planctomycetota bacterium
GGCCAGCGCAGGCGGGGCCCTTCGGGCTCGACCGACTCGAGGCGGACGTCGTCGAACCGGACGACCCCGTTCGAGGCCTGCAGTCCGGCGCGCCCCGCGCGGAAGGCGAGGGGATAGGGCCCGCCGATCCGCTCCCCGTCGAGGAGGATCGCGTAGGTCCCGGCCGTCCCGTCGACCTCGACGCGCAGGCGCGCCCAGTCGGCGACCGCCTTCCCGAGCCGGATTCGCGGCCCGTCCGCCCGGAACCGGCCCCTGAAGAAGCTGCCGTGGATGATTCCGTCCGCCCCCTCGAAGCGGACCATCTGGGCGAAGGACCTGTCCCGCCGGCCCGCCATCGCGAAGTAGAGCCCCCCCCCGGCGTAGGCCCCCTCGTGCTTGAGCCGCGCCTCGATCGCGTAGCGCCCCGACAGGAAGGGGAGGAAGGAGGCGCAGAGGTCGAAGGCTCCCGACTCCTCCTGGACGTAGGTCCCCTTCTCGACTCGCCAGCGCCCGTCGACCGGCGCGCAGGTGGGCGAACCGTCGGACCCGTCCGCGAGCGCGTCGAAATTCTCCTCGAGGGCGGTCGGCGCGCTCGCCGGCGCGCTCGACTGCGACCGCGGATGGAGGGGGGCCGCGAGAACGAGGGGAAGGAGGAGGGAGAACAGGGTCGGCGCCGATCCTAGTCGAAGCCGTCCGGCCGGTATCCGGCGATTGCTTGCAGGCGTCCGCGCCCCGGGAGGCTCCGCCTCCCTCCTTCCCGCTCACGACCGTTCGCCAGTCACGAACGGTCCGTCATGAGAACTGGATTCGCAACGCCCGCGTGCTTCCTCCAGGGAGCAGCGCTCCCGGCGCCGGCCCCACGATCCACTGGACGAACACCGCCGCGCCGATGAGGGAGGGCTCGAAGGGAATCGAAAGCTGGACCGAACCGCGGCCGGGCGCAGGAGGAGTGGGCTCCGTGTCGACCGGAAAGAGGAAGTCCGCCGACGCGAGGAGGGAGCACCCGGCCATTCCGAGCGTCCCGAGGTCGAGGGGGAGCGGCACCGGGCCCCATGCCGTGTCCGAGAGACCGAGCACGAGGAGCGCTCGGGCTCCCGGTACGGTCTTCGATACGTTGACCGTGGTCGTCGTCCCGATCTCGGGGACTCCGCGGATGCCGATGCGCGGGATGCCGACGGCTCCCGCGGGACACCCGGCTCCGTAGGCCGTCACGCCGACGGGAGCGAGCGAAAACGCCGTCAAGCGACCTGGGTGGAGAGTCGCGCCAGCTGGATACCCCGAGTCTCCCAGGAGGACGTCCGGGAAATCGTCTCCGTCGAGATCCCCGGCGGCGGCGGAGGTCTCTCCGAGGGTCCCCGAACCGGGGCGCTTCAACGTGAAGAGGACGCCTCCGTCGCTGCCGGAAAAGACGACGCCACGACCGCAGCCCAAGTAGCCGTTGGTCGGGGAGGTGACGTACTGGTTGCAGCTGATGGCGTTCGGGAGGGCATCCGCCCCGAGGAAGTCGCCGAAGCCATCGCCGTCCACGTCGCCGAGGTGCCGCACGGAGGACCCCGTAAAGTCCCCCGTCTCGAAGAGGACCGTCCCCCCGACGCCGGAGAACACGGCGAGCCCTCGGACGGGGCTCGCATGCGTCTCTCCGACGATCTGGTCGGGAATCCCGTCGCCGTTCACGTCGCCACCCCCGCTCACGGACCACCCGAACCTGGTCGTGAAGCAGTTCGGGCAACCGAAGTCCGAGAAGTAGGTCTGAAGGACGGAGCCCGAACCCCCTGAGAGGAGCTGGGCGTAGCTCAAGCCGAGCTCCATCGTGTTCGAGACGTTCACGAAGTAGGGGGCGCCTACGAGCACGTCTTGCACGGAGTCCCCGTCGACGTCCCCCGCGAACGAGGCGCTGAATCCGAACCGGTTGAACGGCCCCTGCCCCGCCCACCACTGGATGGGGGTTCCATTCGCCCCGGAGACGACGACGGCCATGCCCCCTCCCGGCACCCCTCCTGGGGAAGAGAACGGGCAACCGACGAGGAGGTCGGGCACCCCGTCGCCGTTGACGTCGGCCGAGTCGAGCGGGCGCGCGTCCGCACAAGGCCAGGGAGCCGAGGGGAACATCACGGAGAGGAGGGAGGCGTCGGCGCCGGAGTAAACGCGGACGACCCCCATCGCCGTCCCGGACGCGAACTCCGAGAGCCCGTCCCCGTTCAGATCTCCCGTGAACAGGGTCGCCGCGCCGAGGTAGGCGTTCGATGCCGGGCCCAGCACCGTATGGACGAGCGACCCGTCGGCTCCCGAATAGACCTGCACCATGCCCTGGTAGGGAAGGGCCGAGGCCGCGAGCGCTGCCCCCCCGACGACGTCCGGCACCCCGTCGCCCGTGACGTCCATTCCCGCGTCGAAGAGATTCGGGAACGCGGCCGAGCCCGTGGCGATCAACGGCGGAGGACCGACGACCTCCCAGAGGACGCTCTGTCCGTGAACCGCAGGGGCGAGAGCCCAAGCGAGGGCCAAACCCGAGAGAACGAGTCTCCGTCTCATCGTCCATCTCCCGCGAGGCGTATTCCGGTCATCCCGGCTTTCCATCCGAGGCCCGACGGCGCCATCGCTCACTTCACCTGCACGAATTGGGCGACCGAAGGAGCCCCCTGGCCGCTGACCGCGAACAGCATGTACCAGCCGCGCGGGGCGTACTGGGGACCGCTCGGGACGGTCACCAGGAACTGCCCGGGCGTTCCACCCGCGGTGAAGGGGAGCTTCACCCAACGCTGGTCGAAATGTGTGGAATGGGTGACGGAATCGGGCCGGATCAGCTCGAACGACGAGATCCCGCCCGGGGGGACGGGATCGATCAACCTCAATAATGCGCGAGCCTTCCCTTCTCCGTAGTCGCCTAGGCCCACTCTCCGAGGGAGAAGACCTTTCTCCGAGGGATTCCCTGTCCGTCGCACAAA
>JAKEFM010000214.1 GCA_022616055.1 Planctomycetota bacterium
ATCCCCAATGCAGGTGCGTCCACTCCGCGCCCTCGCGCGTGATCCGGATCCGGTCGTTCCCGTCGATCTTGGCGAGGAAGGGCAGGACGACGAGGCCGTCCCCCTCGGAGGGGGCGAGCGAGGCGGACAGGAGAGACGCGAGGAGCAGGGACATGGCGGAGCCCTCCGTCGGGTTCTCGCTTGGACGCCGGCCGGCTCCCGCGGTTCGCGCCGGGGGGAATCCCCACTCAGCGGAGGTAGCCGAGCGCGCGAAGCCTCCGCTCGGCCTCCTCGCCCGCTTCCGGGCCGTCCGCCGTCACCGCGGAGCCGGGTCCCGGAGGAGCCCAGGTCGGAACGCGCGGGAGGAGCGCCTGGCGGCCGAGGAGCTCCTGGAGGACGCGGCCGGGCATCTCCCGGGGAACCGGCAGGCCGAGGGCGGAGAGGAGGGTCGGCGCGACGTCGAGGAGGCCGGCGCCCTCGCTCCGGGCTCCCCGGGGAACGCCGGGGCCCCACGCGATCAGGATCCCCGGCGGGGCGTCGTCGTGATGGAACCGGACCCGCCCGGCCTCGTCGAGCGCCCTGCGCATCCCATGGTCCGAGACGATGAGGACGAGCGTCTCGGGAGGGAGGCGTTCGAGAAGTCGGCCGAGCCAGCGATCCGTCCACCGGTACGTGCCGCGGACAATTCCCCCGAAGAGCCGGGCGCGTTCCGGGGAGACCTCGGGGACGATCCGCGGATCGCAGTCGAGCGCCGCGTGCTGCGCGACGTCGATCCCGCGGAAGTAGACGGCGAGGAGGTCGAGCCGCGGGAGATCCTCCTGCGCCCGCAGGGCGACGGCGCCGTAGGTCTCGTCGAGGGCGGCGAGGAACGGCAGCTCCGTTCGCGCCGGATCCGCCTTCCCTGGCGGGTCGGCCGGAACGCGGAAGAGGCGCTCCGCTTCCTCCTCGGGGAGGCCCGATCGCTCCGCGAGGACGGAGGCGGAAAGCGTGGCGGGATCGCGGACGAGAGGAGCGAGGGAGGAGGCGAGGGCCGGGGGATGGGTCAGGCCCCGTTCCGCGGGAGAGATCCGGTCGAGCGCGAGGGATCGGTGGTAGGCGAGACGATCGGTGACGAGCCAGCCGTTCACGGGCTCCGCGGGCCAGGACGCCCACCAGTGGACGACGGCCACCTGCTCGCCGGCCGCCGAGGCGAGACCCCAGATCGTGGGGACGCGCCTCTGGCGGCTCGAGACGAGGTCGGCCCGCGCGAGGCCCGCCCTCGAGGCGAGGGACCGGAGCCACCTCCATCCGATCAGGCGCGGCGGGCGGGAGATCCCGAACGGCGTGGCGACTCCCTCGAAGCGGGTCAGGGCGTACTCCGTCACGCCGTGGGCCTCCGGAGGGTGGCCGGTGGCGATCGACGTCCAGAGGGCGGGGGACTCGGTCGGGACGAGGGTGTGGAGCGGACCCGAGGTCCCGCTCCGAATCAGCCGTTCGAACGTCGGAAGCTCCCCCGCCTCGATCCCGAGGCGAAGGAGCGTCTCGTCGGCGCCGTCGAGGCCGATCAGGACCACGGGCGAGTGGGGCGCGGGGGACGGCGCGTTCGGGGCGAATGCGAGAGGTCGACGGTGGTTCCCGCGCACGAACTCGACGAAGGCGGGCGCGAGGATCGCGCCGAGCAGTCCGCCGAGGAGCGCGAGGCGTCCCCGAGGGGGGCGGAGCACCCGTCCGAGGAGGAGGGAGCCCGCGATCGACGCCGGGACGAGGAGGACGGAGAGATAGACGGAGAAGGCGAGCGCGTCGCGGAGGCCTCCCGCGCGAGGGAGGACGGCGAGGGTCGATCCGGCGAGGGAGGCGACGGCTCCGAGGAGGAGCGCCCAGGCGAGCGAGACGGGCGCGCTCACGCCTCCCTCCTGGCAGGGGCGGCCGCGCAGCCGAGGACGACCGCGCCGAACGCCCCGAATCCGTAGCCGCGCCAGGGCGTGTCGAGGAGGGAGGCGACGCCGATCGCCGCCAGGGAGGCGAAGCAGGCCGAAGCCTCGCGGCTCGCTCCCCGCGCGCAGCGCCGCAGGGCGAGGCCGAAGGCGAGGAGGAGAGGGAGCGTCGCCGCGATCCCGGTCTCGAAGACGGACTGGACGAGGTCGCTCTCCGCGTGGGAGATCACGTAGGGGCTCGGGAAGGTCTGGACCGAGGGGAAGGCGTCGAGGAACGAGGCGGGCCCGTGACCGAGGACCGGCGAGCGGGCCGCGAGGTGGACGGCGTCCCGCCAGATGGGGAAACGCGATCCCGCCGAGGACCCCAAGGCCCGATCGAGGACGCCGCCGGGAAGGGCGGCGGCGGCTGCGCCGACGAGGAGGAGGGCCGCGGTCTCCTGCCGTCCGCTCCTCGGAATGGGACGGACGAGGAGTGTGGCGAGGAGAGCCGCGGCGAGCGCGAGCGCCCCCGTCCTGGAGCCGGGCACGAGGGCCCCGAGGAGGCAGACCGCGGCGAGCGCCGAGCGGCGCGCGCGGGTTCCGGGCTCCTCGGAGGCGAACGCGAGGGGAAGCGCCGCCGCCGCGAGGCCGGCGAAGTGATTCCGGTTCAGGAACGGCCCGAAGGGCCGGGCGTTCTCGGGGACCTCCCCGAGGAGGAAGGCCTGGGGGCCGAAGAGTCGCTGCGCCAGGCCGAAGAGGCAGACGAGGCCGACCGCGAGGGCCGCCGGCTCGAGGAGGAAGGCCCGGCCCCGCCGCCGCGCGATCTCGAAGGAGAGGGCGGCGAGGGCGCAGAGGGAGACGATCCGATGGGCCTCGACCCGCGCCTCGAAGGGGGGCGCCGCGAGCGGACCCGGGAGGAGGAGGTGGGCGGCCGGGACGGCCGCGGCGAGGAGGAGGAGGAGATGGAAGGGATCGAGGGCCTCGCTCCTTCCGGCGCGCAGGAGGGCGATCCCGGCCGCGAGGAGGACGAGGGAGGATCCGCCGCCGAGCGCGATCGCCGTCGTCCCGCCGAGCGCGAAGCAGGAACCCGCCACGAGGGCGAAGAGGCCCGCCGGCGCGGCGCGCGCGGCGATCAAGGTCGCGCCGCCTCTGCCCGGGCCTCCGCGAGGAGGGCGAGGGCCTCCGGATCGTCCCGCAACCGGGGGCTCGCCACGATCCTCCGCGCGGCCCCCGCCGGATCCCCCGACCGGAGACAGAGGCGCGAGGCGAGGAGAGTCGCGAGGGGCAGCCTCTCCTCCTCCCCCAGCCGGTCGAGGAGCGCGATCCCCGCCTTCGGGTCCCCCGCCTCGCCCGCGTCCTCCGGAATCCCGCGCAGCAGCTCCGGGCCGGCCGCCCTCGTCGCGTCGCGATAGGCGAGGAACGCGCCGTCCGGGTCCCCCAGGAGGAGACGCGCCTTCCCGAGGAGGCGATCGCGCTTCGCGGGCTTTCCGCAGTCCCGGGCGAGCGCCAGCTCGACGGCGGCGGCCCCGGGCATCCCGAGCTCGAGGAAGGCCTGTCCGGCGGAGAGGCGCGCCTCGGGATGCTCCGGGACGCTCGCCCGGAGCCGCACCGGATCGGCCCCGCTCGCGCGAAGGAGGAGGACCCCTTCGCCCGCCCGCCAGGGCTCCGAGAGGTTCGCGATCCACATCCGGCCGACGGCCTTCTCGAGGTCGTCCGGGTCTCCCCCCTTCCGGAATCGCCTCACCGCGGCGAGCGCCGAGCGGCGCGCGACGGGCGCGCGCATCGGGTCGGCGGCGAACGCCGCCTCCGCTTCTCCCGACGCGCTCTCCTCGTCACCCGACTCCTCGAGCAGGCCGCCGTGAAGGAGGCGGAGCGACGATCGACGCGGCGCTGTCGCAACCGCTGCGCGCGCCCACGCGGCGGCCAGCTCCACGCGCCCGATCTGACGAGCGCCAAGGGCCCGCTGCTCGAGGGCGGAGGCGGAGGGGGGAGAGCCGAGAGGTCTCGCTGCGCAGATCCCCGATCCCGCCTCGTCGAGAGCGAGCCTCCCCGCGTCGAGGGCCGCGACGAGGAGGCCGACCCCGAGGAGGGCGCGGAGGAGGGTCCTAGGAGACCGAGGCGCCGGCCAGGGCACGGGGGCTCCCCTTCGAGGCCGAGGGCTTCCCGCTCCCGTACCCGTAGCCGTACCCGTAGCCGTACCCGGGCGAGCGGGGCGAGACCGAGTTGAGGACGATCCCGGAGACGCTCGCCCCGAGGGCCTGGAGGCCCTCGATGACGGCGGCGAGCGCGCGGCGGCGGGTGCGGCCGGCCCACGCGACGAGGACCGTCGCATCCGCCCGCGCGGCGAGGACGCGCCCGTCGGCGAGGAGGTGCGCGGGAGGGGAGTCGACGACGATCCGCTCGAACTGCCGGGAGGCGATCTCGAGCAGGCGCCGGAACCCCTCTCCGCCGAGGACCTCCGTCGGCCGCTCGACCGTCCCTCCGGCCGGGAGGACGGAGAGCCACTCGACCTCCGTCGAGCGCACGCCGGAGAGGTCCCCGCGCCCGACCGCCTCGACGAGGCCCGGACCGCGGGGGAGCCCGAAGACCTCGTGCAGGCGAGGACGGCGGAGGTCGGCGTCGATGAGGAGGGTGCGGCTTCCGGCCTGCGCGAGCGTGATCGCGAGGTTGACGGCCGTCGAGGTCTTCCCCTCGGAGGCCCCCGCGCTCGTGACGAGGATCCGGCGCGGCCCCTCGCCCGCGGCACCGTAGACGGCGGTGCGGACGCCGCGGAAGGCCTCGGCGGCGGGATGCTGCGGCTCGCGGTCGGCGATCCGGGCGAAGAGGATCCCGCGGGCGCCGCGCACCCAGGGGACGAGCCCGAGGGTGCGGACGTGGAGGAAGCGGTCGAGGTCGCCCCGGTCCCGGACCGTCTCGTCCATCGACTCGAGGAGGAAGGCGAGGCCGAACCCGCCGAAGAGCGCGAGCGCCGCCGCGAGCCCGAAGTTGAGGGGGAGGTTCGGCCGCCACGGGCGGATCGGGACCGACGCGATCGACTCGACGCGCATCGCCTGGGTCGCGCCGGGGGACTCCGTCCCGGGGAGGAGCGCCCCCGTCTCCCGGCGGTAGAACTCGCGGTAGAGCTCGCGGACCTCCGCCGCGCGCGCGAGGAGCGTCTCGTACTCCCGGCGCTTCGTCCCGAGGTCGGCGAGCGCCCGCTCGCGCGCCTCGACGAGGGAGGCGATCTTCCCGCGCGTCTCCTCGGCCTCCCTCCACGCCGACTCGATCCGGCGCGCCGCGAGGGCGCGGGCCTCGCGCAGCCGCCCCTCCAGGGCGGAGCGCCTCCCCGCGAGCCCGAGGAGGTCGGGGTGGTTCGGGCCGAGCGAGCGCTCCTTCGAGGCGATCTCGAGCGCGAGGAGGGTCTCCTCCCTCTCGAGGGAGGCGACGACGGGGTCCTCCTCGACGGCGGGGACCCGGGCCTCCCGCGCGAGGGCGCCCTCCGGGTCTCGGTTCGCCTCGACGGCGCGGAAGGGGGGCTCTCGCCGGGCGAGCTCGAGGTCGGCCGCCGTGAGCGCCTCGACGGCCCGCCCGAGATCGGCGGCGTGGAGGGTCACCTTCTCCTCGAACGCCTCGACGTCGTGCTCGCGCTGGAACCGGGCCACCGCGCCCTCGGCCTCCGCGAGCCGGCCCTCCAACTCGACGATCTTCTCCGAGACGAGGCGCGCGACCGCCCCTCCCCGCTCGGCGTCCCGCTCGACCCCCTCGCGGCAGGCCGCCTCGGCGAGGTCGTTCGCGAAGGCCGCGGCCTCCCGCGGGTCGCTCGCGGCGAAGGAGAGGTCGACGAGGTACGTGTCGGGGCGCGCCTCGACGCTGACCGCGCGGGCGAGGGCCTCGAGGAGCTCGGGGCCCTCCCTCCCGGCGAACTCGGGGAGCCCCGCGATCCTCTCCCGGTGCGTCTCGAGCACCCCGGCGAGGACGGCGGGGCTGCGCAGCCGCTCCTGCTGGGTGCCGATGTAGCGGGGGAGGTCGAAGACGACCGCGGTGAATCCCTCGAGCCCCGAGGCGTTGCGGAGCGGCGGCTCGATCGAGAGGGTCGCGCGTGCCCGCCAGGTCCTCGTCGTCCGCGCGGTGACGAGGCCCGCCCCGAGGAAGGCGGCGAGGGCGAAGAGGGCGAAGGGCCCGCGCCGGCGCGAGAGGATCTCGAGCGCCGCTCGGGCGGGGCCGGTCCCTTCCGTCCAGGAGCCCACGGCCTTCCTAGAAGAACGACTCCGGGACGATGACGACGTCCCCCGGCTGGAGGCGGATGTCCTTCGCCGGGTCCCCGGCGAGGGCGGCCTTGAGGTCGACCCGGACCGGCGCCCCCCCGGCCCGGACGACGACGACGTTGTCCGCGTCCGCGTACTTGTCGAAGCCCCCCGCGAGCACGATCGCGCGCAGCACCGTCACCCCCTCCGAGAGGCGGAAGGCGTAGGCGCCGGGGTGCTTCACCTGTCCCGCGACGAAGATCCGCTCCTCGAGGGTGTCCTGCGCCGCCACGACGAGGGTGTCCTCGGGGAAGACGGCGGGATCGGGGGCGCTCCCGGCGAGGATCGCCCCGGCGTCGAAGGCCTCGCGCCCGACGGTCCCGTCCGCGCGCGCGCGAAAGAGGGTCACCCGGTCCCGCCGCGCCGTCTCGAGGAATCCCCCCGCGAGCGCGATCACCTGGGTGAGGCGCAGCGGCCTCCCCTCGGGCAGGGCGTAGTCCCCCGGGCGCCGCACCCCGTCGAGGACGTAGACGCGCCGCGGCGCGTACGACTTGACGAGGACGGCGACCTTCGGCTCGAGGAGGATCCCCGCCTCCCGCAGGCCGGAGGCGAGCGCCGACTCGAGCTCGAAGGGGGTGCGGCCGGCGACCGGCACCGGCCCGAGGGGGGGGACGGAGACCGATCCCCCGTCCGGGACGGTGAAGGCGAGGGAGAGGTCGGGGCTCCCGTGGACGAGGAGCTCGATCGAGTCCCCCGGGACGAGGGGCCGCGGCTCGCCGGGGTCGACCGGCGCCGCCTGGGCGGGGGGGAGGTCCTCCGGGATCGCGAACCCGCCGGCCGCGATCTGCTCGACGAGAGGAGCGTTCGCGGCCGATTCCCCGTGGACCGGGGAGCCGGCGGCCGGCCCGCGCGTCGCGCAGCCCGCCAGGAGCACCGCGAGCGCGGCGATCCGCACCGTCCTCTCCACCTTCGCTCCTCCCCTCCTAGAACCGCAGGGCGACGCCGACCGTGAGGCGGCGGTCCGTGTAGTCCCCCCCCGACCCGTCCGCCTTGCGCTCGCGCCACTCCCAGTCCGCCCCGACGTCGAGGGTGCGGCTGAGCTCGTAGCGGAGGCCCAGCCCCAGTCCGAAGCGCTCGCTCTCCTCCTGCTCGGAGGGATCGCTCTTCTCGTAGAAGGTCCCCCCCTTCCCGCGCAGGCGATCGCCGAAGAGGCTGTCGAGGGAAAGATCGAGGCGGTTCACGAGCTGGAAGTTCGAGTCGGTCGCCGGCGCGACCGTGCGCAGGACCGCGCCCGAGAGCCGGGTGTCGGCGCCGACCACGGCCCGCGCCCGCACGCTCCCGACCAGCTCCGTGTTGTCGTCCTCCCCCTCGAAGGTCCCGCCGTCGTCGAACTCGTCCCGGCGCGCGCCGACCTCGGCGAGGATCTCGAGCGACTGGACCCGGGTCCACTCGAGGCCGACCGTCGCGTAGACGAAGTCGTCGTCGGCGAGGGAGGTCGTCAGCCCTCCCGCGGTCCCGTCGTCGAAGCGCCAGGTCCCGACCGCCCCCTTCACGTAGAGGAGGCTGTCCGTGCTGGCGCGCAGACCCGCGCGGGCGGCGAACTCGTTGCGCGTCCCGTCGAGGCGGGCGAGGTCCCCGCGGGCGTGGTCCGTCTCCCGGTAGTCGACCGAGGCGTCGAGGAGGGTGCGGGGGCTCGGCACGATCCCGACCTGCGCGTAGAGGCTGCGGATGTCCCGGTCGTCCTGCGCGAAGGTCGACCCGACCGACTGGATCTCGACGGGCTGCGTCCGGTCCTCCACCTTGAATCCGGCCCTCGCGTACGCCTGGCTCCCCTCGACCCGGAAGTTCGCCGCGCCGTACTGCTCCACGAAGTTGTCGTAGCCCGGGGCGGAGGTGTCGGCGGCGACCGCCTCGAGGAGGTAGCCGATGTCGAGCGCCCCCCGGCCGCCCCAGAACCCGCCTCGGGCGAAGACGCCGAGGTTCGTGAGCGACAGGCGGGCGCTGTGGGGCGAGGAGTCGTCCTCGAGGAGGATGTTGTCGTCCCACTGGAAGTCCTGGCGCAGGACCGGGAAGAACCGCATCCCGAGCGCCCGCAGGACGGAGGTCGGCGTCGGGTCGATCGACCCCATCCGCCGCGCCCCGATCTCCGTCGGGACCTGCACCAGGTCGGCGAGCTCCTCGTAGGTCTCGAGGTCGGCGGGGCTCGCCACCCCGACGGCGGTCTCCGGCTGGTCGATGACCTCCCCCTGCGGCGAGGGCTTCACGGGGAGGGGCTCCTGGCCCCGGAGAGCCGGAAGCAGCGGGAGACAGACCGGAAGCAGACGCAGCAGGGCCATCGGATCCTCCCTCCTTCGAAGGGCTACGGGCCGGCCGGGGAGAGGACGACCCCCGTCTGCGTTGGATCGATCCCGGGAGAGCCGGGGAAGCCGGAGCGGGAGGGGTCGCCCGCCCCGAGCGCGCGGAGGGCCTTCGCGGGGCCGCGGACCTCGAGGATCACCCCCGCCGGCCCGATCTCGACCACCCCGCCCGCGCGGATGAGGACGAACCGCCTCTCGAGGACGACGACGGCCGAACCGGAGAGGCTCTCGGCGCCCTCGAGGATCAGCCTTCCGCGCTCGACGCGCGGGAGGACGCCGGGCGGGAGCACGTAGGAGCGGGTCCCCCACCGGTACGAGCGGGGGGCGTCGGGCCCCCTGGGGACCGGAGGCGAGTCCGGGCCGAGCGAGGCCTGGGAGATCCGGGTCCGGAGCGACTCCGGCAGGAGGTCGACCATGCGCCCGTCCCGGTAGATTCGGAGCGGCTCTCCCGAGAGGTTGGCCAGCTCGACGCCGGAGCCGGGAGTGAAGGTCCCCTCGGAGACCCCCTTCCCGGCGCGGACCGAGAGGCGGCCGCCGAGCGCCAGGACGAACGGCGTCTTCGCCGTCGCGACGCGCCAGCCGCCCGCCGCCGTGAGGAGCAGGCCGAACCCGGACCCCTCGGCGGCCACGACCCCCTCGCAGGGGCCGGAGAGGGTGAGCCGGAGGTCGCCGCACGAGGCCTCGAACCTCGAGCCGGCGCCCGCGGAGAAGGAGAAGGGACAGGGGACCGGGAGAGCGACGGCGCCGGGCGCGACCGTCGTCCCCGCCTCCGGCCCGGCGCCGTCCCGCGTCTGGACCGTGACCTCCCCTGCGGTGCAGCGGAGGGAGATCTCCGAGCCGGGGGACCCGGGCCCGCGCGACGGGGAGAGCGCGAGGAGGACCGCAATCGGGACCATGACCATGAGGAAGGGCGATGCGTCTATCGGGGGAGCCGATCCCCTCCTTGAGGGGTTTCCTGTCGCGCCGGATCGACGTCCCGTCGATTCGCGTGAACGCCACCCGGACCGCGCCGGAACGCCCCGCATCGTTCCCGCAACGACTTGCGGCGTCCGGCTCCGCGGTCCCGCCGTTTGCGCACCGCGGGCCGTGGGGATCCGCCCCTCGCGCTTCTCTTCTCTCCTCCTCGGGCTCGCGGCCTG
This sequence comes from Planctomycetota bacterium, assembly GCA_022616055.1. GTDB lineage: Bacteria > Planctomycetota > UBA1135 > UBA1135 > JAKEFM01 > JAKEFM01. Next base: position 9,591 of record JAKEFM010000214.1, read on the forward strand.
CGCCTACGAGAACCCCTCGATCCACATGGGGCCCCTCCTCGGCCACCGGTTCGTGGCGGAAGGGGTGGTCTACACCGCGGGGCATCTGGAGCCGACCGCCGTCGAGGTGGCCCCCGACCTCGTCGCCCTCGAATCGACGGGCCGGCGCGGGTTCGAGGTCTGCCGCGATCCCCACGCCGTGGGGGACGAGGTCCTCCTGCGCGGCGCGGCGGTCCTCGGCGCCGACGCCGAGGCCCGGGGACGACTCATCTTCGAGGGGCCGGTCCTCGCCGTGGAACTCGAGCGGGACGTCTTCCAGGGCCTCTCCGGGGCCCCGGTCTTCTGCGCCCGCCACGGCCGCGTCCTCGGCGCCCTCGTCGCGGGGCACGAGAGGACCGCCGTCGTGACCCCGATCCCGGCGCGCCCGCGCGTCGCCGTCCGGCCCACTCCTCCCCTCCCCCTCGACTGACCTCCCGAGGATCCCCCCGGGGGTAGCCCTACCCCCCGATGACCGACCTGGGGGGGCCCCTACCCCCCCACCGCCCTCATGTCGAGCTCGTCGAGGCGGTGCAGCTCGTAGACGGCGGGCTTGAGATCCCCCGCCTTCCGGAACAGCGACGCGATCTCCTCGTCCCCCGCGCCCGACCGCAGCGCGGCCATGAAGTCGACCTCCCCCCCCGTGAGGAGGCAGGAGCGGATCCGGCCGTCGGGTGTCACCCGCAGGCGGTTGCAGCGCTCGCAGAAGGGGTTCGACATCGCGTGGATGAACCCGACGACCGCGCCGGTCTCCTCGATCCGGAAGCGCTCGGCGGGGCCCCCGTCGGCGTAGGCCTGCAGCGGGGAGAGGGTGAAGCTCTCCGCCAGCCGGTCGAGCAGCACCGTGTAGGGAACCGTCCACCCGCGCGCCTCGCCCCGGCGCGTCGGCATGTACTCGATGAACCTCGCCTCGATCCCCGTCTTCCCGGCGAAGTCGGCGAAGGCGAGGACCTCGTCGTCGTTCATCCCCCCGACGACCACCGCGTTCACCTTGATCCGCTCGATCCCCGCCTCCCGCGCCGCCTCGATCCCGTCGAGGACGGCGGCGAGGTCCCCCCCATGCGTCAGCGTCCGGAAGCGCTCCGGGTCGAGGGAGTCCAGCGAGACGTTGATCCCCTTCAGACCCGCCTCCTTCAGCGGCCGGGCGAGGTCCCGCAGGCGCGACCCGTTGCTCGTCATCACCACCTCGCGGATCCCCGGGACCCGGGCGGTCCGCCGCGTGATCTCGACGATCTCGCGGCGGACGGTCGGCTCCCCTCCCGTCAGGCGGATCTTGACGATGCCGAGGGAGCCCGCGACGCGGACGATCCGATCGAGCTCCTCGACGGTGAGGAGGCCTCGGGGGGAGGCCGGCAGCGTGCAGTACGTGCACCGGAAGTTGCACCGGTCCGTGACGGACACCCGGAGGTAGGTCACCTTCCGCCCGAGACGGTCGATCACTTCCCGTTCCCTCCGTCGAGGACCCTGCGCAGGAGCGCCGCCCGCTGGACGTCGCGCTCCGCCTCGACCAGCTCCTTCCCCGCGCGCGCCTGGACATGGCCGGGCTGGGTCAAGACCAGGAGGCGGTTCACGGCCCCCGCGTCGAGCTCCGGGAGCAGCCCCAGGTGCACCCCCAGCCGCACGGCCGAGAGGTGGCCGATCGCCTCGTCGGAGGTGATCGAGCGGGCGCTTCGGAGCAACCCGATCGCGCGCCAGATCTTGTCCTCGAGGCTGGAGCGCTGGTCCTTCAGGAGGTGGGAGCGCACGTCGCGCTCGTACTTGAGGATGTGCGGGATCATCCGCCGGAGGTCCTCGAGGATCTCCAGCTCCGAGCGGCCGAGGGTGATCTGGTTCGAGACCTGGTAGAAGTCCCCCGTCGCCCGCGTCCCCTCCCCGTGCAGGCCGCGGATGGCGAGGTTCGTCTTCGCCGCCGCGTTGAAGACGCGCTTCATCTCCCGCTCCGCCATCCCGAGGCCAGGGAGGTGGACCATCACGGAGACCCTCAGGCCCGTCCCGACGTTCGTCGGGCAGGCGGTGAGGTAGCCGAACTCGGCGTGGAAGGCGTACACGATCCGCTCCCCGAGCGCCTTGTCGGCCCGGTCCATCCGCTCCCAGGCGGCGTCGAGGGCGAGGCCCGAGAGGAGGACCTGGACCCGGAGGTGGTCCTCCTCGTTCACCATCACGCCCACCGTCTCCCCGCGGCCGAAGGCGACCCCCCGCTCCCACTTCGCGCCCGCCAGCTCCCGGCTGATCAGGTGCCTCTCGAGGAGGAGCTCCCGGCAGACCTTCGAGGCCTCCCGCAGGGGGAGGTAGGTCGGCTCCTCGGCGAAGCCGCTGCCGAGGATCCTCTCCCGCAGGTCCTTCGCGAGGTCGGTCGCCTGCTCCTCCTTCAGGCGGCCGACGAAGGGGTATCCGGAGACGTTCCGCGCGAGCCGGATCCGCGTCGAGATGACGACGTCGGATTCCGCCGAGCCGGCCGCCAGCCAGTCGCCGACCCTGTCGGTGAAGGTCTTGAGGTACGGCTCCACGTGGGGGGACCTGTTTTAGCCCCGGACGCGCCCCATTCTACGACCCTCCCGAGAGGATCCGGGCGAAGACGGCCGGGTCGGCGTTCCCCCCCGAGAGGACGAGGGCGGTCTTCCCCCCCACCGCCGGGATCCTCCCGGCGAGCACGGCGGCCAGCGGCGCCGCCCCGGAGGGCTCGACCAGGACCTTCATCCGCTCCGCCAGGATCCGGACGGCCCGCTCGATCTCCGGATCCCTCACCGTGACGACCTTCTCGACGAACTTCCGGGCGATGGCGAAGGGGATCTCTCCCGGCGCGACCGGCCTCAGCCCGTCCGCGATGGTGTCCCCGGGCCTGATCGTGACGATCTTCCCCGCATCGAGGGAGCACCTCAGCGCGTCGGCCGCCTCCGGCTCGACGCCGAAGACCCGGATTCCGAGATTCTGCGCCTTCGCCGCCAGGGCGACTCCGGCGATCAGTCCCCCTCCTCCGACCGGAACGACGATCGCCTCGACGTCGGGCGCCTCCTCGAGGATCTCGAGCCCGACCGTCCCCTGCCCCGCCACGACGTCGGGGTCGTCGAAGGGGGGGACCATCCGGTAGCCCCTCTCCTGCAGCACCTCCTGCGCGAGCCCGCGCCTCTCCTCGGACGTCCGTCCCCGGAACAGCACCTCGGCCCCGTATCCCCTCGTCGCCTCGACCTTCGCCTTCGGGGCGTCCTCGGGCATGACCACCACGCAGGGGAGCCCGAACGCGGCGGCCGCGATCGCGACCCCCTGGGCGTGGTTCCCGGACGAGTAGGTGACGACTCCCCTCGGCTTCACCTTCCCCTCGCACGCGCGCGCGATGTGGTTCATCGCCCCGCGCGCCTTGAACGCCCCTCCCCGCTGGAGGTTCTCCGCCTTGAAGAGGAGGGCCCTCCCCGCGATCGAGTCGATCGACCGGGACTGCAGCAGCGGCGTCCGGTGGACGCGCCCGCGGATCCGCGCCGCCGCGGCTCGGACGTCCTCGATCCCGACGGGAAGGTCCGCCATGGGGACGATGATATCGGTCGCCCGGGAGCCTGGGTTCTACCGCACCCGAAGGCGACGCTTCCCCCGCCGCGCGCGCGTGGCGGGGACCGCTCGGGCGACCTCCTCCTCGATCACGGAGGGAGAAACGTCCCGGTTCAGCGCCCAGATCTCCCGGACGATCTCGAAGAACCGGGCGCGGCGCCATTGACGATCCGCTGCGGTGGGCATTCGGAGGACGCCCATCTCCTTTCCCCGCGCGTCGTAGATCACGAGCTCGCCCCCTCGGTCGAAGGCCTGGGCGAAGAGCCGTCCGCGGGCCTTCCCAGGGATTCGGGTTCGGATCGTCCTTCCTCCGGCCATCGGTTGACTCGGAGACATTCTAGGCGGAGGGTCCCGACCGGAGGTCGTCCGGACGCGTCGACTCCCGCGGTCCGTGGGACGAATGGATGGCCCCCGCAGGGGCAGCCTCGATCGGGGTCCTTTCGCTCGGGCGCGATCGCGTCGCCGATCCCGCTCCACGCCAGCGACTCTCTGGCCCGCCCTACAAGCTCGTGACCGTGGTGATCTCGAGATTCGTGAACCGGAAGGGCGGCCCGACGATCGCCTGCCAGTAGAGGGAGGCTCCGACGAGCGCCGGGTTCGCCGGCACGGGGAAGGTGACGCTCGCGCGCCCCTGTGGATCGAGGAGTCCTCCGGCCACGACGAAAGTGGTCGGCGGGTGCAGGCGGAGCGTTCCGACGGGCGGGAGAGGGACGATCGCGCTCCCCGCCGCCGCGGCGAGAAGCCAGCCGCTGTTCGCCGGCCCCCAGAGATCCAGCGTCAGGAGCCTGCCCGTCCTCGGGATCCCCCGCCACGAGAGCTGGCGCGTGAGGTTCGTGTAGGGAATCTCTTGGTCCGGAACCCCGGCGACGACGTCCAGATCGCCGTCCCCGTCGACGTCCCCCGCCGCCAGTGAACGCGTGTCCAGCAGGAACCCCGGAACGTCTGCAGCCGTGACATCCGAGAAGGTCCCGGAGCCGCCGTTCAGGTAGAGCCGGTTCTGCCCCGCTCTCCCAAGGAACGCGTCGAGGTCTCCGTCCTCATCGAAGTCCCCCAGCGCCAGCGCCTGGATGACCTCGACCTCCACGGGGAGGCTGCCGGCCGGAGCGGCCGCGAAGACTCCCACGCCGCCGTTCAGGTAGAGACGGTCCTGACCCTCGTTCCCCACGAAGGCGTCGAGGTCGCCGTCCCCGTCCACGTCCCCGAGCCCGACGGCTCGCGTCAGGTCGGCGAAGGGGGGGAGGTTCGTCGCCGACGCGTCGGCGAACACCCCCGTCCCGCCGTTCAGCCACAGATTCTCGGCCTGTCCGCCGGTCCCGGAGTTGCCCAGAAACGCGTCGATATCCCCGTCTCCGTCGACGTCCCCGAGGGCGACCGCTCGCGTGTCGCGGCTCAAGGCCGGAAGGTTGGTTGCGGTGACGTTCGAGAAGATCGCCGTCCCGCCGTTCAGGAAGAGCCGGCTCTGGTCGGCTCCGAACGGCGGTGCGTTTCCCGTGAGCGCGTCGAGGTCCCCGTCCCCGTCGACATCCCCCAGTGCCACCGCCCAGGTGAAGTCGAGGACGGCCGGGAGGTTGGTCGCCGTGACGTCGGCGAAAGCTCCGGCGCCGCCGTTGAGATAGAGCCGATCCCCAGCCGATGGCCCGAACGTGGCGCTGTTGCCTACGTACGCGTCGAGATCCCCGTCCCCGTCGAGGTCTCCGAGGGCGACCGCGGCGGTGCGGTCGAGGACGGGCGGGAGGTTCGTCGTCGTGGCGTCGGAGAAGACGCCCGCCCCGGAGTTCAGGAAGAGACGGTCCTGCCCGCCCGGAAACGAGTCCGTGTTGCCCGCCCACGCGTCGAGGTCGCCGTCTCCGTCCACGTCCCCGACACCGACCGCCGCGGTCGAGTCGACCGCGGGCGGAAAGCTCGTCGCTTGGCCGGAAACCAGGATCCCCTGTCCGTCGTTCAGGTAGAGACGGTTCTGTTCTTCGTCGTTCGCCGCGAGGGCGTCGAGGTCGCCGTCCCCGTCGAGATCGCCCAGCGCGACGGCCGTCGTCGCGTCGAGCACGGGCGGGAAGTTCGTCGCCGTTACGTCCGTGAACACCCCCGTGCCTCCGTTCTGGTAGAGGCGGTTCTGTCCTGTGGACAATACCGGGTCGTCGAGGTTGCCCACGAACGCGTCGAGGTCGCCGTCCCCGTCTAGGTCGCCCAGGGCGACCGCCAAGGTGGTGTCAAGAGGGTTCGGGAGGTTCGTCGCGGTGGCGTCGACGTAGACCCCTCCCCCAACGTTTAGGAAGAGGAGTTGGGAGGGCCCTGTGCCCAACAGCCTCCCGAGGAATGCGTCGACGTCGCCGTCCCCGTCCACGTCTCCGAGGGCGATCGCTCTCGTATAGGAGGATCCGGGCGGAAGGTTCGTCGTGGCGTTGATGAAGGTCCCCGCTCCGCCGTTCAGGAACAGAACCGTCGAACTGCATGAACCGCCTCCGAAGAACACGTCGAAGTCGCCGTCCCCGTCCGCGTCTCCGAGGGCCACCGCCTCGGCACCGCCAAGGGACCCAGCGAGAGCCAGGGTGAAAGCACCGGCACCGCCATTCAGGAGAAGCCGATTCTCCACGAACGCGTCGAGATCGCCGTCCCCGTCCACATCCCCGAGCGCGATCGCTCGTGCGTAGGAGGGAAGGCCGAGCCACGGCGGCAGGCTCCCTGCGGGAGCGTTCGCAAAGATCCCGCCGCCGCCGTTCAGAAGGAGCGCGACCGGGGAAGTGAAGACCCCCGTTCCGATGAACGCGTCCAGGTCCCCATCCCCATCCACGTCTCCGAGCGCGACCGCCCGCGTGTACGCGACCAGTGGCGGAAGGCTGGCCGCCGTGACGTCCGAGAAGACCCCCGTGCCGTCGTTTGCGTAGAGCCGATTCTGTCCCCCGTAGTTCCCCACGAGGACGTCGAGGTCCCCGTCGCCGTCGACGTCCCCCAACGCGAGGGCGTACGACGCGTCGCCGTCGGGAGGGAACATCTGGTGCGTGAGGCCGAACCGCTGGGCCTGGGCCGCGACACTCGAGGCGAGGAGCACCGAGGCGAGCCACATCCCCCGCCGCAAGATCTCACCCTCCGGCGACGAACCGTGCCCGTGCGCCCGCTCTCGCCGGGAGCGGGCAGGAACCCGCGCGAAGATCCGCTCCGGTACACACGGCTACCTCCTCGAACTCGAGGGCCGCAGGAGGCAGCATCCTAGTCCGCGAAGGCGCCCCACGGAACACGGCGAGGTCCCCCGGCGTCCAGTGGAAGGACGGGAGGACCCACCTTCTCCTGGCTCTCCCTCAGGGCGATCGCGTGGAGGTTCCGCGGCCCGGCTCGGGACCTCGCCGGTCCGCCCTCACAGGTTCGTGACTGTGGTGATCTCGAGGCTCGTGAACCGAAAGGGCGGGCCGACGATCGCCTGCCAGTAGAGCGAGCCTCCGACGAGGAGCGGATTGGCGGGTACGGGGAAGGTGAGGCTCGCTCGTCCCTGCGCGTCGAGAACTCCTCCCGCCACGATGAAAGTCGTCGGCGGGTGAAGTCGAAGGGTTCCGACGGGCGGAAGCGGGACGATCGCGCTCCCCGCAGCCGCGGCGAGGAGCCAGCCCCCGTTCGCAGGTCCCCGCAGCTCCAGAGTGAGCGGCTTGCCTGCCCTCGGGATCCCTCGCCACGCGAGGTGGCGCGTGAAGTTCGTGTAGAGGACCTCGGCGCCCGCGATTCCCGCGAGGACGTCGAGGTCGCCGTCCCCGTCGACGTCCCCGAGAGCCACGGCCCGGGTGTCCGCGACCACGGCCGGGAGATCCGCGGCCGTGACGTCCGTGAAGACTCCCGTCCCGCTGTTCAGGAACAGCCGATTCGGCGAGGAGCCATAGACCGTGATGTTGTTGCCGAAGAACGCGTCGAGATCGCCGTCCTCGTCGAGGTCCCCGAGCGCGACCGCCTGAGTGAAGGCGGCCGGAGGAGACAGCCCCGAGCCGAGGGCCGTCGTGAAGACTCCCCCGCCGTTGTTCAGGTAAAGCCGGTTCAGCCCGGGGGAGGTCGGGCCCGAGTTGCCGACGAGCGCGTCGAGGTCGCCATCCCCGTCGACGTCTCCGAGCGCGACGGCTCGCGTGGAGTCGAGGAAGCCGGGCAAGCTCGTCGCCGGCGCCGCCGTGAAGACCCCCGTCCCGCCGTTCAGCCAGACCGCCTCCGCCTGGCCGGCGGCGCCGCCGTTCCCCAGGAAGGCGTCGGGATCGCCGTCCCCGTCGAGGTCTCCGAGGGCGACCGCCCGGGTGTAGAGGATTGCGGCCGGGAGGTTCGTCGACGTGACGTCCGAGAAGGTCCCCGTCCCGCCGTTCAGGAAGAGCCGATTCTGCTGGGTGAAAACTCCCGTGGCGCTGTTCCCCGTGAAGGCGTCGAGGTCCCCGTCCCCCTCGACGTCTCCAAGCGCGACCGCTTGCGTGACATCGAGCACGCCCGGGAGGTTGCCCGCCGTGACGTCGACGAATACCCCCGCGCCTCCATTGAGGTACAGGCGGTCCCCGGCGCCCGGCCCGAACCCCCCCGTGTTGCCCACATACTCGTCAACGTCGCCGTCCCCGTCGACGTCGCCGAACGCGACCGCCGACGTGAGGTCGAGGAGCGCCGGCAGGCTCGCCGCAGTGACGTCCGAGAAGGTCCCGGTCCCCTCGTTCAGGTAGAGGCGGTTCTGCTCGCCCGTGGAGGGGACGGAATTGCCGGCGAACGCGTCGAGATCCCCGTCGCCATCCACGTCCGCGAGCGCGAGGGCGTTCGTCGTGTCCCCCGCCTCCGGGAAGACCCGGGGGCTCGGGTCGGCGAAGGCGCCCGAGCCGTCGTTCAGGCAGAGCCGGTCCGGCCCGGAGTTCCCCACGTAGAGATCGACGTCTCCGTCGGCGTCCATGTCCGCAAACGCCACCTCGGTCGTGGAATCGAGCAGGGCCGGGAGGTTCGTGGCAGTCGCGTCGCTGAATACTCCCGCGCCCCCATTGAGGAAGAGCCGGTCCTGCGCTGCGCCGGCGGCGTAGATCCCCGCGAAGGCGTCGAGATCGCCGTCCCCGTCGACGTCGGCTAGCGCGACGGCCCGCGTCTGTTCGAGGGTCGCCGGGAGATTCGTGGTCGTGACGTCGGTGAAGACGCCCGGCCCGCCGTTCAGGAGGAGCCGCTGGCCGGCCGCGTAATAGGTTCCAAGGAACGCATCGAGGTCGCCGTCCCCGTCCACGTCCCCGAGGGCGACCGACCACGAGCCCGGCGACGGAAACGGAAGGTTGGTCGTCGTCGCGTCCGTGAAGACTCCCGCGCCTCCGTTCAGGTAGAGCCGATCCGACCCCGCATTCCCGAGGAGTGCGTCGAGGTCGCCATCCCCGTCCACGTCTCCCAACGCGATCGAGCGCGTGTCGGTCGCATTGATAGGGAGATTGGGATAAGTGGCGTTCGTGAAAATGCCCGAACCGCCATTGAGGAAGAGGAAGGACCCCGACCAACTGCCGACGAGCGCGTCGAGGTCTCCGTCCCCGTCCACGTCCCCGAGCGCGATCGCCTGGGTCCCACTGAGTTGCCAGAGGATTGCCGCCAGCGGCGCGAGGGAGAAGACGCCGACCCCGTTGTTCAGGAGGACTCGGTTCGCGGAAGGGTTGGGGTACCCTCCGACGATCAGGTCGAGGTCGCCGTCCGCGTCCACGTCGCCGGCGGCAGCCGCCTCGGTCTCGAAGGGAAGTAGAGGCAGGCTCGTGGCGGTCACGTCGGAGAAGGCGCCCGTCCCGTCGTTCGCGTAGACCCGATCCGAATACGTGCTCCCCAGGAAGGCGTCGACATCCGCATCGCCATCGAGGTCGCCCAGCGCGAGGGCCTTGGCCGCCCCCTGGTCTCGCGGGATCATCTGGTGCGGGAATCCGAACCGCTGCGCTCGAGTCCCAGAAGCAGCGGCCCACAGGACGACCCCGGCGAGGGCCCAGGATCGGAGGGCTCGATCCCCGAACGGAGGAACTCCGTTCCTCTGCGCGATCGCCGGGAGCGAGCCGCGACCCTCGCGAACTTCCGTCTTGGCGTCCAGGGGGCCTCCTCGAAACCGAGCGCTGCCGGACGAACCTAGGCCGGGGGGGCGGCCGAGGTAACCGGGCGAGTTCCCCCGCCCTCCGGGCGCGGGGACCGGGGAAGAACCGCTCCCTACTCGTACGCGATCGCTTCCAGGATCCCGCTCCGTGAGGCCGCACGGGCCGGCAGGATCGCGGCCGCGACCGAGGCGAGGACCGACCCCCCGGCCGTCGCGAGGACCGGCCAGGGAGACACCCGCAGGGGAATCCCGTAGCCGGTGAACTCGATGGAGAGCCCCGAGAGCACCTCGCCCGCGACCGCGATGCCCAGGGCCGCGCCGATCGCGCCCCCCGCGGCCCCGATCAGCAGGCCCTCGATCGTCACGAGCCGGAAGACGGTCCTCGACGGGGCGCCGACGGCGCGGAGCAGTCCCAGCTCCCGGGAACGGACGAGCGTCCCGATCCAGACCGCGTTCACGACGCCGAGGAACGCCAGGAGGACAGTCGACGCGACCTCGGCCCGCATGAAGCCGAAAAACCGGTCGAGCGTGGCGAGGACCTCGTCGCGGAACTCGCCGAGGGTCCCGACGAAGAGGTCGTAGCGATCCCCCACCCTCGCGAGGATCTCCTTCCGGACGGTCTGCGCGTCCGCCCCCGGCTCGAGGACGACCACGCAGTCGTCGAGCATCGGATCCCCGAAGTCCTCCCGGTAGACGGCTCGATCGACGAGCACCACCCCCATCGGCCAGGAGTAGTCGACGACGACCCCGACGACGATGTACTCGACCTCCCCCTTCGCCGTCGGCAGGCGCACGCCTTCCCCCCGGGCGACGCGGTAGTGGCGCGCGAAGCCCTCGGAGACCAGGAGGGCGCGTCGGCCCGGCAGCTCGCGCAGCGTCGTCGCCTCGTCCCCCGAGAGGTAGTCGAACTTCCCCCGCTTCGCGTGGTCGTCGGGCTCGAAGGCCGTGAGCATCACCATCTCCCCGTGGATGGGGAGGAGGCGCACGCGGGCGGAGCCGGCGCGGGCGATCCCCGGGACGCGCCGCACCTCCTCGAGGACGTCCTCCCCGAACGGTCCTCCGCCGAAGGCGGTCGTGAAGCTCCCGTGGAAGATCCAGAGGTCGCCCCCCAGCGTGCGGACGACCCAGTTGCCGATCGCCTCGCGGCAGGAGCCGAGGACGAGGGAGGTCTGGAGCGCGAGGGCGAACCCCGCCGCGATCGCCGCCGCCGTGAATCCGATGCGGCCCGGCGATCGAACGAACCCGTCGTAGGCGAGGCGGCCCGACACGGGCGCGACCCGGCGCAGGCACGCGCCGAGCGGAGCGGCAAGGGCGCGGGTCGCCGGCCACACGCCGAGGAGGAGGGCCGCCGAGATCGCCGCGAACACGATCCACCCCGCGTGCGGGAGGCGGTCGGGCCCGAGGAGGTGCGCGACGATGGCCGCGGCCAGGAAGAGGGCTGTCCCCACGACGCGCAGTCGGCCGGTGAGCCGCAGGGGATCCTCCCGGATTTCGCGGCGCAGGGCGAAGAGCGGCGAGACCCGGCTCACGGAGATCGCCGGGAGGAGGGCGGCGGCCGCGGCCGCGAGGATCCCCGCCGCGGCCCCCCCGAGCATGTGCTCGGGGGCGACGCGCGCCTCGACTCTCGGCAGGACGAAGTAGGCGCCGGCGACGTCCCGCACGAAGAGGCGGGTCGCCGCGTTCGACAGGATCGCGCCGAGGCCGACGCCGGGGAGCGCCCCGAACGCCCCGATGAGCGCCGACTCCCCCACGGACAGGGCGAGGACCATCCGCCGCGTCGCCCCGAGCGCCCGCAGGAGTCCGAATTCCTGCGCGCGCTCGGCTGCGGCGAGCGTCGCCGAGTTGTAGACGAGGAAGACGGCGACGCCGAGGGCGATGATGCTCGTCAGGAGGAAGGTGACCCGAAGCGTGCCGAGGACCGACTCCATCCGCATCGCGGGCCCCTCGGGGGGCGCGACGAGGAAGCGCTCCCCGACCGCCGCCTCGATGCGCGCGCGGACCTCCTCCTTCGGGGCTCCGGCCGCGACGAGGACATGGATCTCCCCGCATCGGTCCGGCGCCGAGAGGAGGGACTGCGCGAGGCCGACGGGCATCACCATCACGCGGGAGGCGAAGGCCTTCCCCATTCCCTCGGGCTCGAGCATCCCGGCGACGACGAGCCGGCGCTTCCCCGCCGGGCAGGAGACCTCGAAGTCGGAGCCGACGGGGAGCCCGAGCTCCTCGGCGAGCGGCCGACCGAGGAGCGCGCCCGATCCGGAGAGCAGGGCGAGGGGATTGAGCCCGGAGACCGTCCCGCTGCCGCGGTAGACGCGGAGCGCCGCGTCCCCGGCGAGGTCGACGCCGACGACGAGGACCGGCTCCTCGAAACGCGGCCGGGCGAGGCGGATCGCGAACGCGGAGAAGGGGAGCGCGACCTCCACCCCCGCGACCTCCCGCACGGTCTCGACGAGGTCGAGGGGCACCCACCCGAGAGGCGAGCGCACCTCGAGGTCGGTCTTCCCCCCCATCGCGCTCGCGCTCTGCTCGAGGGCCGCGAGGAGCGAGCGGTTCGTCCCCGCCGTCGCGACGAACGCGGCGACCCCGATCGCGACGGAGGCCGCCGAGAGCGCGACGCGGACCTTCTTCCTCCAGAGGGGCCGCAGCGAGAAGAACCCGAAGGCTCCCCTCACGGCTCCGGGGCGGCGCTGACGCGGCCGTCGAGGAGGCGCACGGTCCGGCCCGCGCGCGCGGCGCCGCGCTCGTCGTGGGTGACGAGGAGGACGGCCCGTCCCTCCCCGCGCGAAAGATCTCCGAGGAGGTCGAGGACCCGGGCGCCGTTCTCCCGGTCGAGATTCCCCGTCGGCTCGTCGGCGAGCAGCACGCGCGGGTCGGGGGCGAGGGCGCGCGCGATCGCCACTCGCTGGCGCTCGCCTCCCGCCAACTCCTCCGGCCGGTGGCCGCCGCGCTCGGAGAGCCCGACGCGGTCGAGGAGCGCGCGCGCCCGCTCGCGCGCGCGCGGGGGCGAGAGGCCGTCGAGGAGGAGGGGAACCTCGACGTTCTCGAGGGCGGAGAGGGTCGGGAAGAGCTGGAAGAACTGGAAGACGAACCCGATCTGCGTGCGCCGCAGCCGCGCCCGCTCGTCGTCCGACATGGCGTGGAGGGAGCGCCCCTCGAAGAGGACCTCGCCTTCCGTCGGAACGTCGAGCGCCCCGAGGAGGTGGAGGAGCGTCGACTTCCCGGACCCCGACGGGCCGACGACGGCGGCGAACTCCCCCGGCTCGAGCCGGAAGTCGACGCCGTCGAGCGCGCGCACCTCGCGCCTCCCCTGCCGGAAGGCGCGCACGAGTCTCCTCGCCTCGAGGACCGGGGGGGCGCTCACGCGGCCCGCGGAGATAGGGGAAACGCCCCTCCTTTTCCATCGCGGGTCGCGCGGAGTCCGGCGAAGCGATGATCCGGCCCCCTCGCCCGGTCCCGGCGCCCGATAGACTCCACCCATGCGGCGGCGCACCCCCTGCATCGAGGTCCTCGACGAGGCCGTCGCCCGTGCCCTGCGGAGGATGACGCCGGCGCAGCGTCTCGCCCTCGCGTTCGACGCCGAGCGCTTCGCGAGACGGCTCGTGCGCGCCTCCGTTCGCGCGGACCATCCGCGCTGGAGCGACGCGAGGATCTCCAGGGAGGTCGCCCGCAGGTTCGTCCTTGGAGCAGGCTGAACTCCTGCGCCTCCTCGTCGCGGCCCCGGGAACAGAAGGCCGGCGAACCCGGGGCGGCGCCTCACTCGAGGCCGAGTACCGACCGGAGGGGCGCGGCGAGGACCCTCCGGGTGAGGACCGCCGCCTCGGCTCCGTTGTGGAGGAGCAGGCCGAAGGGGGCGTTCTTCGGATGTTCCTCGACGAAGGCCCCGAGCCCCCGCGCGTCCGAGAGGTTCGCGCGGGAGCCGAGCTTGACCTCGATCGGGAGGAGCCGAGAACCCCGCTCGATCACGAAGTCGACCTCCTGGCCCGGGACCGTCCTCCAGAAGCCGATCTCCGGCCACGGGATCACGGTCTCCCTCCACGCGAGGAGCTGCGCGAGGACGAGGTTCTCGAAGAAGGGGCCCGCGAGCGGGCTCGACTCCAATTGCCCCGGAGTCGCGAGGCCGGCGAGGTGGGCGGCGAGCCCCGTGTCCCCCCAGTAGAGCTTCGGGGACTTCACCAGCCGCTTCGTCCGGCTCCGCGCGAAGGCCGGCACCCGGACGACCTGGAAGGAGGTCTCGAGGAGGTTCAGGTACCGGTGGCACGTCGGATGCGAGAGGTCCGCGTCGCGGGCGAGGTCGGCCTGGTTGAGGACGGCGCCGATCCGGAGGGCCGCGAGCCGCATGAGCCTCCGGAAGTCCGCGAGCGCGGAGATCGAGGCGACGTCCTGGAGGTCCCTCTCGAGGTAGGTGCGGACGTAGCCGTCGAACCAGTCCGCCCGCGCCGACGGATCCCCGCCGAGGGCCACCTCCGGGTATCCCCC
>JAKEFM010000215.1 GCA_022616055.1 Planctomycetota bacterium
CAGTCGCCCAGCCGGAGCCTACGCCCTTCAGGATCCCGGCGCCGGCCGCGCCGACCGCGCTTGCGGAGGGCGCCGCGACGCTCGCACGCGTGCCCGCCGCCTTCGTGCCGAACCTCGGGCAGTGGGAGCACCCGGCCCGCTTCGTCGCGCGCATCGGCGGGACCGCCGTGTTCCTCGAGGAGGGGGGCTTCGCCTCGAGCGTCCCCGATCGCGGCGGGGAGGGCGCGGAAGGGACGGCCCGGGGCGCCACCGTGAGGATGCGTTTCGCGGGCGCCGGCCCCTGCGAGATCGTCGGGGAGGAGCCTCTCGCGGGCGTGCACGCCTACTTCCTCGGGAACGACCCTGCTTCCTGGAAGACGGGGGTACCCCGCTTCGGCGCGGTGCGCTATCGGGGGGCATGGCCCGGCGTGGAGGTGCGGCTCTATGAGAAGGAGGGCCACCTCGAGTACGACCTGGTGGTCTCGCCCGGGGCGTCGCTCGCGGCGGTGGAGTTCACGGTGGAGGGGGCGGAAGGTCTGTGCCTCGACGAGGAGGGGACGCTCGTGCTCGAAACGGCGGTGGGAGCGCTGAGGCAGCCGAGGGCGAAGACTTTCGAGGTGGACGCGTCAGGTCGGCGCCGCGAGCTGTCGGCGCGATACGAGGTGCGGGGCCGGGACCGGTTCGGGTTCGTCGTGCCGGAGTGGGCAGGAGAAAGCGGACTGGTGGTGGATCCGGGTCTTCTCTGGTCGACGTTCGTCGGGGCGGGCTCCGACGACATCCCCAACGCGCTCGCGGTCGACGCGTCGGGCGTCGTGACGATCGCGGGGTACACATCGTCTCCGCTCTACCCCACGACCCCCGGAGCCTGGGATACGACGTATTCGGGCACCTACGAAATCTTCGTCACTCGTCTTGACCCCTCGCAGCCCCCCTCCCAGCAGCTCCTCTACTCGACGTTCGTCGGCGGGGACTCCAACGAGTGGGCCTACGCGCTCTCGGGCGACGCCTCGGGCGTCGTGACGGTCGCGGGGACGACCACCTCTTCGAACTACCCCACGACCCCGGGCGCCTGGGACACGACCTACAGCAGCCCCACCCCCGCCTTCGACGGCGACGTATTCGTCACTCGTCTCGACCTCTCGCAGCCCTCCTCCCAGCAGATTCTCTACTCGACGTACGTCGGGGCGACCGACGACGACACCGCCTTCGGGGTCTCGGCCGACCCCTCGGGCGTCGTGACGATCGCGGGGTGGACCAGCTCTCCGAACTACCCCACGACCCCGGGCGCCTGGGACACGACGCACGACGGCATCTGGGACGTCTTCGTCACCTGCCTCGACCCCTCGCAGCCCTCCTCCCAGCAGCTCCTCTACTCGACGTTCGTCGGGGGGGCCGACGACGACAATGTCTACGCGCTCGCGGTCGACGCGTCGGGCGTGGTGACGATCGCGGGGCGGACCTTCTCCGCGGACTACCCCACGACCCCCGGGGGCTGGGACACGACGTACGACGGCCCCGCCTCCAGCCTCTTCTACGGCGGCGACGCCTTCGCCACACGCCTCGACCCCTCGCAGCCCTCCGCGCAGCAACTCCTCTACTCGACGTTCGTGGGAGGGTCGGCCACCGACCTGGCCCTCGCGCTCTCGGTCGATGCGCCGGCCGTCGTGACGATCGCGGGGTGGACCACCTCTGCAGATTACCCCACGACCCCGGGCGCCTGGGACTGGACGTACAACGGCCCCTCCACCACCTCCGGCCGCGACGTCTTCGTCACACGTCTCGACCCCACGCAGCCCTCCTCCCAGCAGCTCCTCTACTCGACGTTCGTCGGGGGGGCCGGCAATGACGATGCCTTTGCGGTCTCGGTCGACCCGTCGGGCGTCGTGACGATCGCGGGGAGGACAACCTCTGCCGCCTACCCCACCACCCCGGGCGCCTGGGACACGACGTACAACGGCGCCGGGATCAACCCCACCGACGTCTTCGTCACGCGTCTCGACCCCTCGCAGCCCTCCTCGCAGCAGCTCCTCTACTCGACGTTCGTGGGAGGGTCGGCCGCCGAATCGGCCTCCTCGCTCTCGGTCGGCGCCTCGGGCGTCGTGACGATCGCGGGGAGTACGAGGTCTGCCGCCTACCCCACGACCCCGGGCGCCTGGGACACGACGTACTACGCGGGTGAGGATGTCTTCGTCACCCGCCTCGACATGCTCCCGACGGGCGCCTCCGCCTACGGTGACTCGACACCCGGTTGCGCGGGGCCCCTCGCGATCGGGGTGACCTCGATCCCCCAAGTCGGGAACGCCGCCTTTGCTCTCACCTGCTGGCATGCGCCCGTCAACGCGACCGGGTTGCTCGCCTTCAGCAGCGCGGGACTTGCAACGCCGTTCGTCTTCCTCGGGGCCTCGGTCTGGCTCGACCTCGCCTCGCCCGCGTTCTTCGTCCTCCCGGTACCGAGCAACGCGGTCGGCGCGGCGCAGGTCGGGATCCCGATCCCGGCGAATCCCGCCCTCGCCGGCGGGCAGGCCTTCGTCCAGTTCTTCTGGGCCGGCCCGAGCTCCCCCTCCCCTCCCTGCCCGCCGCTCGGCGTCTCGGCGAGCGCAGCGCTCGCGGTCACGATCCAACCCTAGGAGCATCGAGAGGAACGGGTGCATTTCACGTTCGTAGGTGTCCCGAGGGCAGATGGGGGTTGAGCTGAACGCGGTCGGCCCCCCAGATGGTCCCCGAGAATGGGAGTGGCGCCCGA
>JAKEFM010000216.1 GCA_022616055.1 Planctomycetota bacterium
CGCTGGTCGAAGGCCTTCGCCGTCCTCTTCGCGGTCGGGGCCGTCTCCGGCACGGTCCTCTCCTTCGAGCTCGGCCTCCTCTGGCCGCGCTTCGTCGGGACGTTCGGAGCGGTCATCGGCCTCCCCTTCACCCTGGAGGCCTTCGCCTTCTTCCTCGAGGCGATCTTCCTCGGCCTCTACCTCTACGGCTGGGACCGCCTCTCGCCGCGGGCGCACTGGTGGTGTGGCATCCCGGTCGCGGCGGCCGGTCTCGCCTCGGCCTGGTTCGTCGTCACGGCGAACGCCTGGATGAACGCCCCTCGGGGCTTCCGCCTCGAGGGGGACGCGCTCGCGGACGCCGACCCGATCGCCGCGATGCTCAACCCCGCGACGGGGGCCCAGACGACCCACATGGTCCTCGCCGCGTACGTGGTGACGGGCTTCCTCGTCGCCTCGTTCCACGCGGCGGCGCGGTTGCGGGGTGACGGGCGCGTGTTCCACCGCCGCGCGCTGGCGCTGGGCCTCGCCATGGGCGCGGTCTGCGCGCCCGCCCAGATCCTCGCCGGAGACTGGGCGGCGAGAGTCGTCGCCAAGACCCAGCCCGTGAAGTTCGCGGCCCTCGAGGGACAATTCCGGACGCAGGCGCGGGCGCCGCTTCGCGTGGGAGGGATTCCCGACGAGGAAAGAGGAGAGACGCGCTTCGCGCTCGAGATCCCGGGCGCCCTCTCCTGGCTCGCGCACGGCGACGCGGACGTCCCGGTCCGCGGCCTCGAAGAAGTGGCGCCCGAGGACCGCCCCCCCGTCGCGATCGTCCACCTCGCCTTCCAGTTCATGGTCGCCTCGGGGCTCGCCCTCCTCGCCCTCTCCGCCTGGGCCGGCTGGGCCCGGTGGAGGAGGGGCCGCCTTCCCGAGAGCCGGGCCTTCCTCCGCGCCCTCCTCGTCGCGGGTCCTCTCGCCGTGGTTGCGATGGAGGCGGGGTGGGTGGTCACGGAGGTCGGCCGCCAGCCCTGGATCGTCCAGGGGGTGATGAGGACGGCGGAGGCCGCGACCGACGCTCCCGGGACGGGCTGGCTCCTCGCGGCGACGCTCGCCGCCTACGCCGCGATCGGGGCGGGGACCCTCCTCGCGCTTCGACGGCTCGCTCGCCAGCCGATCCCGCCGGACCCGCGTGACCCCTGAGCTGTTCGTCCTGGGGGCGACCCTCCTCGCGCTGACGCTCTACGCGCTGCTGGGAGGGGCGGACTTCGGCGCGGGGATCTGGGAGTTCAACACGGCCCTCCAGGCCTCGCCGAGGGAACGGGCGCTCCTCTACCGGGCGATCGGACCGGTCTGGGAGGCGAACCACGTCTGGCTGATCTTCGTCCTCGTCGCGCTCTTCTCCGCGTTTCCCCCCGCCTTCGCGGCGGCCTGCCGCGCGCTCTGGCTCCCGCTCCTCCTCGGCCTCCTCGGGATCGTCTTCCGCGGGGCGGCCTTCGCCTTCCGCTCGGCGCCGGACCCGGACGGCCGGCGGCCCCTCCTCTGGGAGACGCTCTTCGCGATGGCCTCGACGGCCGCGCCGTTCTTCCTCGGCGCCTCCGCCTGGGCGATCGCCTCGGGCCGGCTCGCCCCGGACGGGGACCCGCTCCTCGGCTGGGTGAACCCGATGTCGATCTTCGGCGCCTTCTTCTCCGTGGCCGCCTGCGCCTACCTCGCGGCGGTCTACCTCGCGCGGGACGCGCGACGGGAGGAGGGCCCGGACCTGGCGGAACTCTGGCGACGGCGCGCCCTCGTCGCCGGCGCCTGGATGGGCCTCCTGTCGGCGGCGGGCCTCGCCCTCGTCGCGACGGAAGCGCCCTCGCTCTGGGAGGGCTTCCGCCGTCGAGCGGCCCCTCTCGTGGTCCTGTCCGGGGCGGGGGGGCTCTCCTCGCTCGCCTTCCTCCTCGCACGCCGGGAGACGGCGGCGGCCGCCGGGGCCGCGTGCGCCGTCGGCGGAGTCGTTCTCGGCTGGGGCGTCGCCCAGTTTCCGGCCATCCTCCCCCCCGACTTCACCGTGGAGGGGACGAAGGCCCCCGCCGCCGTCCTGCGGCCGCTGGCGAGCGGCATCGGCCTCGGCGTCGCGCTCCTCGTCCCCTCCCTCGGCTTCCTCTTCTACCTCTTCAAGGGGAAGCGCCCCGCCTGACTCCGCGACTCAGGGCCGGTAGCGCGCCGCCTCGGCGGAGGGGCTCCAGGGGGAGCCCGGCTCGAACGTCTCCCAGAGGAGGCGCGAGACCCGGCGCAGCAGGACGAACCCCTCGTTGTCCTCCTTCCAGGACTGGTCCTTCTGGTTCTTCGTGACGACGCAGAAGACGTAGTCTCCCGAAGGGGCGTTCACGAGGGCGACCTCCGACCGGGAGCCGTTGACCGCCCCCTGCTTCGAGGCGACCTGGACGCCGGGCGGGACCTGGGAGAGCGCCTCCCCGTCCCAGTAGGAGCGGCAGAGGAGCCGGTACATCTGCGCGCTCGCCACCGGCCCGACGGCCTTCCCTTCGCGGATCCGGACGAGGAGCTCCCCCATCTCCCGCGGCGTCGTCTGCCCCCAGCCGAAATCCTCCTTCTCCTTCTCGCGCCCTTCCGTCCGGGAGTTGACGCGCGTCTTCGGGAAGCCGTTCGCCCCGAGCCAGCGGTTGATCGCGCTCCCCCCGCCCGCGAGCTCCTGGCACCAGAGGCTCGCCGTGTTGTCGCTGAAGGAGACCATGAGCGCGACGAGCTTCGAGAGGGGGACCTTCTCTCCGTCCTTGAACGAGCCGAGGAGGTCCTCCCCCGCGTACTTGCGGGACTCCCGGTACTCGAGCGGCTTCCTCCAGTCGAGCTGGCCGCGCTCGAGGGCGTCGAAGACCCCGACGAGGATCGGCACCTTGACCAGGCTCGCCGTCGGGAAGGTCTCGTCCGCGCGGAGCGCCACCTCGCAGCCGCTCTTCAGCTGCCGCACGTAGATCCCGACGTCACCCTGGACCGCCTTCGCGAGCTCCCCCAGCCGGGCCGACAGCGCCGCGTCGGCCTTCGGCACGGACGCCTGCGAGGGGATCCCCGCGCCGAGAATCGCTGCCAGGGAGGGGATGGCGAGGAGGGATCTCATGGCTCGCGGCGGATTCTAGGGCGCGCTCACAGCCGGGCCCGGCACTCCTCCCCCGCGCCCGCGCGCACGCGGAACCGCGGGACGGGGACCGGCTTCCCCTCCGGGAAGAAGGAGAGGCGCCGCTCCTTCCCCTCCTCCTCGATCGTCAGGTCGATCGGGCGATCGACCCGTCCGCCATGGATGCTCCATCGCTTGAGGGGCTGTCCGTCGCGCAGTCCTTCCCGGAAGGCGGCCGACTGGGCGATCACCCCCGTGACGACCTTCGCGGCGAGGGAAGCCTGGATGTCGAAACCCGGCTCGTAGGAGGCGCGCTCGACCGTCTCCCCCTCGAGGCACGGGGCGAGGAGGTCGGGCGGGATCTCCGGCGTCCTCCCCTCGACGACGGTCCGGCGCAGGCGCTCCGCGCACTCCTTCCCGGCGTAGGACTCCGCGAGGGCGAGGAGTCCCTCCGTGCTCACCGTATCACCACGCCGAGCGCGAGCGAGGAGGTCCCGCATCATCTCGTCGAGGCTGCGCGCGCCCCCCGAGGCCTTGCGGATCGCGGCGTCGAGGAGGAGCGCGACGACCTCGCCGCGGAGGTAGGGGAGCCGCTCGACCCTCTCGTCCTTCCAGTAGTCGCGGAGGATCCGCTCGTTCGGCTCGTTCCGCACGGGGCTCGCGAGGTAGGCGCCGACCCTCTCGCTCAGGTCCGCCGCGTACTCCTCGAGCGTGATCAGCCCCGCCCGCATCAGCAGCCGCCGCGCGTAGAAGTCCGTGAATCCCTCGGAGAACCAGTAGACGAGCGCCTCGGGCTGGACGCGGGGCATCTTCTGGCCGTTCCAGTTGTGGAAGAGCTCGTGCGCGAGGAGCCAGCGCAGGCCCCGGCCCGTCTCCGCCTCCTCCTCGATGCCGGTCCCCGCGAGGAGGAAGAGGGCGAAGGAGTCCGTGAGCCCGGTCCCCCCGAGGGAGCGCCTCTCCGGGTTCCTCTCCCCGACCGGGACGAGGCTCACGAGGAAGTGGGGATCGCCGTGGTCGTCGAAGAAGTCGCGCTCGGCGACGACGATCCGGCGCACGAGGTCGACGTAGAGGTCGTCCGAGAAGCCCCAGTCCTCCCCGGCGATGGAAACGTGGAGCGTCCCGCCCCGAAGCGGGACGGGGACCACGCGGAGGTCCCCCGCTACGTAGAGGCCGTAGACGAACTCGTGGAGCGGGCGGCGGATCCGGCGGGGCTCGGGGCCCGCCCCGAAGGAGGAGACGACCTTCCAGCCCGCCTCGGAGAATCCGACCCAGCGGATCTCGATCGAGCGGGGCTCCTCCCCCTCGAGGGGGTCGGGGACGACGAGGCCCGTCGTTCCGACGAGGTGGAAGAGGTCGGGGAGCACGGCGGGGCGGTAGCGCGACTCGCGCTCGTCCCCGATCCGCTCCCCGGTCGGCGCCAGCTCGTAGACGACCTCGAGGGGCGCCCCGGGAGGATGCCGGACCGACCAGCGGTGCGGGGCGGGTCGCTCGGCGGGGAGCGCCTTCCCCGACGCGTCCCGGACCTCGAGGGCCCGGATCCCCTTCTCGAAATGCTCGACTCCGCCCCAGCGCTCGGAGATCGAGAAGCTCGTCGTCCCCTCCTTCGCCCCCCGAGCCTCGATCCTCACGCGCACGAAGGTCTCGGGCGAGCGGACGAGCTCGAACGTGCACCGAGCGTCGAGATCGGGGGGAAGCTCCTCCCCGCGCGGGAGCGCCGCGAGGAGGGGCGCGAGGGATCCGAGGAGCCCGGGGAGGCCCACCCCCGGTCAGCGCGAGCCGTCCCCGTTCCCGCCGAGGTGCTTGATCAGGATCGCCTCGGCCTGCTCGAGGAGGCTCTGCAGCTCGGGGTCGTCGAACCGGAGCGACGCGACGTACTCCTTCCAGCCCGCCTCGAGCTTCCCGATGTCGTGGCCGCGGAAGGCGGCGGCGTTCGAGAGGTCCATCCGGTGCTTGTCTTTGAAGACGACGAGGTAGTTCGGGATGATCGCGCGGACCTTCGGGTCGGGGTGGGTGAGGAGGTAGTGGGTCATCGACCACCCCTGCGCGTAGAACGTCTGCGCGTCCGCGTAGTACTTCTCCTGCGTGAAGTCGAGGATCTCCTTCCAGGTCGCGGTCCTCCCGGAGAGGAGGCCGAGGCGCAGCGCGGGGAAGCGCACGTCGAGCGGCGGGACCTTCCGGAAGGCCTCCGCGTCCGCCACGTCCGGCGCCGCCCGGTAGAAGAAGTCGCCGAGCCCCTCGTCGAGCCAGGAGGGGAAGCCGACCTGGGAGACGATGTAGTGGTGGAAGTACTGGTGCCACCCCTCGTGGGAGAGGACGCCGAGGAGGTCGTGGGAGAGGCGGGTGCGCAGCTGCTGGAGGATCGGCCAGGCCTCCTTCCGCCAGGCGGGCGCGTCGTCCGGGGGCTTCTCCGTCTCGAGCCGCTTCCTCACCTCCTCCTCGACCTGCTTCGGGTCGCGCGTCGACTTCCCCCCGATCTTCCCCGTGTCGTAGCAGACGAGCTCCTTCTCGCCCTGGCTGTAGTAGGCGGCCGAGCCCGGTGGAGATCCGTAGTCGAGGTAGTGCTTGCGGCTCGCGAAGACCTTGAGGATGTACTTGTCCCGGGGCTTGTGGAAGGGACGGAACGTCTCGTAGGACTTCATCATCCCCTCGAGATGGTCCGTGATCAGGGCCGTCGTCTCGGGGGAGAGCTCCGACTGGACTTGGTAGGAGCGGGTCTCCTGGATCGTCCAGCCCGGGGGACAGTCGCGCGGCTTCCACTTCCCGCGTCGCAGGTCCTTCTCGCGCTCCTGCGGTTGGAGAAGGAGGAGGGCGAGGGGGAGAAGGGCCGCCGCGGACATCGTGGCCCCAGTCTGCAAGGGGCCTCCGCGGGCCGCAACCGTCAGCGCCCGAGGTATCCGAGGGCGCGGAGCCCCTCCCGGTGCTCCGCGGAGAGCTCGCGGCGGCGGCGCGCGACGAGGTCGGCGAGGTTCAAGAACGGATCGACGCTCTCCTCCACGTAGCGGGCGAGGACCGTCTCGAGCGGGCGCCAGGTCGCGTCCCCCGGCTCGATCGGATTCGCCTCGCCCGGGTCGGCCCGCAGGTCGTAGCGCTCGAGGCGGACGATCGTCCCCCGCTCGACGGTGGCGACGACCTTGCGGTCGGCGGACCGGACGGCGCGCACCGTGTCCTCCCTCTCGTGGAGCCGGTAGGGAGGCGTCGGGAGGATGTTCCACGAGGCGTCGAACAGGGCGTGGCCGTCGAGGCGGCGCGCGGGCAGCCCGAGGACGGCGAGGACGGTCGGGACGAGGTCGACGAGGCTCGCCGGCTCGCGGACCCGCGCGCCCTTCCCCCCGGGCGGCCGGACGAGGAAGGGGACGCGGGCGCAGGGCTCGTAGGCGTTCGCCCCGTGCTCGAAGACCTCGCCATGCTCGCCGAGGCTCTCCCCGTGGTCGGCCGTGAAGGCGAAGAGGCTCCGGTCCAGGAGGCCCCGCGCGCGAAGCTCGCCGAGGAGGGCGCCCATCTCCTCGTCGAGGCAGCGGATCTCCGAATCGTAGGCCGCGACGTACGCGGCGCGGTCCTCCGTGCCGAGGTACTGGTAGTCGGGGATCGCCTCCCGCGGGAGCCGCTCCGCGCCCGCGGCCTCGAAGTGGGCGACCGGAGGCCGGTAGGGGCCGTGCGGGTCCATCCAGTGGACCCAGAGGAAGAAGGGGCGTTCGCGGGGCTCCGCGAGCCAGCGCCGGACGGCGGCGGCGGTGTCGGCGGCCGAGCGCTCGTGGATCGGGCGGCGGGGCTCGCGGGTCGGCATCTCCTCGTCGTAGCGCTCGAAGCCTCGGTCGAGCCCGGAGAAGTCGCGCTTCAGGACGAAGTTCGACACGAACGCCGCCGTCTCGTATCCCGCCTCCGCCAGGAGCCCCGCGAGGGTCGCCGGACCCTCCGAGAGGGGCTGGTAGAGCGAGCGCACGCCGTGGCGGTGCGGGAGGAGCCCCGTCATCAGGGAGGCGACGGCGGGGGTCGTCTTCGAGCGCGGGGTGATCGCGTTCTCGAAGACGATCGCCTCCCGCGCGAGGAGGTCGAGGTTCGGCGAGGTCGGCCGATCGTGGCCGTGGAGGCCGAGGCGGTCGGCGCGCAGCGTGTCGACCGTGAAGAGGATGACGGGGAGCGGGTTCGCGGGCCGGGGATCGCGCCGCGGCCGCAGGACGACGAGCCCGGTCGCCACGAGGAGGGCCGCCGCAACCGCGGGGATCGTTCGCATGGTCCCGCGCCGTTAATCGGCAGGGGAGGGCGGCCGATGAAGGAACCGCAGTGTCGACGCGCACGGCATCGCCGCCGCGGCCCGCGCACCGGACCGCTCCCGCCGACCGTCCGGAGGCGCCGGAGGAAGCAGCGGGCGGCGGGACGGTCTTCCTCCGGAACGTCCGGGCGCTCCTCCTCGGCGGGATCGGGACCGGCGCGGTCCGCGCGCTGCGGAGCGTCGTCCTCTCGCGGCTGCTCGGCCCCGCCGGGTACGGCCACCTCGACCTCGCGATCTTCTTCTCCCGGACCCTGGCGAGCCTCGCCCGTCTCGGGCTGGCGGACGCGACGGTCCGCTTCGGGGCGGGGCTCCCCGCGCCGAAGGCGCGGCTCCTCGCCCGCCGCTCCTCGGCGGTCGTCGCGCTCGCCGCGGCGCTCCTCGCCCCGATCGGCGCGATCCTCTCCGCGAGCGCCCTCGGCCGGGCGGGGCCCGAGCCGATCGTCGTCGCCGCCGCCGCGTTCGCGGCGGTCCCCCCCCTCGCCGTCGCCGACGTCGCCCGGTCCTACTTCCTCGCGCGCCAGGACTTCGCGACGCCGACCCGCGTCGGGCTCGCCACCGCCCTGGCGGGCTTCCTCCTCGAGGCGCTGGCGATCCTCGCCGGGCTCGGGGTCCCCGGCGTGCTCGGGGCCTCGCTCCTCGTCTCCCTCGGGGCGCTCGCGGCCTTCGCGCGAGCGTGCGAGAGGGATCGCGCGGAGGACGCTCCGGGCTTCTCCCTCCCCTCGGCCGGCGGGATCGCTCGGTACGCGGCGGCGCGCTTCGCGCTCGGCGCGCTCGCCCTCGTCACGTGGACCCGGTTCGAGGTCGCCTTCCTCGGCCACTACTGGAACGCCTCCGAGGTCGCCTTCTACGCCCTCCCCTTCGGCGTCGTCGGCGCGGCGGTCCAGCTCCTCCCCGGCTCGATCTCGGCGGTCCTCCCCGCGGCGTACCCGGAGCGGCGCGCGCGCGGCGGCGAGGCCGCCGCCGCGGACCTCTACCGGGGAGCCTTCTTCCAGATGGCCGCCGTCGGGCTCCCCCTCGGCGCGCTCGGCGCGGTCCTCGCCGGCCCGCTCGTCTCGCTCGTCTTCTCGGAGAGCTTCCTCCCCTGCGTCCCGGTCGTCCGGGTCCTCGCGGTCGGCGCGGTCCTCTCGATGGTCACGAGCGCGGCCTCCCACCTCGTCCTCTCCTCGTCGAGGGCCCCCTGGATGATCCCCGTCGTCGCCGCCGGCGCCGCCGCGAACGTCGGCCTCGACTTCGCGTGGATCCCGCGCGGAGGCGCGCTCGGAGCGGCCTGGGCGAACACCGCCTCCCAGCTCTTCGAGAGCGGCCTCGCCGTCGGAGCCGCCGCCGTGACCTGCTCCGTCCGGCCTCCCGTCGGAAGGCTCGCGACCCTCCTCCTCCCCCTCGGCGCCTGCGTCGCCGTCGGCATCCTCGCCATGAGCCTCCTCCACGGGAACCCGTGGCTCGGCGCGGGGCTCGGCGCCCCGGCGATGGCCGCCGCCTACTACGGGGTGGGGCGCGTCACGGGCGCGTTCCGCCGCGAGGACCTCGAGGCGCTGCGGGTCTTCTTGCGGTTCCCCCGCCTCCCCTGGCCAAGGAGCCGCGCGTGAAGCCGCTCGTCTCCGTCCTCCTCCCGTTCCGCGACCCCGGGCGGTTCCTCCCGGCCGCCCTCGAGTGCGTCCTGCGCCAGACGATGCGCGACCTCGAGGTGATCGCCGTCGACGACGGGAGCCGCGACGGGTCGGCCGAGTGGGTCGAGCGCGTCGGCGACCCCCGGGTCCTCCTCGTCCGGTCCGGCGGGCGCGGACTCGTCGGCGCGCTCAATCTCGGGATGGAGATCGCCCGGGGGACCTACCTCGCGAGGATGGACGCCGACGACCTGTGCGCGCCGGACCGGATCGGGCGACAGGTGGCGTTCCTCGAGCGCAGCCCGTCCCACGTCCTCGTCGGGACGCGGTTCGCGGCGATCGACGCCGAGGACCGGATCCTCTACGAGCTCCCGGTCCCATGCGGCGACGCGGAGATCCGGGCCGGGCTCCTCGCGGGGAACCGCTTCCAGCACGGCTCGGTCGTGATGCGCGCCGACGCCCTGCGGGCGGCGGGCGGCTACCGCGCCGCGATGCGCCTGGTCGAGGACTACGACCTCTGGACCCGGCTCGCCGAGCGGGGACGTCTCGCCAACCTCCCCCTCCTCCTCTACTGGTGGCGGATCCATCGCGAGGGGGTCTCGGGCCGCAACGCCGTCCGCCAGGAGGCGATGGCGGGGCTCGTGCGACGTTGCGCCCGCGCCCGCGCCCGGGGGGAGGCCGAGCCGCTCGGGGAGGCGCTCTCGGTCCTCGGCGCCCCGCCTCGGGGGTTCCGGGCCCGGCTCGTCGAGTGGCGGGCCCGGGCCCGGGCGCTGCGAGCCTGCGCCCGCCAGGACCGACTCCTCGGCAGGCCCTGGCGCGCCTTCCTTGGCTATCTCCAATCGGCAGCGCGGTTTCCGTTCGATGCCCTATACTTCGAGGAGCTCCTCCTCGACGTCATCTGTGGACGGGACAGGAGGCTGCGACGCGCCCTCCCCCTCCCCCCCCAACCGTCGCCCGAGGAGGCCATCCGGGGTGGTTCATCCGCCCTTCCCCACCCCACCGCCGGGGGAGCCGGTTGAAATCGGGGGCCGGCCCCCCCTACCCTCCCCCCCCCTTTCACCCCCAGTCCGGAGGGACGATGAAGAACATTCGCAAGGCCGTGCTCGGGGCGCTGGCAGTGCCCCTCCTGCTCGTGGCCGGCGGTTGCTACGGGCCTTTCAAGCTGACCTGCAAGCTCCACCACTGGAACGGCGAGGCGACCCAGGACCGCTGGATCAACGAGTTCATCTTCATCGTGATCAGCCCCGCCTACGGGGTCTGCACGATGGTCGACGCGGTCGTCCTGAACTCGATCGAGTGGTGGTCGGGCAAGAACCCGATGGATCCGTCCGAGGAGACGACGAAGAAGAAGTAGTCGTCCCCCCGAGGCACGGTCGACGGAGATGGGGGGATCGCGATCTCCCGCTCCGTGGAGGAGGACGCCAAGGTCGCCAGCCTCCCGGCCGACCCGCTGCGGTCGCACGGGGAGGGGCGAGCGCCGGAGTCGGCGCGCCAACCCCTTCGAAGTGAAGACCCGCCGCCGCCGGCGGGTCTGTTCGTTTTCTCAAGTCCAATCCCCGTGGCGCTTTCCGGCCCCCCGGACGAGAAGGGGTCAAGCCGGGACGGGACCCCGGCCGATCTACGGCCCTCCATACCCGATCCCCCACCACAGGAGAGATGAATTGAAGAACGTTCGCAAGGCCATCTGCGCCGCGATGGCGGCCACGCTCCTCCTCGGGGCGGGGGTCGCAGGCGCCGGTTGCTACGGGCCTTTCCGCCTCTCGAAGCGTCTCCACAAGTGGAACGGGCGAGTCTCCGAGGATCGCTGGGCGAAGGAGATCATCTTCTTCACCCTGTGCGCCGTCGGCGTCTACCCGGTCTGCCTCACCATCGACGCCCTCGTCTTCAACTCGATCGAGTTCTGGACGGGGAACAACCCGCTCGAGGGGAACGACAAGGAGAAGTCGGAGGCGCCCCGGAAGCTCTCGAACGGGGACGAGGTGATCGCCCTCGCCCCGAGCCCCGAGGGGAACGCGGTGACGATCGAGCGCTCGCGCGCGGGCTCGCCCGCCGGAAGCGTCCGGATCGAGAGCTGCGGCGACCTCGCGGTGGCGACCGACTCGAGCGGCCGGACGCTCTACACCGCCACTCCGACCCCCGAGGGGGGCCGGATCGTGACGGACGCCTCCGGCCGGACCGTCGCCGTGTACTCGGCCGCCGAGCTCCAGGGCCGCCTCGGCGTCGGCAAGTAGCGACCTTCCACCCGCCAACCCACGAGAGACCCGCCGCCGACGGCGGGTCTCTCTCTTTCTTTCCGGGGCCGCCTCCGCTTCAGCGCGAACCGGCGAAGGCGCGCACCCTCTCCTCCAGCCCCTTCTCGTCGGCGAGCAGCGCGCCGACCGACTCCTCGACCTCACGGCGAGTTCCCTCCCGCAGCGCCCGCAGGGCGGTCTTGAGGTTGCCGAGCTCCGCCCCGTCGGAGCCGTGGGCGAAGTAGGCGAGGAGGAGGCCCGCCTCGAGCATCCGCCGCTGGGAGGCCTCCGGATCCGCGGCGTCCAGCCGGAAGGTGCGCCCGAACCCGGCGAGCGAGCCCGGGCCCCCGCGGCGCTTGAGGTTGTCGATCGACCAGGACCGGAGCGACTCGTCCGCGAACCGTTCGACGTACGTCGCCAGCCCCTCCTCGAACCAGGGGGGGATCGCGCCGGACCGCTCGGGGCCGGCGAGCCGGCGGACGTAGATGTGCGCGAGGGCGTGCCGGAGGTGGAGCGACGCCCAGTCCTTCGACTCGATCGTGGCCACGGCCGGCGCGCTCGCCTCGCGCGTGGCGATGTAGCCGCCGTAGACGGAGGCGTGGTCGTCGCCGAAGGAGCCCGCGAAGCGGTTGTAGCCCGCGGTCGTCGCGTAGCCGTAGAGGAGGAGGGGCAGTTCCCTCGGCTCCCCGCCGAGGAGGCGGCTCATGTGCGCGTAGGTGGCCTCCGCCTGGACCCCGAGCTGCTGCGCGGTCTCCTTGTCGGCGTCGGTCAGGAACCGGACATGCTCGAGCGGATGGACCTCGAGCCCCGCGAGCAAGTCGGCTGGCGCCCTCGCGGGGGCCGCCGCCGCCACGGGAGCGGGCCTGAGCGCCACTGCCGCTGCCGCCCCCCCCGCGAGTCCCGCCACGAGGAGGAGGTCCCCGTCCGCGCCGAAGGAGGAGAACGTGCGGCGGTGGATCGCCTCGGCGTCCGCCTCGGAGTAGGAGACGGAGCCGAAGAGGGGAGCCGTCAGGGCCTCGACGGGGGGGATCGCGCTCCAGTCGAACGGGGAGCCCGAGGCGACGGCGGGGAGAACGCCGCTCGCTATGGAGTGGCCCATCTCCCAGGTGGGTCGCGGGTCGCCGTAGGAGATCGAGCTCGCCTTCTCCGGGACCCGCGCGGCGAACCGGCGATAGCCGGGGGAGGTCTCCGCGCCCGGGCCCGGCTCCGACGCGAGGCGCGTCAGGGCGCGTCGCAGCGACTGGACGTTCATGGAGAAGACGAGGAGATCCCCCTTCACCGCGAACCCGGGGGAGACCATGGCCACCGGATTGAAGGGGAGACCCTGGGGGAGCCCGATCGACGTTCCCGGCCGGATGGAGAAGGAGCGGATCGTCGTCCCCTCGTGGGCGGTCTCCCTCGTCTGGATGAAGGGGACCGCCCCGGAAAGGGCGTTCGCGATCGCCGGAGCCCCCTTCTCGAAGGCGGCCGGATCGCGCAACCGGATCAGCCACGCGGACTCTCCCGGCGCGAAGAGCCCCTGGGAGGGCATCGAGTAGGAGACGGCCCCATCGCCGAGCGCGCCGAGGAGGTCCCGCCGGATCTGGATCCCGTTCTTCTCCTCGAAAGCGGCGAGCGCCGCCTTCGCCGGCTCCTCGGCGTCCTTCCCGAGGGTGGCGAGGCCCGCGAGGAGGGCGTCCCACAGCGCCGCGAGCGGAAGGCTCCCGGCCGAGAAGGAGACGGCCTCGGCGGGAACCCGCTTGAGGAGCTCGCGATCCGGCGTCGCCCCTTCCCCGAGCGCGAGGAGCCCCCGTCGCGGGGCCGGCGCGAGGAGGACGAGGTCGTTCACCCAGCAGTCCTTCTCGGCGGTCGAGGTGAGCGCGAGCGCGCGCAGTCCGTCGAGTCCGAGCGCCGCCGCGAGGGCCCGGACGCTCGTCCCCGTCACGAAGGGCGGGACTTGGCCCCGGAAGCGGTCCGCCGCGACCGCGAGGAGGTCGAGGAGCGGGCGGGTCCGGAGGAAGACGCGGAACTCCGGCGCGGCGGAGCTTCGCTTGGCGCAGGCGAGGAAGTCGGGCTCCTCGGCGAGCGAAGGCCCGCCCTTCCCCTCGGCGATCCGACCGAAGTGCTCCCCGAGCCACCCGCCCGAAGCCGAGCCCACGACCAGGTGGATCTCCGGCCCGTCGTTCGTCCAGAAGAAGGCCGCTTCGAGCCCGGGGTCCGGCGCGTGGAGGAAGACCCAGGTCCGTTCCCCGACCTTCCTCTCCTCCATCCGGCCCACGCCCGGGTTCCCCCTCGCCAGCTCGACCACCCGGCCGAGCTGCTCGCGGACTCCCGCCCACCCCTCTCCCGCGTCGATCCGGGCGGCGATGCCCCACTCGAAGCCCCGGTCCCCGAAACGGGCGCGGGCCAGCGCGACCTCGAGACCCTTCCAGCGGGTCGAGAGGACGACCCCCGGGTCGGGGCCCCCCACCTGACGCACCTGGGATCGAACCCCCTCGAACTCGCTTCCGAGCGCCTGGAGGGGGCCCGCCAGGAATTCCTTCATCTCGGCGCCCGCCAGGATCTTCCCGAAGGGGAGGGACTTGGCCTCCTCGATCGACCCCGCGAGATCGGGGAAGGAGACCAGGGCGATCGCGTCCGGCGGAACGAGGCGCGCGAGACCGCGGTCGACCGCCGTGGGGAGGCTCTGCGGACGCGCGGGCGCGCAGAGGGAGAGGACCGCCGCCAGGGCGAGGAGCCCGGCGGGTGAGGAGGACCTTGAAGGTTCCATGGGCGGATTCTGTGCCGGGGAGGCAGGGGGGGGAACGATCCGGATGCGGCCACGGTTCCCCGGCATTTCTTCGCGATTCGCCCCCACCGGGTCTCGGTCAAGTGCAGCTTGAGGTCCGGTCCTCGCACCGCGCGCTCCCACTCGCTTTCTTTCGAGCGCCTGTTGGCGGATGTCGAGACTCGAGTCTTTCGAAGCAGACCGATCGACCGTCGCACTTCGCCGTGCCGACATCGGCGACTCGACCCACTTGAGCGGTATGCGGGCGGCCTTCCCTTCCCCGGGACGGCCGAGGGCCTCGGCCGCTTCCAAACCTCTCCGATCGCGGGGGGATCCAGCCACGGGCGAGGTCGGAAGCTCCCGAGGCACGAAGGCGGATGGGGGGAAGACGATCGAAAGGTGACAACTCCCTGTGGCTGAATAGTTTGCGCACTCCCCTTCCGTGGCGGCGATCCTTATGTTACGAATTGGCCCTAAAGTATCATTCGTCGCCTGAAAGGCAGGGTAAGTATCTAACGGTGCAACCTTCTGATTTCCAGTCGGATAGGGCCGGCCGCCCTCGGCGGGCCTCCGGGGGGTACTGGACATTCGTGCCGAACCCCTTGCCGCCGGCGATCGCCCTCGAGCCGAAGCTCATCGAGAGTCTCACGCTCGCGGAACGCTCGCTCGGCATCCTGGCTGGCGTCGGAACGACCCTTCCGAACCCCTACCTCCTCATCGGGCCCTTCGTCCGACGCGAGGCCGTACTCTCGAGCCGGATCGAGGGAACGGAGGCGTCCCTGTCGGACCTCTTCCTCTACGAGGCGGCGCCGGGCGCAGCTTCGAGGGGGGGTGACGTCCGTGAGGTCGCGAACCATGTCCGCGCGCTCGAGCTGGGACTGTCGCCGGAGCGCCCCGTCCCCGTCAGCCTGCGCCTGATCCGCGATCTCCACCGCACACTGATGGACGGGGTTCGCGGGGGGGAGCGGACGCCCGGCGAATTCAGGACGTCCCAGAACTGGATCGGGCCTCCAGGTGCGAACCTCGAGCAAGCCCTTTTCGTCCCCCCCGCCGTCCCCGAGATGCACGAGGCCCTCGCCGCATTCGAAGACTACCTTCGGGCGTCCGGCGGGCTGCCGTTCCTCGTGCGCCTCGCGCTCCTCCACTACCAATTCGAGGCGATCCACCCCTTCGTCGACGGAAACGGCCGAGTCGGACGCCTCCTGATCCCCCTTCTCCTCAGCGAGCACCGACGCCTGCCGTCGCCACTCCTCTGCCTGAGCGCCTTCTTCGAGCGACAGAGGGAGGAGTACTACGCGCGTCTACTCGCGGTGAGCCGACATGGGGATTGGGAGAGCTGGATCGCCTACTTCCTGCGGGGTGTCGCGGAGCAGTCCCTCGACGCGGTCGCGCGCGCAGGCAAGCTGCGAGCGCTCGAGAAGGAGTACGAACGGCGCCTTCAGACGGCGCGCTCCTCGGCGCTGCTCCTCAAGCTGGTCCAAGCACTCTTCCATGTGCCGGCCCTCACCATCGCGAAGGCGGCTCGGCGACTCGGCGTGACCCCGGCCGCCGCGGCGAAAAGCGTCTCGAAGCTCGTCCAATCCGGGATCCTGGAGGAGGCGACCGGGCGGGCGCGAAACCGCGTCTTCGTCGCCCGCGAGATCGTCCGGGCGGTCGAAGAGGACCTCTCCCCGGCGGCGACGTCGGCGAGCGAGCGTGCTCCCGTCGGGTCCGCGGGCGTCTCACCTCCTTGAGGTGACCCCCCACCACCGTCTCTCAGGACGAGGCGTCTTGTGGATCGCCGTCGTCCTCCATCCGCTGCTGCGGACCCGGCCGGCCCGGACGAGCCTCGCGACGACGACATTTCGAAGTCGGATCGCCTCGGTCCTCGCCCGCTCGGTGGCGCTCGCGTCGTGCTCCTGGACGGGGGGCTGCCTCGCGCCCCCCGTCCTCCTGCCGCCGATCCAGGTGGACCTCGAGCGGGCGCTCCCCCGCTATCCGCAGGGGACGGAGCGCGTCGAGCTCGCGCTCGCTTCCGGAGAACGCCTGCGCGGGCTCTTCGTTCCGTCCGACGAGGGTGCGCCGATCGTCCTGCACCTCCTCGAATCCTCCGGCTCCGTGGGCTCCGCCAGGCTCGACTACGGCGAGCTCTGCGCCGAGCTCTCCGACGTGGGGTTCGCCTCCCTCCTGATCGACTACACCGGGATCGGGCTCTCGGACGGCGAGGCCTCCGCCGACCATCTCGAGCGGGACGCGCGCGCCATGTGGGAGGAGGCGGTGCGGCGGGCGGGAGGGGACCCCGGCCGCGTCGTCGTCCGAGGCGTTTCGCTGGGCGCGATCTCGAGCGCGCTCCTTCTGAAGGGGGGCGCGCGTCCCCGATCGATCCTGCTCCTGGCGCCGGTGCTCGAGGACAGCGTCGTCGCACGGTTCGCCCGCGCCTTCCGCGGCCCTCTCGCCGGCTGGTTCGCGGGCCTCGTCTACCGCAGGGCGGCGGACGTGAGCGTGGTCGAGGCGATTCGCGGAGGGGGGGTTCCCGTGTTCCTCGTGAGCGGGGACGACGATCCCCTGCTCGACGAGGGGGATCGGCGCGCCCTGGACCAGGCGGCGTCGGCGAATCGCGGAGGGCTCTTCCGCCGCGAGGGGGATCACGTCCTGGTATCGATCGAGGCCCACTCCCTCCTTCGCGAGGAGCGGCCCCTCCTCGGGCGCCTCTTTCCGGAGGGCCCGCCCGCGGCGAAGCGGCTTCAGGGCCTCCTCGCGAGCCTTCCACCGGACATCGCGGCTCGCTTCGAGCCGGGCACGGCCGGCCACGCTCGCCTCGCCGACCTGTCCCGTCATTGCCGCGTTGGGGACCCGGTCGTCCTCGCGGCCGCGGCGTCGGGCAGCGCGAACGGGGAGAGCGCCGCTCGCATGGTCTGGCTCCACCGCAAGCGGGCTTGGCCCGCGCTCCCTTTCGACGACCTCGCCGCGTCCCTGTCCCTCGACGATCCCGCCCGGGACCTCCCCCTCGACCTCGTCGAGGACTACTCGCGGACGATCGATCTCCCGCGGAGCTACGGCGGCGCGTGGCGCGTGCTCGATGGGGATTCGATCGTCGCGGCGGCGCAGGGACCGGGGATCGACACGGGCGTCCGAACCTGGAGCCTCGGCCTCGCCTTCCTCGGGGGAGTCCGCGTCGAGCTCGCGACGGACCTCTCTCGCCTGTACCTCGGCCTGCGCGCGCGGGGGTTGGCGGAAGACGACGCGCGGCGGCAGTTCGCGCGCATCCTCCTCAAGGGGCAGCGGATCCCCGATCGCCTGACCCGCGCGCCGGACGGCAGACTCGTCCTGGAGGCGTTGGAAGGCGGCGCGTGGCGTGCGCTCGACCTCGCGAGGCCGCCGGCGCAGGCCCCGGAGGTGCGTTTCGAGGGGAAGTGGTTCGCGGACCTTCCGGAGCGCGGGTTTGGCCAGCCCCGAACCGCGCAGGTGGCGCTCCGGCGATCCTCACGTCGCCATTCTCGCCGCCGCGGAGGCGGTCCTGGGAGCCTCCTCGGTCCGAGGACGAGCCGGAATCGACCTCTCCCTCCACCCGCTTCGCCGTGCGCCGAGAAACTGGCGGACCGGAAACCGAAAGGACTCGAATGCCCTCCGCGCGCCTTCCACTGATCCTGGCCGCCGTGATCGGCTGCGTCGCAGGGCTCCTCGGCGGCCCCGCCCCCTCGCCCCCCGCGGACCTCCTCGTGCTCGAGGGTCCGACGGTCCTCGACATGACCGGCGCGCCGCCGCGCCCGGCGACCTCCATCCTGATCCGAGATGGCCGCGTCGCGGATCTCTACCCGACCGGGAGCGCCCCCCCGCCGCCCGGCGCGCGTGTCCTCGAGCTGCGCGGCCGACACGCCATTCCGGGCCTCATCGACTCGCACGTCCATCTCACGTCACCGACGGTCGAATCGAGAAGGCAGGACTCCCTCGCTCGCTTCCTCCTCCTCGGCGGCGTCACGGCGATCCGCGACATGGCCGGGGACGGGGTGGTGCTCCGGGACCGCGCCCTGGCAGCGCGCGCCGGCTCGACTCCTTCCCCGCGCATCTTCTTCTCCACGGTCGTCGCGGGGCCGGAGTTCTTCGCCCGCGACTCCAGGGCTCCCGAAATCGCCCACGGGGGGACGCTCGGTCGCCTTCCGTGGATGCGGGGCGTCTCGACCGAGGAGGACGCGGTCGCCGCGGCGGCCGGCGCGAAGGAGTTCGGATCCACGGGGATCAAGGCGTACGCCGAGCTGTCCCCCGAGCTGCTCCGCTCGGTGAGCCGGGAGGCCCACGCGCGCGGGCTCAAGGTCTGGAGCCACGCGTCCGTAGTGCCCGCCAAGCCGAGCGACGCGGTGGCCGCGGGGGTGGACGTGCTCTCTCACGCGCACATGCTCGCCCTGGAGTCGATGGAGTCCCTTCCACAGACCTACTCCGCGGCGCTCGGCCTGCGGGCCCATGACCGGCCCCCGACGACGTCGACCCTGGGACGGCTCTTCGAGGAGATGCGCGGCCGGGGCACCCGGCTCGACGCCACGTTGTTCATCGCGCGGCGATTGGCCCAAGGCCGACGCGCCCAGGAAGGGGACCTGAGCAACCTGCGAGGCGTCGACGCGTGGGCGATCGCCGCCGCCCGCCTCGCCCACCAGGCAGGCGTGCGGTTCGTCGCCGGCACCGACGTCAGCGGCACCCCCGGCCAGGACGAGCGGCCAACCCTGCACGAGGAGCTGGCGATCTACGTCGAGGAGGTCGGCATGACGCCGGCCGAGGCCCTCGCGACCGCGACCCGGAACGCGGCGCAGATGCTGGGCGCGCAGGGCGATCTCGGCACGATCGCGCCGGGGACTCTCGCCGACCTCCTGATCCTCGAGGCCGACCCCCTCGCCGACATACGCAATACGCGGCGCATCGCCTGCGTGATCAAGGGGGGTTTCGTCCACGAGGTCGGCGGCCCGGACTCCAGGGAGGGGCTCGACTGGCAGCCGAGCTGGCCGGGGACGCAGCTCGCCCTCGTCCGGGGGACTCCCTCCGCCAAGGGACCGTTCGTCTTCCGGTTCCGGATGCCGGACGGCTACTGGGCCCACCCGCATCGCCATCCGGTCGATGCGCGGATCCGAGTGCTCTCGGGCACGTACCTCGCGGGGTTCGGAGCCGTTCTCGATCCCGCCTCCGCCGAGGCTATCCCGGCCGGGGGCGAGATCCTGTTCGAGGCCGAGAGAATCCACTCCGACGGCGCCCGGGGAGAGACGGTGATCGAGGTGAGCGGCGAGGGCCCCTGGGGCGTCACCTTCCTCGACCCGGAAAAGGATCCGGCCGCGGCGAAGCGGCCACGCTGACCCGATCCCCCGCCCCGCGGTTGGAGGCCGGTTGGCGGAGAGGGATTCGGGGAGTGCCCGGGTCCGGCTGTCCGCGTGAAACTCCGGCGGTCGTCCGCTCGTAGGGTGGATCGCCTCCCCCCCACCGCCGACGGAACCGGCACCGACGGGACGCCCCCATCCCCGAGAGGACCGCCCCGATGCCCGATCGATCGCTTCCTCCCTGCTGGCGCACGGCCGGCGGCCTCGCGCTCGCCGCCTCCCTGTTCGCCGCGGCGCTCCCTGCGCAGCAGGCCGGCCCTGGACGCGCCTCCCGGTCGGCGCCTCTCGAGCGCGGGCTCGCGGCGATCCAGACCGACAGGATCCTCGCCGACGTCGCCTTCGTCGCCTGCGACGACACGGCCGGGCGCGACACCCCCAGCGTCGGCCAGCGCCTTACCGCCCGATTCATCCGCAACCGCCTCGATCGGCTCGGGTGGACGCCGGGCGCGAAGGAGGGGTGGTTCCACGCCTACCCGCTCAAGCGGCGCGTCGTGGACGAGGCCGGCTGCGCCGCGTCCGCGGCGCGGGGGGACGGAAAGGTCGGGTTCGCCTTCGCGCGGGATTACTGCTTCTCCCCCCAGGAGGTCGAGACGTTCGACCTGGACGCCGAGGTCGTGTACCTCGGGAAGTCCGTGGAGGGATCCCTCGAGAAGGCGGGCGCCGCGCTGAAGGGCCGGTGGGCGCTGTCCACGGATCCCAAGGCCTCCCTGACCGATCTCATGGAGGGGCTGCGCAAAGCGGGCGCCGTCGGCGTCCTGTCCACCATCCACGTAGTCAATCTCGGCGGCGATCCCTCCGGGGGCCTCGTCTTCCGGCTCTGGGCGAACCTGATGCGGGCGGGACAGCCGAGCCGGCCGAGCGACGAGCCGGTCTTCC
>JAKEFM010000217.1 GCA_022616055.1 Planctomycetota bacterium
CCGGACGGGGGGGGGGCGTATCGCCGGCCCGGGGGCGGGGGGGCTGGGGCGCGGGACGCTCGGCGGGAGCGGCCCGCGCGAGGCTCGCGAGGAGATCCGCGGCGGCTGCGACGAGACGGATCCCCTCCCGCCCCGCCCCCTCCCAGTCGATCCTGGGCGCCGCGGGAGCCTCCTCGCGCGCGGCCGGTGAAACGGCCGCCCGCGGCTCGGGAGGGGCGGGGCTTGCCTCCACGAGGGGCCGGGCGGTGTTCCGGACCGGAGCCGCGAGGGAGACGTCGGCGGGGGCCGGGTCTGGACGGGACCGCGGCATCGCGAGCCAGGTCCCCGCCAGGGCGGCGAGGGCCACGGCCGCCGCGTGAAGAGGGAGGAGGCGCCGGGCGGACGCGCGCTCCGCGCGGACGCGGTCGAGGACCTGGTCCTCGAAGGAGGCGGGCGTGCGGAGGCGCGGGGCGTCGCGCAGGATCGCGAGGGCGGACTCGAGGCCGGCCTGCGCGGAGCGGCAGGACCCGCAGCGCGCGAGGTGGTCCTCGAGGTCGGCGGCCTCTTGCACCCCGAGGGACCCGTCGATCCGCTCGTGGAGATCCGCTCGCGCCTGGGGGCAGTTCATCGCCGACCCTTCAAACGACGCCCGGGGCCCGGCGGTTGCCTCACGCCCCGCCCACTCCGGAGCGCTCCCGGCGCCGATCGAGCCGCTCGAACGCCGCCCGGAAGGCGACCCGCGCGCGGCTCACCCGGGACTTCGCGGTGCCGACGGAGCATCCCGCCACGCGCGCGATCTCCTCGTAGGCGAGGTCCTCCGTCTCGCGCAGGAGGAGCGCCTCGCGGTAGACCGCGGGGAGGCGGTCGAGGCCGGCCGCGACCATCCGCCGCAGGTCGTCGCGCTCGAGGCCGCTCGGGGGGGGATCGGCCGGCCGCACCCGCGCGCCCGCCTCGAGGACCTCCCGGTACTCGGAGAGGTAGAGGATCCCCGCCCGGCGGCGGGCCTTCAGGGCGTCGCGGGCGGCGTTCGAGGCGACCGTGAAGAGGAAGGTCGCGAACTTCCCCTCGGGCCGGTAGCGGGGGAGGTGGCGGTAGAGCCGGAGGAAGGTCTCCTGCGCGAGGTCGAGCGCCGCGTCGCGGTCGCGCAGCATCCCGTGGAGGAAGGAGGCGACCCGGTCCTTGTAGCGGCCGACGAGGAGGGCGAAGGCCTCCTCCTCGCCGCGGCGGGCGCGCGCGACGAGCTCGTCGTCCGAGGGACGGGGGATCTCCACGGGGAGGGGGCGGCCGGCTCGTCGAACGACGGCGGGGTCGCCGGGGTTCCCGAGAATCTACCGGGAAGAGCGCCGGGGGCGCAGGAATGCCCGGCGCAGGTCGGGCGCGAGCCGGGAGGAGGGGCGCCCGGACAGGAGGAGGCGGCGCACGGAGCGCCTCGGGAGCCGGCTCCCCGTCCACCGGCTGGCGAGGACCTCCCCGAGGGAGCGGGCCGCGGCGGCCCCGACGGCCGGAGGTGCCGCCGACAGGCACGCGCGGAGCGTTCCCGCCTCGCCGCGATCGAGCCACCGGGCGAGCCCGCGGCGGATCCCGCGCAGGGCGCTGGCCCACCCCGGAGGGAAGCCCGCCGAGCGGGGGAGGTGGCGGTGCGGAGGCCGGGGGACTCGATGCGGATCGAGCAGGCGCGTGGAGAGGAATCCGAGCGCCGCCTCCCGCACCTCCTCGAGGAAGGCGGACAGCGGTCCGGCCCGCTTGGAGCGGCGGGGAGCCAGCGCGAGGGAGGCCGCTTCGGCGGCGGCGCAGGGGTCGGCGCCGCGCACGAAGATCTGGCTGCCGTCGCGCAGCGCGAGGCGTCCCGCCCGGCGCAGGCGCTCGCGGTCCTCGACCACGCCGATCCCGGAGGGATCCGGAGGGGGAGCGCCGAGGGTGCGGGCGAGCCGCGCGGCGTGGTCGGCGACCCGGTCGGTCGAGTCCCCGGGAAGCGCGCCCCGGTCGAGGAACTCCTGCTCGGCGAGGAGGGGGGAGAAGCCCCGGACCGCGAACCCGCTCGGGCTCCTCCGGAAGACGTGGGTGGGAGCGCCCTGCGGGCGCCCCGCGACGAAGGAGACGGTGAGGACGCGGCGCCGGGCGAGGAGCCCCGCGAGGGCCGGCAGGTGGGTCTGCCCCACGAGGACGAGGAGAGGGCGGTTGCGGCGCCGGGCGAGGGCGTTCTCGATCGCGGCGGCGAGACGCCGCTCCCGGAGGGGGCGGCTCCTCCGCGCGACGTCGCCCGGCGCGTCGATCCCCGAGACCGGCGAAGCGCTTCGGCGCGCCCATCGCAGGATCCGGAGGAGTCCCTTCAGGTCGAAGGGCCAGGTCCTGCGCAGCCGGCAGAGTCGGAGGAAGGGGCCCTCCGCGAGGCTGCCCCGCAGGAATCGTGCGAGGACCCGGTTCCCCGACGAAGCGAACGCCTCGAGGGCGAGGGCGGGGAGATCGCCGCGGGCGGCGAGGGCGCGGGCGAGGTGGAGGAAGTTCTCCTGGGCGCGGAGGAACCCGTGGAAGTCCCCGACCAGGACGACCTCCGCCCGCGCCGCGTCGGCGGCGAGGCGGGCGAACGTCGAGGGGGAGCCTTCCTCGTCGGGGAACCGGCGGGAGCGGGGCAAGCCGGGGCTCCCTTTCGGCCTGGGCCCCGCGGAGCCTGTACCGCGAACTCAGGCCTTCTCGAGGGTGACCGCCACGTTGTAGTCGGGCTCGCGGCTCGCCGGATCGAGCCGGCTCGGGAGGAGGACGTTCGCCTCGGGCCAGAAGGCCTGGAGGGTCCCGGGGTGGACCGGGGCGAGGCGCGCGATCCCGCGGAACTCCCCGCAGGAGGAGCGGAGCCGGACGGCGTCCCCGTCCGCCACCCCGAGCCTGGAAGCGTCCTGCGGCGAGAGGAGGATCTCGTCCCGCCGGCGGCTGCCGGTGAAAGGGTCGTCGTCCTTCCAGATGATCGAGTTGAACTGGGTGCCGCGGCGCGTCGCGAGGTAGAAGGAGCCGGGGGGGAGGGGATTGCCCGGCGGACGCAGCGCGGTGAACCGGGCGCGGCCTCCCGGGAGGCCCGGACAGACGCCTCCTTCGAGGAGCATCGGCCCGCCGTACTGGAAGGAGTCCCCCTCGCGCCGGAGGCGGGAGAGCCCGGCGTAGATCGGGATCGCGCGCTCCATCTCCTCCCGCAGCGCCTGGGCGTCCTTCCAGCGGACGAGGTCCCTCCGTTCGGCGGGGAGGGCGCGCTCCGCGAGGCGCTCGAGGATGCGCCACTCCGACTCCGCCTCGCCGGCGCGCGGGCCATCGACCTCGGGGCTGAAGCGGATCCGCCGCTCCGTGCTCGTCACCGTCCCCCCTCCCTCCTGCTCGTAGCGGGTCCGGGCCGGGAGGAGGAGGACGAGATCGCGTGGCTCGACGAGCATCGAACCATTCACGACGAGGTCCTGGTGGATCCGGCAGGGGGTGCGCGCCAGGGCCTCGCGGGCGGCGTGGGGCTCGGGGAGCGTGTCGAGGAAGTTCCCGCCGAGGAAGTAGAGGACGTCGAGGTCCCCTCGCCGGGCGGCGTCCACCATCTCCGGGGCGGAGAGCCCCGGAGCCGTCGGGACCGGATGGCCCCAGAGATCTCCGATGCGCCGGAGGTTCGCCTGGTCGAGCGGGCCCCCGCCCGGCAGGGCGTTCGGGACCGCCCCGCACTCCGAGGCCCCCTGCACCCCGGAGTGGCCGCGGATCGGGACGAGCCCGCATCCGGGGCGGCCGATCATCCCCCGGGCGAGCGCGAGGTTGACGACCGCCTTCACGTTCTCGACCCCGAATCTGTGCTGGGTGAGCCCCATGCTCCAGATGAAGACGGCCCGCTCCTTCCCCGCGTAGGTCCTCGCGAAGCGGGCCATCTCCTCCCGGCTCGTCCCGGAGGCGGCCTCCAGGGACTCGAAGGACTGCGCGTCGAGGGAGGAGGCGAGTTCCTCGAAGCCGGTCGTGTGCGACTCCACGAAGGCCCGGTCGATCGCCCCCATCCGGAGGAGATGCTTCAGGACCCCGTTGATGAAGGGGACGTCCCCGCCGACCGCCACGGTGAAGAACTCGTCCATGAAGGAGGTCCCGAAGAGGGCGCTCCCCGGGACGGAGGGGACCCAGTAGCGCTCCAGGCCCGGCTCCCGGTAGGCGTTGACGACCGCGAAGCGCGCCCCGCGCTTCCGCGCGAGGTGGAAGTACTTCATCGCGACCGGCTGGTTGTTCGGGATGTCGGTCCCGAGGAGGACGATCCAGTCCGCCGCCATCCAGTCCGAGTAGGAGTTGGTCGAGGCGGCGACGCCGAGCGTCTCCTTCAGCGCCGTCGTCGAGGCGGCGTGACAGAGGCGGGCGGCGTTGTCGACGTGGTTCGTCCCGAGGATCCGGGCGAACTTCTGGGCGACGTAGTAGACCTCGTTCGTGAGGCCCCGCGAGGTCGTGTAGAGCGCGACGCGGCCGGGCTGCGTTTCGCGGATCGCGGCGCCCGCCGCCTCGAGCGCCTCCTCCCAGGGGGCTCGGCGGAAGCCGCGCTCCCCCCGGCGCCGGATCATCGGGTAGGGGAGGCGGCCGAGGGAGCGGAGGTCGCGGCCTTCCATCGAGGCGAGCCCCGCGACGTCGGCGAGCCGGGAGGGCTCGAGCGCGGGCATCGTGTTGAGGCGCAGCATCCGCAGGCGCGTGAGGCAGAGGTGGATCCCGTCCTGCGCGTCGTCCTTCAGGCCGCGCGGACCGAGGGAGCAGCCGTCACACACGCCGTGGCGGAGGATCCGCCAGGCGTAGCCGAGGCGGTCGCGGTTCTCCCACGCGACGCGGAGCATCTCGCGGTAGGCGCGGGGCTTGCGGCTCGCGAGGCCGAAGGGGAGGCGATCGAGGAGCGCCCGGGAGCGCATCGAAGAGGTCTTCGGGGCCCCTAGCCCTGCGCGGCGGAGACGAGGGCGCGGAAGAGCTCGGCGCCCGCCCCCTCCCGGCGCTCGCCCCCCCGCGTCCAGTCCGGGGCGTGGTGGAAGAGGAAGTTGCGGTCGGGGTGGGGCATCAGGCCGAGGATGCGGCCGGTCGGATCGCACAGGCCGGCGATCCCTCCCTGCGAGCCGCTCGGGTTCCACGGATACGTCGCCGCCTCCCCGGAAGGGCCGACGTAGCGGAAGGCGACGAGCCTCTCCCGTTCGATCTCCTCGAGGACCCGGGCGTCGCGGGCGAGGAACTTCCCCTCCCCGTGCGCGGAGGGGAGCTCGAGGATCGTCCCGCGCGGGAGCCAGGACGCGCGCGAGTCCTCCACCCGCAGCCGCACCCAGCGGTCCTCGTATCTCCCCGAGTCGTTCGCGGCGAGGGTCGCGTCGATCGCGCCCGGACGCAGGCCCGGGAGGAGGCCGCACTTGACGAGGACCTGGAACCCGTTGCAGATGCCGAGCACGAGCCCGCCGCGCTCGACGAGGGAGCGGAGCGCGTCGAGGAGGTGGAGTCGGGTCTCCAGTCCTTGGATTCTCCCGGCGCCTATGTGATCTCCGTGGGAGAAGCCGCCAGGGAAGACGACGAGCCGGTACTCCCCGAGGCGGGCGGGGGCGTCGTAGAGCTGGCGCACGTGGAGGAGATCGGTCCGGGCGCCCGCGCGCTCGAGGGCGACGACCGTCTCCCGCTCGCAGTTCGTCCCGGCGCAGCGCAGGACCGCGGCCCTCACCACGCGAGGGTCCCCTTCCACGCCGCGCGCAGGCGCTCGACGGGCTGCTCGAGGACGACCCCTCCCTCGAGGGAACGGACGAGGAGGCGGGACGCGGTGGTCGTCTCCCCGACCTGGCCGTACGGCACCTCGCCGAGCCCGTCCTCGAACGCCTCCTGGGAGCCGGGCGGGACCTCGACGAGGAAGCGGGAGTTCGACTCCGAGAAGAGGAGGACGTCCTCCCGGAGCGGGGCCGCCGTCGGGACCGAGCGGAGGTCGAGGTCGAGACCGACGCCCCCCCCGATCGCCATCTCCGCCGCCGCGACGGCGAGCCCTCCTTCGCTCAGGTCGTGGACGGAGAGGACCGTCCCTCGCTCGATCGCGCGCGCGATCGAGCGGAGGACGGAGGCCCCGACCTTCGTGTCGAGCCCGGGGACCGAGCGCCCGGGGCCCGCCCCCCGCACCTCGAGGAAGAGGGAGCCGCCGATCTCGGCCCTCGTGAGGCCCACGAGATAGACGAGGTTCCCCGGACCCTTGAGGTCCGGGGTCACGCACCGCCCGACGTCCTCGACCCGGGAGAGCGCCGTGACGAGGAGCGTCGTGGGGACGACGAGGGCGACCCCCTCGTGCCGGAACTCGTTGTGGAGGGAGTCCTTCCCGGAGACGAAGGGGGTTCCGTAGGCGATCGCGACGTCGCGGCACGCCTTCGCGGCGCGCACGATCTCGCCTAGGGTCTCGGGGCGGTCCGGGCTCCCGGCGGCGAAGTTGTCGAGGAGGGCGGTCCGCGCGGGATCCCCGCCGACGGCGACGACGTTGCGCAGCGCCTCGTCGATCGCGGAGGCGGCCATCGCGTAGGGGTCGATCCGGCCGAGGCGGGGCCGGATCCCGCAGCCGAGCGCGACCCC